>QEXX01000039.1 GCA_003130835.1 Anaerolineae bacterium | reverse complement strand
CCCACTTGCGTTCATTTTCTTCCCATTTGCGTTGATTCTCTTCCCACCGACGTTGGTTCTCTTCCCATTTGCGTTGATTCTCTTCCCACCAACGTTGGTTTTCTTCCCACTTGCGTTCATTTTCTTCCCATTTGCGTTGATTCTCTTCCCACCGACGTTGGTTCTCTTCCCACTTGCGTTGATTCTCTTCCCACCAACGTTGGTTTTCTTCCCACTTGCGTTCATTTTCTTCCCACTTGCGTTGATTCTCTTCCCACCAACGCAGACTTTCTTCCCACTTGCGTTGGTGCTCTTCCCATTTGCGTTCATTTTCTTCCCACTTGCGTCGGTGCTCTTCCCATTTGCGTTCATTCTCTTTCCACTGACGCAAGTTTTCTTCCCACTTGCGCCGGTCCTCCTCCCAGCGGCGCTCGCTCTCTTCGCGCATGGAACGCATTTCTTGCTGGAACTCCTCGCGCATCTGCCGCATTTCTCGCTGAAACTCATCCCGCATGGTGTGCAATTCAGCCAACATTTGCTCGAAGCGGCTCTCGCTTTCAGCTTTGCTTGGCGCATATTCATGAATCAAATGCCAGACCCAATCCCGAATTTGAGGGTCTTTCATGATTAAGCCAGGCAGTTCGCGTTGGATGATCTCGCGCAGGTTCTCTTCCATACCTCGTTCCAGCCATGAAAATTGTATCATACTTCAGGCTGGATTGATAGCCAGTGGCATGGTGATTGGACTTGCGGAGTCTTCCTCTTGCCGTTTCCTTTGCGTTATTGGGGGAAGGCAATAATCACGATCGGTTTTCCCCGCAGATGGGTTAGAAAAAGCACCCGTTCTTCCTCTCCCTTGAGGCGCAAGGCATGTTGCAAGGCTTCAGGTTGCAGGGGTGAACCGCGCTTTTTAATGATTACCTTTCCTACATGGCGCTCCTGAAGGTAGGCGCGCAAGCGTTTGAGCTGAAAAGGAAACCAGCTTTCGACTTGCCAGCAGCGGGCAAACGGGGTAGATACGCTTTGTTCGGCGGTGAGATAGGCGATTTCATCGTCCATTTGCCAGGCGTTTAGCATCTGTCCCAGTTTGCGCACCAATCCGGCGCGCAGGATGGCTGGGTCGGGTTCATACAGGTAAGCTGCGGGTGATGCCAGGGGAAGTTGATCGTCTGAAACGGGGGTTTCACTTTCCAAACTAACTCCAGCCGGCAGCAGCGTAGCGCGTCGAGCACAGCGCACAAAACCACCCAGCCACAACACCGCTTCTTTGAGTTCTCCCTTGAACGAGATAAACTCGATTTCTCCTCCGTAAGGCGCAAGCTCTTGCAAATCTACTGCTGGGGAGAGCTTCACGGCTAAGTTTGGCAAGCGTTTTTGCCACTCGCAAAGGACTCCCAAAGGCGGTTGATAGCGATCGACGTGAAAGCGCCGCTGTCCGCCAACACGGCGAGCTGGATCAAAGAAAGCCGCTGCATGCTCAAGAGGCGCTCCGAAAGGAAGCGGCTGGGTTAGGTCGGCTCGCACCCAACCGATCCGCTCCTCTAGGTTTAGGGCGCGCCTGTTCGCTTGAGCCATCGCTAGGCGCAAGGCATCGCGGTCGATCCCTACGGTCAACGCAACTTCAGCGAATGCAAAGGAATCGCTGCCGATCGAACAGCCTAGGTCCAAGATGAAGGCTGCTCCTCGCATGCGTTGGGCGCGATAACGGGCAATTTCCCAATGCGAAGCTTGTTCAAGGGCTTCTTGGGTAAAGTAAAGCTGTTTGGCAAAGGGCGTCTTGGCTTGCGCCTTGCGGCGCAGGATTGCCGTTTCTAGAGCGGCTTGCGCAAGCTGAGCATCGTAGCGGCGAGAAAGGTTTTGGTAGTGACGCAGATAACTCTCTTCGGTGGGTTGCAGCGCAACCGCCTGAGCCAGCGCTTGCTGCCCAAGCGGGGTCAAGAGCGCCCGAAAAGCCGTCAGGTTCATCCAAAAGTTAGGAGAATGATCCCACCGACCGTGAGCAAAGCGCCAAGGATGACTTTCCAGGTGAGCGGCTCGCCCCCGAACAGGATGCCCATCAGCGCTCCGAACAGCGGCGAGGTAAACGCAATGGGCATCACCCGCCCCAAAGGAGCACCTTTCAGGGCGGTGTAAAAGCACAGCATTCCAACGGCTCCAGCAATCACACCACCACCGAAAACCATCATCCATAACGCCTTGCTGCCAGCTTGGCTGAGGGTTTTCCACTGCGGGAAACTGACCGCCGCTAAAATCACCAAGGCTACCGCAGTGCGGATGGTGATGCCCATCTGTGGCGAAAGGTTGCCCAAGTGTAGTCCTTTTTTCTCGAAATAGCCGCCAATACCCCAGGCAAGAGCGGTTAGTAAGGCAAAAAATTCAGCTCGCATCGGAGACTCCTTTGCAGGTAGTGGTTCAATCCTCAAGCATCAGGTGTGCTGCTCGTCGCCCAATCTCCACTGCAAAATTGGTGCCTCGATCCCATGGGTACACCTGACTCATGCTGGCGAAATACAACCCCGCTAATGGGGTACGGATTGGGGGAATGTTGCGTGAATGGTTGACAAACGGCACCGGTTGGGCATACAGCGTGCGGAACAACCAAGTTTTATTCACCCATTGGGGTGAAAAGTTAGGATTAATACGCTGTAAAGCGGGTAGAAAACGTTGGACGAGTTGATCTTGGCTCAGTTGAAAGTACTCATGATCGGTTTCGAGGTAATCACCGCAATAAACTAAATGCTCACCACCAAAATAGCGCGCCGGGACGAAGTTGGTATGCTCCACCAAGGCAAGAAAGGGAAAGCCAGCCGATTTGGGGATGTTATACCAATAATAACCTTGGGGTGAAAGCGGCTGCTTGAGGGAGAAGATCAGCACCACCGCGCCCATGCTCTTCAACTCTAACAAACCGCGCAGGTAATCGGGGGGTAACTCAGGGGCTAGGCGCGCCAACACGCTTGGCGATTGGGTGACCAGCACTTGGTCGTAGTGAGCTTGCCCGTCTGCGCTTTGCACGGTTAAGCCGCCTTCCTGCAGGGGAGAGATGCGCTCCACTGGGCAGGATAGGCGTAAATTCAAGCCCATCTTCTGCAATAGAGCGCTAAAGCGGTCGGCAAAGGCTTGAAAGCCGCCCTCAAAGGTACCTAAGCGGGTTGTGCGGGCTTTGATGCGCGCCCACATCCAAGCCATATTGACCAAGGGAGCATAGCGTTCGCCAAACTTGCCGATCATCAGGGGTTGCCACATCAACTCATACACCCGATCGCCAGCCCAGCGGCGCATCCAAGCTTCCACGGTGGTCTTTTCGAGGGCTTGCCAGTTATTGGTCAGGCGCAGGAACAACCCGACGAAACCGAAGCGGATTTTATCGATCCCCCATCCCAAGCCCGGAAAGAGCGCCATCTGCAAGATCGAATCAAAGGGGTAGAACCGCCCACGGTAATAGACGACCGTATACGGGCGAGGAAAGCGCACATGCTTGCGCCAGCCTAGCTCATCGATCAGTTGCAGCATGTGACGGTCGCTGGCAAACCAATGGTGATAATACTTCTCCATCGACCATTCCCAGTGAGGTTCTTTGAAACCGCTTGCCAACCCGCCAACGTGATCGGCGGCTTCGTACAGCGTGACTTGCTGACCGTTCTTTAGCAGGTCATAAGCAGCCGCCAGACCGCCAAAACCTGCCCCGATCACGGCTACCCGGCGGCTTGCACGGGGTTCAGTCATTGCGCCTCCTTCAGAGCCGCCTCCCAGCGCAACCCTTCACGCCACAGATAATATGCCCCCAAGGCGGTGATCGGTAGCCATAAGGCAATGTGTAGGACGATGGTATAGCTGGAGGCAACCGCAGTGCTCACCCCGTAAGCTTCCAACACAGCTATACCGGGCTTATCAAAGGTGCCGATGTAGCCCGGCGCCGAAGGCAGCGTGGTTGCCAGATTCACGATGCCATTCATCAACATCAGGGCGAAAAAACTCACCTGGAATGGGAAAGCGTGCATGACAAACCAGTATTTGCCGGTTTCAAAAAGCCAGATCACCACCGAAGTGAAGAAAATCATCCAAACATCCAGGGGAGAGCGTAAGGCTTCTAAACCGCTGAGAAAGCGTTCACTTAGGGATAGCGTTTGTTCACGCCACCGTTGTGGGACGAAGCGATGAGTCAACCAAGCAATGAGACCCTGCGTTCGTTGGGGAAACATGGCGGCGATTAGAAAAAACACCAAGGCGCCAAAGAAAAGCCCGGCTCCACCTACGGCGATCTGACGGATGCTGCTTGCCCCGGCTACTCCGGCTGAAGCTGTCAGACGGCTCAATTCGGGCAGGTTGACAAAGACAAATGCTAACATCACCAGCCCGTCGAAAATGCGTTCAACAATGATAGTAGCTAGCGAGGCGGAGACCGAGATGCCCTCGCGTCGTTTAAGCACCACGGCGCGCAGGACTTCGCCGGCGCGGGCGGGATAGATATTATTCCCCATATAACCAATGGCGACCATGGGAAACATGGTACGGGTAGGCACAGCTTTGATGCGGCGCAATAAATAATGCCAGCGCCAAGCACGCGCCCACACACCGAGGAAATAGACGGCTACGCCCGGAATCAGCCAGATATATTGAGCTTGGCGCAGAGCTACCCAAAAGAGTTCGATCTCTGGAAGCAAATCCTTCAGCACCCAGCCCAGAAAAAAAAGGCTGACCAGAACGCCCAGCCAAAAGCGCCAACTTTTCATAAGCCGAATTCTATCACGCCTTTAGGAGGCTGAAGCGGTTAGGATTTCTTTCAGACGTGGGTGATCGGCATAGACCCCCCGGTATCCTTCAGGGAGCAGGGCAGCGATGCGACACAAGATTTCGTCGGTATTGCGCTGCAGCATCTCATCCCGTTTGCTACGATCGATCGGTGGAAATTGAATCGGATCGCCGAAGACAACCCGAATTTTTGGGCGACGAAACGACAAGATCTTAAAAATAGCTCCCTCCGTACCACTGATTGCCACAGGGACGATGGGTACCCTGGCTTTGTCCGCCAAATAGGCGACGCCGGGTTTACCGGGTAACAATCCCTTCGTGCGGCTGCGCGTGCCCTCCGGCGCAATTCCTAACATCCCCCCTTGTTCCAGGTAGCGACAGGCGTCTTTCAATGCCCGGAAATCCGCCTCCTCGCGATGAATCCAGATACCTCTCAAGGTATTGACCAGCCAGGGGATAAAAGGATATTTCTTATACTTATCTGCCACTAGGGCAGTTAAATCATCCCGTTCGATGAGCATAAACAACAAGGGCGGATCGAGACGGCTGAGATGATTGGTGGCTAGGATACATCCCCCTTGCAGAGGTACTTTTTCTACTCCAATTACCTCCACGTGGGTCAGCAGGTGAAAAAGAAAGCGAAAAATGGAGCGGATTCGACGCGGAATATTCCCTTTACCCATAGTCTGTTTACACTCAGGATTTTCCCCGCATTATACTTTTATTTGGCAATTCAAACATCAACTTTTTGCGCCTCTCCTTGATCACCGGGGGCATTTGCATTCATGTAATCCATCATCGCTTCAAACATGCTGCGGTTCAATTCAAAGGCGTGATTCGCCTCGGCGATGAGCCGATGAGCGAGGTGATCATCGATAGGTAAAGAATCGAGTTTGGCACGGTATTCGTTCTTGAAGGCCGCGTAATCGGCAATGTCAGGAAAGTCATAAAACGCCAAACCCTGGTTGGAGTCTAAGTGGTACATTTTAGCGACAATGCGCTTCATTGCCTGTCCGCCGGATAAGTCTCCGAGATAACGGGTATAGTGATGAGCTACCAGTCCAAGCGGCCAATCTTCTGCAATGGCTTGGATACGCTGCACATAGGCTTGGGTGGCTTCTAAGGGCGGAAGCACGCGCCAGCTTTCATCACGGTAGTAATAGCACAAATCCTCTTCTAGCGCTGCACGGCGGAAGAGCGCTGGCAAATAGAAGGCTTGCAGGGAGCGATCCTGTTGGAAGATGACCAAGCAATCCTCTAATGCCGAATAGAGGCGATAGAGTTGACACAGGAAAATGCGGTAGGCAGGCAAAGGTAGGCGGGCGGCAAATAACTCACGCATGAACGGCGAGTTCTCTGCCAGACGGTGTGCTGTGCGCGTGCCCTCGCGCAGAGAAGTGGAGAAAGGCGTCACGGTTGGAGAATGCATTTTGACCTCGAGTTGGGGGTGATGGGTTGGATAAATTCGGATATATTCTATCCGAATATGATTTTACCCTATTCTTGCGGCTTTGTGAAATAGTTTTCAGAATTCATTCATATTTGAGTCCACTGCAAGAAGGGTATGGGACCACAAAGACACAAAGCCACGAAGTTTTCATTATTACATTGTCTTAGCGCCTTTGTGTCTTCGTGGTGTACAGGCTTTTTTCAGTAGAGTCATATTTGCACTCCTACCTTTGGGGAAGTTCAAGCCTTTGCCGGGCAAGACATTGCCGATCGTCTCGGCAGGACGAGACAGCTTTTGTGGGACAAAGCGGCTCTTGCACCTTTCGCTCATCAGTTATAATCAACCCAATGAGACTTTCCAAACGATCTTGTTCTGCGATCTTGTATAGAAGGCGCTTGGTTTGGCTACCGATCTTGGCTTGGTTGTGGCTGATGGGAGTCGGGATGGCTGCCTGTACACAACCGACATCAACCCCAACGGCGACCCGTCAACCCACGGCCACCCTAACCCTCAGCCCCGCTACGGCGACTGCTGTCCCTCTGGCGGCAAAAGTAAACGGCGAAGGGATTACCCTGCAGGAGTTCCAACAAGAACTGGAACGATACCAAATGGCTTTTGGCACGGAACTAGCAACCGATGCTCAACAGACGGTGTTGAATGACCTGATCGATAAAGTTTTACTGGCGCAGGCAGCGCAAGAAGCTGGCTATCGGGTAGAAGATACGATGGTAGAGGAACGCCTTCAACAATTGGCAGACCAAATTGGTGGTCAGGCTGTCTTGGAGGATTGGATGGCACAGGTTGGGTATACCGCGGAAAGCCTACGTCTAGCCTTGAAGCGCGAGCTTGCCGCAGTTTGGATGCGCAACCAAATCCTTGCTCAAACGCCGCGCCAGGTTGAACAAGTTCATGCCCGCCAAATCCTGCTCTACTCCGCTGAGCGAGCGCAAGCTGTCTATGCTGAATTGCAAGCTGGCAAGGACTTTGCTGCGCTGGCTGAGCAGTTTGATCCCATTACCTATGGGGACTTAGGCTGGCTGGCGCGCGGCATGGTGCTTGATCCGCAGCTTGAAGAAGTCCTCTTTTCGCTTCAGCCGGGTCAATACAGTCCAGTGATTCGCACGGCAGCCGGTTATCATATTGTTCAAGTAATCGAGCGAGACCCTCAACGAACGCTAACCGCAGAGGCTTATCTGTCTTACCAAAAACGCTCTTTGCAAGCGTGGCTTGCCCAACGCCGTGCTAGCAGTCAGATAGAAGTTTTTTTGACGAACAACTAAGCCAGGCAGGGGAGGTGGTGAATGGGTTCTTATGAATTAGAAAATCGACGAGGCTCTTCGCGCAGGTTGCTGACAGCCTTCTGGAATCTCTTGACCGTCCTCGTGTTGTTGATGACTTGCTGTGTGGGGTTGGTCACCGTGATCATCTATTTCGACCCGTATAGCAGTCTGAATTTATTCCCTCCACCGACCCCCCTTCAACCTGTCGAATTGCCCACTTTGACCCCCACACCGCTGCAAATTCTGCCTCCCACTTGGACGCCTAGCCCAACCATCACGCCGCGTCCGACCATTACGCCTACCTTCACCCCAACCTCGACACCCACAGAACCTCCCACCCCGACCCCAATTCCAACCCCTACGCCTCTGCCGCCCGAGATGGTGCAATATGCGCTGAGTGAAGGTAGTCCAAAAGCCATGGCAAGCACGGCCTTTTATCCCGACCTAGGCTGCAAATGGGCCGGTGTGGCGGGGCAAATTTTGGATGCTGCCGGCCAGCCCGTACCGCCGGCTACCGTGCTCGTCGTGGTGGGGGGCGTGCTCAACGGAGAAACTGTTGAACTGTTGAGTCTAAACGGCGCCGCGCCACAATACGGCTTATCAGGCTATGAAGTTGTGCTGGGCGATGTCCCGATTGCCTCTCAAGGGAGTATCTATATCCAGCTCTTCGACCCGCAGGGTACACCTCTGACCGATCGCATTTACTTTGATACCTTCGGGGCATGTGAACAAAATTTGATCCTGATCAATTTCAACGCCGTTGCCCGCTAGCATATCGTTTTCTTTCGGTGGGGCAGCGGAGCCCAAGCGTCCTCGCCTGCGGGGTTGGGTGGACGGGGACATCTAGCCTCCGAGATGGGGAAGTGCGCCCTGCAGCGCGGCACGAATGCACCGCTGGGCTCCTTGCGCAATCGGCTAGCGGGTCTTGATGCAAAGCGTGATGCAGCCATCGATTCACCCAGCCATTGATCGGCAAGGATCATCCCCTCGCCCGTGAGGCTTCTCAAACAGCCGTATAGGTGGCCTGAGGATAGCTGCTTTATTTCGGCTCTACCGCCTAAGCACCTTTGTACGCAAGCGAATCACTCCCCCAATCTATCGCTCTTTATGGCGTTTCGCCCGAGATTTCCATCCACATCTGGCGCAGCAGCAGGGCATCGTCTTCCAGCACCGGGCTCTCGCACAAGATGCGCCCGCGACAAGCAAAATCTTTCAAGGCGTGAAAGATGGCGGCAATATCGAGATCGGCTTCTTGAATCTTGAGATGTTCGCGCTCTCCCTTAAGCGAGTATTCGATTCCCGAAAGATGAATGTGCAGGTCTTGCAGGGCTGCCTCTCCTAAGGTTTGAGCAATTTGAGATAAAACTTGTGTCCATTCTTCGTAGCTATTCATGCTGCCATCGCCGGCACGCGCGTGTAGATGGGCAAAGTCGATACAGGGTGCCACGCCGTTGATCGTGCGGCTCATCACCAAGGTATCTTGTAGGGAGCCTAACATGGCGGATTTTCCCATCGTCTCAGGACGCAGGGTGACCCTATTCCCCATCTGGCGCAATTCATCTATACACACCTGCAATCGCTCTAGGGCGAGGGGAAGCACCTCTTCTGGGCTTTTGCCAAAATATGAACCGGGATGAAAGACGATATCAGTGGCGCCAGCCAAGTTGCCGTAATAAGCAGCATCCATCAGGCGCTTGCGGGACTTCGGCCATTCAGCTTCGTCTGCATTCAGGTTGATAAAATAGGGGGCATGAACACTAATGCACACATCTTGAGCCTGAGCAGCGGCGCGAATCTCAGCACAGGTGCTTTCAGAAACCCGCACGGCTTGCACCCAACCCAATTCGAGGGCGTCTAAGTCTAACTCTCGCAGGCGTTGAATGGCTCCTACCGAGCCGCCGGGTTTCGGTGGTGTGGATTTGGGGGAACCGACAGTGCCAAAACGAAACGAAAGTGCCATTTAAAAACCCAACCTTTCTAAGAGAGGTGGAACAAGAATCAGGAGCCCAATGGCAATGGAGGCAAAGGCGGCGATCAAAACCGCCGCTGCCCCCACATCTTTCCCCACTTTCACTAAAGGGTGTTGTTTTCCATCTGCGGCCGCGGTTGCAATGGCTTCCAGTGCGGTGTTCAAAAATTCCGCTGTCCAAACCAAGGCAATGGTCAAGACGATGACCGCCCAATCTCTCCGCTCTAATCGCAACCAAATGGATAAGCCGATCACCAAAAAACTGGCAAGAGCATGGATCCAAGCATTGGGTTGGCTGCGAATGACGAACCAACAGCCCTCAAAGGCATATTGAAATGATTTGGCTCTGGAGCGCAGGAAGCGGAACAAGGCATGAGACATTCGTACCTTTACTGATTTGGAAGCGAGAGGTGAATGCCTAGGGAGGATAGAATCGCTTTCTGCAGTGCCCACATTTGCTCTTGTTCAACGGGTTGTTCGTGGTCATAGCCACACAAGTGCAAGACCCCGTGCACAGTTAGCAGAGCCAGCTCTGCCTCAAGCGAGTGAGCGGCAGAGGCAGCTTGTTCTCGAGCGCGTTCGAGTGAGATGATCACATCGCCCAGATATTTGCGGCCGCTGCGAGGGTTGAACTCGTCGAGGTTAAAGGACAGGACATCGGTTGGCGAATCCAGGCCGCGAAATTGATGATTCAAAGCACGGATTTGGTTGTCATTGCTTAATACTACCGTGATGTCCCCGTCTGGTTGAGCGGGGACTGCAGCAAGGGTTGCCTTGGCGGCTTGGCTGAGGATGGCTTTATACGTGCGCCATTCTTGAATAGGGAGTGAGATAGTTTTCTGCACAGTGATCATGAAGGGTTTTCAACGTTGCTCTTAAGCTTTTTGGGAATCGGTTGGGTGATTTCCACCGGGATCGGAGCTTCTTCAAAGGAGGCTTGATCCGCTAAGGGAGCTGGTGCAGGTCGAGGCTCTTCAAGTTTTGGGTAGACCAAACGGGGATGGTAAACATTGCGCAAAGTGTTAGCAAAGGCGTCCATCAACTCGGAAAGATCTCGCAAGGTCAAGGGCGTTTCGTCCAATTGCCCCATGGCAATGCGATGATCGAAGACACTCTTGATCACTTGGCGCAAGGTTTGTTCGTCCTTTGGCATTTCTGCACGCACTCTTGCCTCGCAACCATCGGCAAGCATGAGGATAGCTGTTTCCCGCGAACGAGGTTTCGGGCCTGGATAGCGAAATTGTTCAATGTCGATTTTGCTCTCATCGCCACCAGCCTGCTGGACGGCTTTGGCGTATTGATAGCGGGCGATCATCGTGCCGTGATGCTCAGCGATGAAGTCTTGAATACGGCGAGGCAGGCGATACTTGCGGGCAAGGTTCAAGCCGTCGCTGACATGACTGATGATCATTTTGGCGCTAACCGCGGGGTCTAATTGGTCGTGAGGGTTGGGAGCGCCGGCTACCTGATTCTCGATGTAAAAAGCAGGATTAAGCGCCTTGCCGATATCATGGTAAATGGCGCCGACCCGCACCAAAAGCACGTCAGCATGAATCCGTTCGGCGGCTTGTTCAGCTAGATTGGCAACTTGCAAGCTGTGTTGATAGGTGCCAGGGGCGTTGGTCAGTAAAAACCGTAGCAGAGGATGATCGGGTCGGGAGATATCTATCAAGTGTAGGGCGGTGGATAGTCCTAAATACTGTGCTGAGAGGAACTGAAGGAGCAAAGCAAATCCTGCTGAGGCAATCCCTCCTAACAGCGCCGCAGCGGTGATGTAAATGATAGAAATGGGATCGCTTAGACCGCTCAACCTCTGGAGAATGATCAGAATCAGAGCGCCGGCCGCACCGGCTGTCAGGCCGGCAATGATGAATGAGACAATTCGGCGGGCTTTCCCAAGGGCTAAGACACTGAATTGAGTGCTAATGAGGATGTACATCAAGAGATCGAGCGCATTCGGCTGGGCATAAGCGATCAGGATCGCCAAACTAACCGAGGTGAGCATTGCAATTTCACTATTGACCAGCAAGGCTGCAATCACCATACTGAAGGCGGCATACGGGAAGACGTATGGGAAAAGACCATCGGTCGGTAAAAGGCGGGCGGTGAACAGGAACAGCAAGAAGACCAAGATCAAGACTGTTAAGAGACGCACATCGGAAAGGACCGCCCTCTTCCGCCGCACATACAAAAACAAAACGGTGACAATCAAGAAGGAAACTAGGACGCTCTGCAGCCAAAACCCGAGGTCCGGCTTGGGTTGCACTAAGCCAAAGGCTTGCAGCGCCTCGATATCCTCCGCTTTCAGCACCCGGCCGCGTTGGACAATAGTCTCGCCAGCTTGGAAAGAACGGGTGATTGGCGCCACTGCTGCCGCAGCTTTCTCTCGCGCCGCTTGGGTGAGTTCTTCGTTATAAAAACTGTTGGCAACCACAAAGGGTTCAACCAAATCGACCACCAAGGCCGCTTGATCTTCGCTCAAGGCTAAGCTGACCATAGCAGGTAGATTGCGGCGCACCTCTGCAACCCGCTCTTCGCGGATGGTACCACGCATCACCTGTTCGAGGACAACGATCGCTTCTTGTTGAATGGCTTGCCAGCGCAGGTCGTTCAGATTGAGGATCGCCTGTGCTTGCTCTGGGGTTAGGGAAAGTTCTTCCATCAAAGCCAAGTCGGCGAGCTTCTGTTCGGGCGTTGCATAGGCATCGGCGCGCACCGCGTTGATATAAGCCAACGCTTTGCGCAAACGTTCGCGTTGGGCGCGTGCGATTCCGGTATCGGGGGTGGTATAAACGGGGGAGGCACTACGGGCAGCGTTCTGACGCGCTTGCTCGGTTAGAATATTGCTCACATAGGTCAACGCATGGGGAGCCTGGATATCTTGAGTGGCTACCTGTCCCTCCTCTAGCAAAGCGGTATTGGTATTGAGAAGGAAGGGCAAAACCAAAGCCGCCGTGACCGCCCCATAAAGGACAATGAGGAGGAGAATGGCAGGAATGATCCGCCGCGGCGAACGAGATGAGGCAACCGCAGTCATTGCTTTTGTCTAACTGAGCTTCCTAATCAGCGAACAATGCTTTAGCTGAGCAACCGCCGCACCATCTGACTGGCTTGTTCTCCGCTGGCACGGCCTTGCAATCGAGGCATAAGCCATTTCATCACCAAGCCCATTTGTTGCAGGTTTTGAGCGCCGACTTCAGCAATCCCTTGGCGCACCAAGGCTTCAAGCTCAGCTTCGCTCATCGCTTGCGGCAAATATCCCTCAAGGACTGCCAGTTCTTCGCGACTGGCGGCGGCGAGGTCTGCTCGCCCGGCGCGCTCGGCATCGGCAATCGCTTCATGGCGGGCTTTGACTTCTTTTTGTAAAATCCCTAGAATAGCGTTATCGTCTAACTGCACGCCTCTTTCCACTTCTAGCAGGCGAATAGCTGCCAGTGCCATCCGTAAGGTGCGTTTTTGCACCTCATTGTTGGTGCGCATTGCCTCTTTGAGGTCGTTTTGGAGTTTTTCTTTTAGGTTCATGCTTTCATTATACCTTATACCTTACTGGAGCAAATCTATCTCCTTCAGCCTCGTCAATTGCCCAATGCTTACCCCATGGGGAAGCGAACTCGTTGACCGCCAATGAGATGGAGGTGCAAATGGAAGACCGCTTGTCCGGAATCTGGGCCGGTATTGATGATAGATCGATAGCCGCTCTGTGCGATTCCCTGTTGGGCAGCCAATTGGCGCGCAACCCAAAAGAGATGCCCAATCAAGGGCTTGTCTTCTTCGGTCATAGCATTAATCGACTCAAGATGCTTGATTGGCACAATCAAGATGTGCACCGGAGCCACCGGATGAATATCTTGAAAGGCAATGACTTGCTCATCGCGATAATAAACTTTTGCCGGCGCTTGTCCGGCGATGATGCGACAAAAGATACATGCTGCCATGCTCTACCTCTTCAGGAAAGGACTTCGCCCATGATTTCATCGCCGATCAGGCTCATCAAGCGCACGGTGCTAATCTGATTGGTGAGCGGTAGGGGAGTAATGGTGCGAACTCGCAAGTAATGATCGCTCAAGCCGCTGAGCATCCAGCCTTGAGGTGTTGCGCCGCGCGTCGTTTCCCAGAGGACTTCGGCTGTACGACCCAAGAAGCGCTGGCGGAAAGCCTGCGCTGCTGTGGAGAGGCTCTCGCGCACCCGCTGGCTGCGTTCCTTGCGGATGGAAGGCGGCACTGGATTGGCGAGGCGAGCTGCAGCCGTGCCTGGGCGCGGTGAGAAGGCAAATACATGCCCACCGGCAAACGCCATCTGCTGGATGAAAGCCAGGCTTTGGGCAAACTCGTTCTCGTCTTCGCCTGGGAAGCCGACAATGATGTCGGTGGTGATAGCGACATCGGCAATCAGAGCGCGCGCAGTTGCTACCAGATCAGCGTATTGTTCAGGAGTGGTCTTGCGCGCCATGCGCCGCAGGGTGGCCGCGCAGCCGGATTGCAGGGGTAGGTGCAAGTGACGGCACAGACGGGGGTTTTCCCACAAGCGGAAAAAGCGCTCATCTAAATCCCACGGCTCCAAGGAAGAAAGGCGCAGGCGTGGCACATCACTATCTTGCAAGATGGCTTGGATCAAGTGGCGCAGATGGAGAGGCGGTGAAAAATCCTGTCCCCACGCACCCAAGTGAACGCCGCTCAAGACGATTTCTTTCGCAGCCGACCCGCCTGCGGGGTCATCTTTTCCATCGCTAAGGGCTGCGTGAATGTCTGCCAGCACCGCTTCAATTGGACGGCTGCGGCTGACGCCGCGCGCCAGACGAGTAACACAGAACGTGCAATGGTTGTCACAGCCATCTTGCACCTTAATGAATGCCCGCGTGCGGTGACGGATGCCAGGCAGTGGCTCGCGTTCTAACGGTTCAAGGTCATAGGTTTCGGTGAGTTGGCTGACCAGACGTTCCTTTTGGTCGTTGGGAATCACCCGACTCACGCCGGGCAGAGCTTGGGCTTCGCGTGGGTGCAAGGTTGCCCAGCAACCGGTCAAGGCGATTTGCTTGGCGCCGGCGCGATAAGCTTGTCGGGCTTTGGCGCGCGAATCCGCATCGGCTGCTGCAGTCACGGTGCAAGTGTTAATCACCACTAAATCGGCGCCTTCTGGGGTTTCCACGAGCGTATAACCGGCAGCGCGAAACTGACGAGCAAAGGTTTCTAGCTCGCTCTGATTTAGGCGACACCCGACCATGTCCAAATAAACGCGTCTCATCGATTGCCTCCGACGCGTTGATTTTAACCGAAATACTCCGAATTGTGGGGTACTGTAGTCGGTCGTGGTTTACTCGATGATCACCATATCTGATCCGCTGCGTCCAAAGACTTCGGGGGAATACATCTCCTCGGCTTTGGCTGGAGGAACGATAAAGGTGCCCGGGGTGGTGGCGCGCGCAATATAGCTGTATTCATAAACCCCTTCCCACAAGAGCGAGGTAAAGGCTTCGGCGCGGTTATCACGCAGATTCTGATGTTCGTACCAAGACAACCACCACCAACGGTAAGGGGTGGGCGGAGCGGACGGCTCTTGTGGCTGGTTGCCGCTCACTGCCAGGGCAGGGTTGAGGATTTCTAAACCGGCCGGCAGGGAATCGACCAATGCCACATGATAGCGGCGGCTGTCGGCAACCATCGTCAGGCGCACGCGCACCCTTGCCCCCGCACGGATGTGCCAATGTCCCTCCGCATCGCGAGATACGTCTTGCGGATCATCGACGGCTTCATAGCGTCGCTCGACCACAAAGCCCATATCCAGCGGGTCTAGCGTCAGTGAGGTTGGGGCATACCGCAATCCCAAGCGGTAATAGAGGCGGCCACTTCCCTCTTTGTTGATCAGGAGATTTTGCAGGCCAGAGGCTGTCTGTTCTAGGACGAATTGCATGGGCAACTGGGTCTCGTGAATTTCGGTTGTGCGCCCGCGAAACGTGCTGCTGCCAGCGTATGTCTCACCCAACCAAATGCGGACGACAAAATCTGGTGTTTGGCTTTCATAGGTTTGGAAATAACGGTCTAAAGCGAGTAAGACAAAGACGTTTTCCTGCGTATTGCTCCATCGTCCCTTAACTCGCTGCGCCAGCAACCCTTTGACCAACTTGGGAATCAGGTCGCTTTGTGGGTTGTCGTTCATCAAAGCCTCGAGCAGGATGGCATCGGTGCGGCGGTCTGAATCGAGGAGCAGATAGCTTTGCTCATCATACGCGCTGATGAAATTTGCCGCCCCGGCGGTTTCGACCACGCGGTTACCGATCAAGCGGCGGATTTGTTGGCGCTGGGTGGGATTTTCCACCACCTGCCACAGCCAACCGATGGCTGGCAGAGAGAGATTCTCTAAACCCGCTTTTTGAATCAGGTTTTGCGCCTTTATGGGATCAGAATCGCCGCCTAGATGGCGCACATAGAGGGCATAAGCACTGAGTGTCCAGCGGGTTTGCTCACTGTACCAGTAGGGATAGTGCGATTCGATGGATTTCAAAAAAACAAGCGCGGCTTCCAACATTCCTTCTGGCACAGCATAACCCTTTTGACGGGCGCGGATCAAGGCATGGGCGACGTGAATGGTGTGGAAGGGCACCGATTCAGAGCCTCGCACCCAAATCGGGAAACCGCCATCCCCGTTCTGCATCCCCTGCAAGCGTTCGAGGTCGCTTTGTATCCGTTGCTCTAATTCAGCGCGGGGAGGTAAGCCCTCCGCCTTGAAGGCGGATAAGACATCCCGCAAGGCAGCAATCGCCAAAACCCGCGAAGCCAGTTGCTCCGAGCACTCAAAGGGATAAGAAACCAGGTATAGCACGGCATCGGTGAGAGCTTGTAAAGCGGTCGAGGAGGTTGAAATCTCCAAACCACCGTATTGGGGGAATACGCCGCGGGGAGATTGGATAGGTTGTGCAATGCCCCCTTCATCGATGATTCCATAGGTAGCAAAGGCTTCGCTGGTAGCTGGAGTATAAACCGGCAATTCGATCTGCGCTGCGTCAGCATAGCGGCCGGCTAGAGCGGCAATCTGCAGTTGGGCTTTGCCCGCCAAAACAGTTTGAGCGGGAAAACGCACTTCCACTCGATCATTGGGGGGCACATTGACCAGCCAACCGCTGGTTAGGAGTTTCAGGTTATTGGCGCGCGCCACCACTTGCACAGCCAGCGTTTCAGCGGTTTGATTTTGCACGACCACTGGAAGCTCGAATACATCCCCAAAGTTCAAAAAGCGTGGCGCCGAGGGGCGCACCATCAAAGGCAGGCGGGCGGTTAAGTTCGCTTCTCCTTTGCCAAAACGGCGTCCGCCAGCATCCACGGCAACCGCCAGGATGCGATAGCGGGTGAGGTTATCGGGCAACTTAAAGTCAAGGCGCGCGTTTCCAGCTTCATCGGTTTGGAGGCTGGGGGCAAACACCGCTAAGGGATTGAAATCTGCACGCAGGGGGATCGGCTTGCCTGCTTGCGATTCGGCAGCGAACTCGCCAGCCGCACTTTCGGGCAGCGGGGTCGCTCTCAAACTCATGGCTGGCACGGCTATTAACCTGAGACCTTTATTCGCAACTTGGCGCGCCAAAGCAAGTGGATCGACTAAGACGAGACTGGCACGTCCATAAACGCTTTCCAGAGCGGCGCTGCGCAGCGGGTAAAAGGCGTTGAGCGGATCGGCCATCTGGTATTGGGTTAGCGACAAAATGGCTTCATCCACGACGACCACCGCCACTTCGGCATTGGCGAGCGGTTTGTTGTTTGCATCCCTCACCGAGACCACCAGGCTGGTTGCGGCACCGGGTTCGAGTTGACTTTCCTGCGGGGTGATCGTCAGCGATAGCGAACGCGAGCGAGGCGGGATGTTGAGAGTCAATGTGCCTACCGCATAGGCTGGGCGTGTAGGCAGGTCGGGTTGAGGCATGCCGCTTGGGTCGGTGCGCGGTGCTGCGCCAACTAAATTCACCTGCACGTTCAAATTCGGGATGTGGCCCTCTTCGATGGGGATGGATAGGGTCGCTGAACCGCTTTGATCGACCTGAAATCGTTGGCTGGTGACGAAACCGTCGCGGCTGACCGTGAGCAAGCCTTCTGCCGGCGCAAAGGGAGCTTGTACCAAAATCTCTGCGGTGTCGCCGGGCTGATAAGTCTCTTTGTCGGGGATCAGGGTGACGCTTTCCTGTTCGACCTTTTGGGAAGGCTGGGTTGCCCCACCACTGACCCAGCGGGTGATGACCGTTTGATTGAGACGTTCGAGCCGATCGCGCACGCGGGCGGTGATTTGATAGGTACCGCCCAATGGGGTCTGGAAGGTGCAAAGGGACGCTTCTTCCGCCGAAGTCGCTTGACACGTCTGGGTGTCGGTAACTTCTTGTACCCATTGGCCGTCGCGGTTTTTCCACTCCAGACGGCTGGCTTGGATTTCGACCGCTTGGCCGCTCACCGCTTTGCCGTCTAAATCGGTAACGATAAACTCCACCTGAAGGGGTGTCCCTTTGGAGACAAAGTAACGTTTGGTGCGCAGTCCCACATACAGCTCTGCCGGATGGACAAGCAGGGTTGTAGCACTTGACCATGCTTGGCGGTTGACATCTATGACGGTTGCTTCTGCCGTCACTTGCTGGGGATAAGGGTCGGTCAACGCTTCCCCTTGTATGGGGAAGTCGAGATTCAGGTAATGAAAACCTGACGCATCGGTTTTCCCTTGGAAGAGGGTGGTTTTGGTCTCTCCTTCGGGGGAGGGATCAAAGCGCCACCAGGGGCGCCACCTGCCAAAGGTGAAGTCGTCCCAACCTGGCGGCTGATACCTGCCCGGCGAAGTGGTCACTTGCCAGGTTACTTCGGCGTTCGCCAGTCCGCCGCCGGCATAATACTTGGCTTCTACCGAGACCGTTGCCTGTCCTTTGATAAAGAAGGGCGGTTGACTTTCGACGCGGGCAGCGACCTCAAACTCGGGCCGCCGAAACTCTTGAATCTGGAAGGTGTGGGCATATTGCTGGTTTTGCTCAACAGCAGTGGCAGCTCTTAAGAGCACTTGAGCAGAGCCAAGGTTGACGCTTTCGGGGAGGGTAAAGTGGAAATCAAACCCACCCCAAGCGTTGAGGGAGGTTTCTCCGGATGCGATTAGGTTACCGGTGGCGTCCAAGACCTGATAGGTGAGGGGTGGAAGCGGAGAGTCCATCAAGCCGACATCGCCACTTTGCCCAGCCCCAATGCGCCGTAGCCAACCTTTGAGATGCACCTGCTCGCCTGGGCGGTACATTTGTCGGTCGTCGAAGACGAACCATGCTAAAGAGTCGCGCATCGGTTGCGGACGCCAGACTTCTTCTCCATAAATCCAAGTAGAACGCGGCAAGAAGGCTAGGTCATCGCCTTTGCGGGCTGTCAGATAGGCTGCCGAATCCGGTAGGGGGAAGCGCGCAACCCCTTGGGCATCGCTAAGAACAGCCTGACCGTTTTCCGCTTGGATGGAAACCCCTTCCAGCGGCGCGCCATTGCGTAGATCGCTGACCAGAGCGATCATCTGGGTTGCGTCGTTATAAGCATCCAAGGCAATCTGCGTGAGCTGAACCCACAGGAGAATGGTTTGGGTTTCTCTGCGCCAACGCAATTCATCGGTTTCGATCAATGGTTTGGGTGGGGAGACCACCACCACAAATTGTCCGAAACCGTTTTTGGCGTAGGGCTTCAGGTCAATGGGAACGGCGCTGAGCGTTTCTGGCGGGATGTCCAAATTCAATACTTTATCGGCAACCAATTCGCCGGGCATCTGCGAGAAATCTCTGTCCCCGTATTTTTGGAGAAATTCCTTGAATGGCTTCCAATGCGCCGGTTGTACGGCATAGACCTTGAGATCGAGGCGGGTGTAATTCAACGCATAGACGGTTAGAATGCCATGCGAGGCTGGGTCTAAGGTGATAAAAGTATCTTCCGGTCCGACAAGGAGCGGGTTGGCACGATCGACTTTAAAGCGCAGCGTGAGGTCTTGGCCGAGTTTTTGACCAAAAATGTCAGCAATCTTGCCTGAAAGAGTCACTTCGTACGTGGTATTGCCACGCGTTTCGCCTTCGATATAGATCGTATCGTAGCTTACGTTAGCGTTGAGTCCTGGAATGGTGGGATTAATCGAAAGAAGCGTCTCTTGGAAGGCACTTTCGTCTAGGGGGTTATTAAAGCGGATCACGAAAGGAGTCAGCGGCGGACAATCGTCATACCAGCCACAACGAGTTTCCTGTACTTGTAAGGGAGCATAGGTAGAGAAAGTATAGGTAGTCGCTTGGTCGGAGAGAAGAGGACCTTCAGCAGAAGGGACGCCTGGACCGATGGTCACCTTCACGCTGGCGGCGGGTGGCAAGAGTTGGGTCGCTTTGAAGGCAAGCCAGCGTCCTTCTAAGGTTTGCTGCGCCAGTTGCTTGATGGTGGGATGGGCTTGGATCTCTTGTTCAGTTGCCAGGCGCAGCCTGACGCTTTGATGGTTGGCATAGACCTGAATTTTATCCAAGACTTTGGTGGGTTCGATGCGTTGGTCAAAAGCGACGAAGAAGAGTGGGTCTCGGGGCTGAGCTGCGTCACTCGGATAAGTCTGAACGACGGTTGGCGGTGGGGTTGAGAAGGAAAAAACGAAATCCTGCGCCAGCCGATTGCCCAACATGGATTGGGTGCCGGCCGGCACCGTCACGCGATAGAGGGTGGCTTTAGGCAAGCGGTCGATTTGATCCGAAGCGAACTCAAAGGTCAGCGTTTTGCTGCCGAGCCAGCGCCAGGTGCCTTTGAGTTCGGGTTCGATGCGCACCGGCAGCGACTGCGCAGCCAGGTCTGGCAGGGTTGTGAGCGGCACCATGGGCTGGTTGAAGGTGAGACTGATAAACGGAGCTGTCTCTACCCTGCCTTCGGGTGCGTAGCGCACCACTTTAAGGGGGGCAGTTGTATCAATAGCGGGCGTGGGCACCGTCTCAGGCGGCGGGAAAGGCTCTTGCACGGTGACGCCCGAGCGAGGTGGCGGGAGCAACTCGGCTGGCGGCTTGAACTCCACCGTGAGGGTTTGCGAGGGTGCCAAAGTGGGCAGGCGCGCAAAAATGGCTTGCACCTGCTCGGTGGTAAGCATTGCAGCTTCTCCGCTGGGGGCGGGAGTGGGATTGATTCGGGGAGGTTGTCCTTCGCTGAGTTGGATTTCCATTTGTGAGTTCGCTCCTGTTGGCGAGGCGGGCGCATTCTGGATTTCCATCGGAACGGGCGTTTGACTTTCCCCTCTGCGTTCCGCAAAGAAGAAACAGGTACTGACGGAAAGCCCTGCAAGGAGGAGCAGGAGGATGATTCCCAAAACTCGATTCTTAGACATGGTAAACGCTCCTTCCTATCTGCAGGACGCTAATTTCGGGGAAAACGTTCCATGTAAACTTTCACTGTATTATACTTGCAGCCAAGAATTGTTTTGGTGTGGTGGAAGGTGCATCCTTGTGGTCAATCTGCTAGAGACCGTTAACGCTGGGGGCTTTATCCCATCCGTGCGTACCTTAGTCGGATCTTAAACAGCTAAACCCTCTTAAAAAACCTTGACGCTCTCAAAGGACAAGGTATAATTTAGGCAAGTGTTAGCCGAATTTTTCAAACTTCAGATGAGCGCTTGAGGAAAAAGGACTCGAGTGCTTGTCTTTGTTTGTCTCTACTGCAATGAATGTTTTTGAAGGACAGGTTTTCTTTGGTAGTGGTGCAATCTATCCCCCGCCTCTGTCCCCTGACAACCAATGGGTCGGCTACACGGAGGAAACCTAGCCATTCGAGGTTAGGAAATTGGATCGGTTATTGACTTTCGCCGAAATGGCAAGGATTTAGGAGGCATTGAGTGGAAGCAAAGGGACTCAAAGCATTAAGGATTAGCTTAGCTTCTCCGGAAACTATTCGCAGTTGGTCTTACGGAGAGGTGTTGAAGCCCGAAACAATCAATTACCGGCGCTTGCGCCCGGAAAAAGATGGCTTGTTCTGCGAAGCCATTTTTGGCCCCACGCGGGATTGGCAATGTTACTGCGGCAAATACAAAAATCCACGCTACAAGGGCATTGTTTGCGATAAATGCGGCGTGGAGGTTACCCGCTCCTCAGTGCGCCGTGAGCGCATGGGCCATATCGAATTGGCTGCCCCGGTAGCGCACGTCTGGTATACCCGTCGCATCCCCTCCTACTTAGGCTTATTATTGGATATCTCGCGGCGTAACTTAGACCGTGTTTTATATTTCGCCCAATATGTGGTCACCTATGTGGATGAAGAGGCGCGTAAAAAAGCCCTTGCCCGCTTGGAAGATAAAATCACCCAAGCGGAGCGAGAACAAGCTGCTCGCATCAACCAACAAATTGCCGACATCAAAGCCGAACGCGATCGCGAGATTAAAGAACTTCAAGAACGCAAGCGTCAATTGGAGACGCACTTCGAGGAACAGTTAGCCGAGAAACTTGATCCGATCATCAAAGCCGGTCAACGCCTTGAAGCTAATCTAAGGGAACAGCTTGGCAGCGCGGCGAAATCGGCTATTCACTTCCCAGATACTGAGATTGTGATCGTGGAAAGCGGCGAAACGATCACCAATGCCCATCTTGCCAAAGTGCAAAATGTCGTCAAGAGCCGGCTAGAAGAGCTGGAAAGCGAAATCAAAGAGCAAAAGCAATTCGAGCTCGATCGCATTAATGCTGATATAGAACGAAAACGTGCCGAAGCCGATCTGAGCATGGAAGAGTTGCGCAGTCAATTGGAGGACCAAGCTGTCGAAGCCCGTGACGAAAACAGCCGTTTGCGGGATGAACTGCTCGAATTGCGCCCCTTGACCTTCATGGGCGAGGCGCGCTATCGCGAACTCAAATCGCGTTGGGGACAAGTCTTTCGCGCCGATATGGGCGCCGAAGCTTTCTACGATATCCTGCGGCGGATGGACCTCGACAAGTTGGCTGAGGAATTGTGGACGGAGGTGCGTACCTCGAAGAGCAAGCAGAAGCGCCGCAAAGCGACGCGGCGTCTGAAAGTGGTGGAGGCGTTCCGCCGTTCGGGCAACCGCCCGGAATGGATGATTCTAACTGTCCTGCCGGTGATTCCGCCCGACTTGCGCCCGATGGTTCAGTTGGATGGCGGTCGTTTTGCCACCTCGGACTTGAACGACCTCTATCGGCGGGTGATCAACCGCAACAACCGCCTAAAACGTCTGTTGGAGCTGGGTGCACCGGATGTCATCGTGCGCAATGAGAAGCGCATGTTGCAAGAAGCAGTCGATTCGCTGATTGACAATTCGCAGCGCGGCAAAGCCCTCTCGCGCCGCGGCCGGCGTGAATTGAAGTCCCTCAGCGATATGCTCAAAGGGAAGAAAGGCCGCTTCCGCCGTAATTTGCTCGGTAAACGGGTGGACTATTCCGGCCGCTCCGTGATTGTTGTAGGCCCGAACCTTAAACTCTATCAATGCGGTTTGCCCAAGACGATGGCACTGGAGCTTTATCGGCCGTTTGTGATTGCCCGCTTGGTCTCGCACGGCTATGCTGCCAACGTCAAAGGGGCAAAGCGCTTCATTGAACGCAATCGTCCCGAAGTGTGGGAGGTTTTGGAGGAGGTCATCAAAGAACGCCCGGTGTTGCTCAACCGCGCCCCGACTCTACACCGTTTGGGCATTCAGGCGTTCGAACCGGTGCTGATCGAGGGCAGTGCCATTCAATTGCACCCCTTGGTGACCACGGCTTTCAACGCCGACTTCGATGGCGACCAGATGGCGGTACATGTGCCGCTCTCCCAGAAAGCGGTTTGGGAGGCGCGCCAACTGATGCTTTCGTCGCGCAACCTGCTCAAACCGGCCGATGGCGAACCGATCATTAGCCCTTCCAAAGATATGGTTTTGGGGATTTATTATCTATCGAAAACCGACAATAAGACCCACAAGGGCGATGGGCGCATCTTTGCCGATATGGACGAGGTCGAGCTGGCTTATGAGCTCGGTCAGGTTGACCTGCATGCCCGCATTAAGGTGATGGTGACCACCTGGTATGATGATCAGGACAACCGTTTGCCCACAGCCCAAACCCGTTTGGTCGAAACGACCGTTGGGCGGGTGCTCCTAAATCGCGTTTTACCGCCCAATATGCAATTTGTCAATCGTGAGTTGGATAAGGGTGGCATCAAAGACCTAATTGCCGAGCTCTATGAGGTGTGCGGTGAAGAGATGACCCCAGAGGCGGCCGATGCCATCAAGGATATTGGCTTTAAGTACGCCACCCGTTCTGGCTACACTCTGGCTGTATCCGATATTACCATTCCGCCAGACAAGCCGCAGATTATCGAGAGTGCCCTCCAAGAACAAGAGGCGGTCGAACGGGCTTTCCGGCGCGGTTTGCTCACCGAGCAAGAGAAGAACGAACGCGTGATTCAAATCTGGCAGCAGACCACTGCCAAAGTGGCAGAGGCGGTCAAGGCGACCATGGATCCGCATGGCAATTTGGCTGCCCAAGCGATCTCTGGGGCGACCAAAGGCGGTTTTGGCCCCATCTCGCAATTGGCGGGGATGCGGGGTCTCATGGCAGACCCATCTGGGCGCATTATCCCCTTGCCCATTCGTTCGAACTTCCGCGAAGGTCTGACAGCCTTGGAATACTTCATCTCCACCCATGGGGCGCGGAAAGGCTTGGCAGACACCGCTTTGCGCACCGCCGATGCTGGTTATCTAACCCGTCGTCTGGTGGATGTGGCTCAAGATGTGATCATCAACGATGAGGATTGTGGCACTCAAGAAGGAATTTACATCCGCCGCAGCGACGATGTGGCTGGTCAGTCGATGAGTGCCCGTCTGTATGGGCGCGTGGCTGCCGAGCGAGTGGTTGATCCCGATACCGGCGAAGTTCTGGCTGAGCGCAATGAGCTGCTGGATCATCCCATCGTTCGCCGCATTGTGGCTTCGAACATTTCAGAAGTGAAAGTGCGCTCTCCCCTGACCTGTGAATTGTTGCACGGGGTTTGCGCGAAATGCTATGGGTTGGACTTAGGCCGCGGGAAGATGGTAGAAGTGGGTACGGCGGTTGGAATCATCGCTGCCCAATCCATCGGTGAGCCGGGTACGCAGTTGACCTTGCGTACTTTCCACACTGGCGGTGTTGCGGCTGGTGGTGACATCACCACTGGTTTGCCGCGCGTTGAAGAGCTATTTGAAGCGCGCCGCGAACCCAAGGGTGAAGCTAAAATGGCAGAGATCGGTGGGGTTGTTTCCGTTCTGCAATCCGATCGCTATAGCGATCTGCGGGAAGTGCGGGTGCGGAACTCCCAGCTCATCGAAGAGCCTTATGACATCCCAGTAGATTGGAAGATTGCGGTCGAGGATGGCGGTGAAGTCAGTCAGGGTGATGTGATCGCCTATTTGGATGACAATACCACCATCGTTGCCCAGAACGGTGGTCGTGTGCGGCTCGAGGGCAATCGCGTCATTGTGACGCGGGAGGTGACGGAAGAAGTCTCCTATGAGATCCCAACGACAGCCCGCTTGCTCGTCAAAGACGGTGATCGAGTAGAACCCGGCCAACCTCTCACGGAAGGTTCTCTGAATCCTCATCGCATCCTTCGCATCCAAGGGCGCGAGGCGTGTCAGATGTATCTGCTCGCTGAAGTGCAGAAAGTCTATCGCTCTCAGGGGCAGAACATCAACGACAAACACTTTGAGATCATCATCCGCAAGATGATGTCCAAAGTGCAGATTACCCGCCCTGGCGATAGCGATTATCTGCCCGGCGATTTGGTTGATCGCCTTGAATTGAAGCGCAAGAACGAGCAATTGTTGGCGCAAGGCAAACGCATCGCACGCTCGGTGGATGTTCTGTTGGGCATCACCAAAGCCTCGCTCAGCACCGATTCGTTCCTGTCGGCTTCTTCCTTCCAGCATACGATAAAGGTATTGGCAGGCGCAGCCATCGCAGCAGCCAAAGACCCGTTGTATGGTTTGAAGGAAAATGTCATCATTGGTAAACTGATTCCGGCCGGCACCGGCTTTGAGCCCGGTCGCTTTGACGAAGATCAACAGGTGTATTTCGATAGTCCGACCTCGCCAGATGGCGGTGAACGCCGGCCAGAGGCACGTCCCGATTTCATCAGCTCCTACATTGATTGAGGCATGACGACCCAGCCTTTACTGCAACGCTATCGCTCATTTTTGGAACTGCCTCAGCATACGCAACTGGTCACCCTCTCGGAAGGGAACACCCCGCTCATCCCGCTGCCCCGCCTGGTGGAGCAGTGGGGTGGCGGCTTTGAGCTTTATGTTAAGTACGAAGGGTTGAATCCCACTGGGTCCTTCAAGGATCGCGGCATGACGGCCGCCATTAGCGAGGCGGTTGGTCGGGGGGCGAAGACGGTTATCTGCGCTTCGACCGGTAATACGGCCGCCTCAGCAGCGGCATACGCAGCCCGCGCCGGACTAAAAGCTGTGGTCTTAATCCCGCAGGGTAAAGTTGCAGCCGGTAAATTGGCTGGAGCCGTGGCTTATGGGGCTCAGGTTATCCAAATCCAAGGTTCCTTTGATGATGCTTTACATTTGGTGGTGGAAATCTGCCAGCGCCATCCCATTGCTTTGGTCAACTCGCTTAATCCCTATCGTTTGGAAGGACAAAAAACCGCCGCCTTTGAAATCTGCGACACGCTGGGCAGCGCGCCGGATTGGTTGTGTTTGCCGGTGGGCAACGCTGGCAATATCACCTCCTATTGGATGGGATTCCGTCAGTATGATCAAGCCAAACACAGCGGTTTACCGCGCCTTTTGGGCGTGCAGGCGCGCGGGGCAGCTCCATTGGTATTGGGCCATGCCGTCGAGCATCCGGAAACCGTTGCCACGGCGATTCGCATTGGACGCCCGGCGCGCGGCGAGCAAGCTTTGCTGGCTGCCGAAGAGTCCGGCGGGCGGATTATCGCCGTCTCTGATGAAGAAATTCTTGCCATGCAGAAAACCCTTGCCAGCGAGGGGGTTTGGGTGGAGCCGGCCTCGGCGGCTGGCTTAGCCGGCTTTGCCGCCGAAGTAATGGCGGGGCGACTTCAACCCAAAGGCAAACGGGTGGTGGCGATCTGCACCGGGCATGGATTGAAGGATCCAGATATTATCGTCAAATCAATGCCGGCCCCTCAACTGTTGGCCGTTGACCTTGCGCTGCTTGAAGAGGCTATTTTAGCCTGAAGAATGACCGATCGGGTGGACGAGGACGTTCACCCTGCAGTGGGTTTGGAGCGCAGGCGCCCTTACTTTTGAGCAAGAAGGGCAGATAACCTTCCCCATCTTTTCTTCTCATCGTTGCAGCAAATGTGACTGGGCTTACTGCGGCTTTCCTACAACATGCGTAACGGTGCGGTGTAAGGGCTGATAGCCCTTTTCGACCAGCTCTGCGGTCGGCACGGAGGCCTCGTCGGGCTTATCCGACAAGCCGAACAGCAAGGCACCTTGTTGCTTCCAGTCCAGAGCTAGGGTACGCACTTCGTGGGTGATCACAATCTCTTGGCGCAGTAAAATGTTCAGAGGGGTGGAGTCGGGTAAAAATCCCATGCGGCTAACCGTGTTTTTGTACTCGTTATAGCGAAAGGCTTTGAAGGGTGTCGGATCGCCGGCTTGGACGTTGGCATATATCGATTCGTGAATTGCTTGCAACGATGGGGCAAGTTGCGCTTTGTGGGTTTCGACTTGATCGATAAATTGGCGGAAGGTTAACAAGCGTTTGCCGCGCACCTCGCGGATGATCTTATCGGTGTCATACAAACCGCTGCCGAGTATCAAGCAGATATAAGCCAAGTAATCTTGATTATCGGCTGTAAAGGGGTGAAACTCTGGGTGATTGAGCTGATTATAGGAGTTTAGAAAGCTATCTAAATCAAAGGCTTCTCCAAGCAGGGACTCAACCGTTTGGCGCACGGCTTCGACGCGTGCCTGATCGATCACCTGAGAATTGCGGCCGCGCGCTCCGAGGGTGGTCTTATCCAAATCCAGAATGACAGCGGTCGCTTCGTCGATGGGAAACTCGTGCACAGCACAATAGCGACGCAAGTTGTATTCCTCGCTTTCATTGAGTGCTGACCAGCGATTGGAGATCACCATCCTTTGACCGCCGGGGGTTTTTAAGCTCTCGAACTCGAGCGGTTCAGCATTTTCTGAACCGATAAAGATAATTCCTTCCCAGCCCGTCACTTGGCAGATGTTGTCAAATGCACCGCCATCGCTCATGCGCGTGTCGCCGATAAAAACCAAGCGCTTGATCTCGGCTTTGGGGGCTTCCAAGCGCCGCGCTTCGCGCAGCAGTTCGACGATCACGCGGGCGTAAGAGACCTCGTGTTTGCGGGGGATTTCGTTGGGGGACAGATCAAGTCTGGAGCGAATTTCGCTCAACTTGGGCAAGCGTTTGTCCATCGGCATCAAGTTGCGATAGACGACGAAATCTCCTAAAAATTCGGCTACATTGGATTTTCCAAAGACCTTCATGAGCGCCTCCTACAGCTTGGGCAGGACAATGGTCTGTTGTTTTTGATATTTGCCCTTTTTATCGGCATAGGAAGTTTCGCATACCTCATCGGCTTCAAAGAACAGCACCTGAGCAATCCCCTCGTTGGCATAAATTTTTGCCGGCAAGGGTGTGGTATTGGAAATCTCTAGGGTAACATACCCCTCCCATTCCGGTTCAAAAGGCGTGACGTTGACGATGATCCCGCAGCGAGCATACGTGCTCTTGCCCACACAGACGGTTAGAACGCCACGGGGAATGCGGAAATACTCAACTGTGCGGGCTAAAGCAAACGAGTTCGGGGGGATAATACACACTGCTCCCTGATAATCCACCATCGATTTGGGATCAAAATTTTTTGGGTCGACAATGGCTGAGAAAACATTGGTGAAGATTTTAAACTCATCGGCAACACGGATGTCATAACCATACGAAGAAACTCCAAAGGAAATCACACCATCCCGTACTTGATTTTCAGCAAACGGCTCAATCATGCGATACTCCCGCGCCATCTTTCGGATCCAATGATCGGGCTTTAGCCCCATAGCCACCTCCACACGAAAGAGATAAACTCGCCGTATTATACCTGTTTTAAGACGATTGTCATTTGACGATTCTCACTTGACCAATTAGATACATTTGGTAAAATAAGCCACGATCCCATATCCACCAGCCGTTCGCCAAAGGTGGTGTGCATGTATCCAAATCTCGTCCTTGCGCTTTCTGATCAGGGTTGGAACCAGTCTGCGTTTGAATTAAGAGACTTACCCCCTACGCCAGCAGAAGAATGGCAACGGACACTTGCCTTTGTAGGTTTAGGTCTGGCTGAGAAAGCAGCCATGGCGCGCTCAGTTGAAGCGCTCATGGGCAGAGCGGTGGAGCTGATTGTCAGCACCTATGACTATTTACAGAAGTTCCCAGAGACAGCCGCCATCCTGGGTTGGGAAGATACAGTCGATCAGGAACATTTGGAAGAACGGCGTCGCTTCTTCACCATTTGGCTTTCTCGTACCTTGGGGATGGATACCAGCGATGAATTTGCCGCCTATCTCTTTCGGGCGGGCAAATTCCATGCTGGGCACGGCCCGCGCCGAATCCACACGCCTGCCACTTATGTGACCGCTTCGATTGGGAGTGTCCTCGCCTTTTTTGCTCAGATCCTCGGCGAAGCAGGACTTCCTTCAAAAGACCTTGCGGAAGCCATGCGAGGTTGGAGCAAGTATCTCACGGCTCAACTCAATTTGATGCTGTTTGGTTATCACATCGCTCGCCAATTCGAAAGCGGCAATCTGCCGATCCCGGTTAAACTGTTCGGTACGGTGCGCCCAATCATTGGCAAGAGCGAAGTGGTGGTGCGTGTCCATTCCGGGGACACAGTTGCTGACGTCTTGGGCAAATTTTTTAGCTACTATCCCGAAGCACGCGCCCTTGCGCTGGAAAAATATTGGGACACAGAAGAAAAAAGCCATACAGAATGGTTAGATGTTGTTTCGGTTTCTATCTTCCGCAAAGGCTGGCGGATCCTTTTGAATGGGCGCGATCTGAACTATGAAGGTGGCTTCTATCACCCCCTCAGGTCCCAAGACGAAGTTGCTATCTTTCCACCCGGGCGCTGAGGAAGGATGCACTTGGCAGCACCGTAAGCTATTCTTATTTGGCAGAACCTTCTGAAGCGATCTGGGCTCTAAGGGACGAGGAAACTCTAGAAAGGAGGTGCTAAAACAAGAGACAGACAAAAATTGACTGGTAAACCATTGGATTATCGATCTTTATTCTAAAGTGTTGGTGATTAACTTATTCACAGGAGGAAAACATGACTACACTTGGAGGATATGCCGATCGAATTGGGCGCATTGACCTCACTACCTTAACCGTAAATTATGAATCCATTCCCGATGAGTGGGCGCGCAAATATATTGGTGCTAGGGGGCTTGGCGTTAAGTACGTCTTTGAGAACGGACCGCAGGTCGATCCGCTTTCTCCCGATAATATTCTTTGTTTCATGAATGGCCCCTTGACCGGCACTGAAGCGAATATGAGTGGGCGGATGGCTATCGTCACCAAATCGCCTTTGACCGGTACGATTTGTGACAGCCATCACGGCGGTTGGTCGGCAGCTCGGCTGCGCTGGGCTGGCTTCGACGGCCTGATCTTCAAAGGCAAAGCAGAGAAACCGGTCTATGCATATGTCCATGACGGTGTTGTGGAGCTTTTAGATGCTTCGCATCTGTGGGGTAAAGGTGTCCATGAGACGGTAAAGTACTTCAAGGAAAAATATGGTGAGAAAGATTTATCGGTGATTGCCATTGGGCAAGCTGGCGAAAACTTGGTGCGCTTTGCCTGCTGGGTGAATGAACACGATCGCGCCAGCGGACGCGGCGGCACCGGTTGCGTGGGCGGCAGCAAGATGCTTAAAGCCATTGTCATCAAAGCTGAAAAGAAGATGCCCAAGGCCGCCAACCAAGAGGCTTGGAAGGAAGCTCACAAGCGTGCCTTGGCGACCATTATGGCTGAAGAAAACATCACCAGCCCGCGCAAAGGCGGTCTGTCGGTTTATGGGACGAATGTGCTCATGAACATCACCAGCAACATGGGCGCACTACCCACTCGCAATGGTCAACTGACCTCGTTTGGAGAGCACGCAGAGAAGATCAGCGGTGAGTGGGTGAAAGAAAATATCTTGGTTGACGATCCCACCTGCCATGCCTGCCCGGTAGCATGCAAGAAAGAAGTCGAAATTAAGGACGGACCTTTCGCCGGCTTGCACATGGAAAGTCTGGAATACGAACCGGCTTGGTCACTTGGCGCCAACTGCGGCAATGACTATGCCCCGGCCATTGCAAAGCTGATTGACATGGCAAACGATTACGGCTTTGATGCCATTGAGCTTGGCGATGTCCTGGCGGTGTACATGGAAGCCAGCGAGAAGGGCTATACCAATGGCAGTGGCGGTCTGAAGTGGGGCGATTATATGGGCATGGTCGAGGTCACCACGAAGATCGCTTTCCGCGACGGGGTTGGTAATTTACTCGCTGAAGGTACCGAGCGGGCAGCCAAGGCTTGGGGACATCCCGAAATCGCAATGACGGTCAAAGGCATGGGCATCCCGGCTTATGATCCGCGCGGCCTGAAAGGGATGGGGATTGCTTATGCCACCAGCAACCGCGGCGCCTGCCACTTGCGCGCTTACACCCCGGCCGCCGAGCTGAACATCATGCCCTTCCGATCGCTCAAGGCAGACCCCTTGGAGTGGAAAGGCAAGGGCGAGCTGGTGAAAGTCTTCCAAGATGTTCATGCCGTCTCTGACTCATTCGACCTGTGCAAGTTCTCAGCCTTTGCAGAGGGCATGGAAGAATATACCGCCCAATTCAATGCCATCACCGGTTTGAACTACACGGTCGAAGAGTTGCTCAAGTGCGGCGAGCGCATCTATAACCTAGAGCGCTATTACAACAACTTGGCCGGCTTCCGCGAAGGCAGCGACTACTTGCCCGAACGCTTCTTGAAGGAACCCTCCACGATGCCAGGCTCCGAAGGGCACGTCTGCGAGCTGGATCTGATGTTGGAGGAATACTACAAGGCGCGTGGTTGGGTCAACGGTGTGGTGCCAGAAGAGAAACTCAAAGAGCTGGAGATTGTTTAGGCGCAGGCTTTGCCAAAGCCTTCCACATTGATCAGAGAGCGGGATTTCCCCCGCTCTCTGTCTTTTAGCTGCGTTTCTGGAGAGGAAACCTCTGCAGTTATCCCCCGCCGCGCAGAGTTTTCCAGTCGAGTTTGTCTAACAAAGGTGTCAGGACAGCCTCTTCCCCTTCGATAACGAGTTTTAACCTGCCCACAGATAAAGAACCGATGCGGTAAGGGTCGATCTTTTCGATCCAGGCTTCCCAGCCTTGCCCGCGAATATTCTTTTCGCCCACTTGACCTCCCAGCGATTGGAGGTATTCTTGGAGCAGCCACTGGGGCAGGCCGTGAATGATGCGTTCTACTTTCACACAGGCGATTCGCTTAAGCCGTTTGCCCGCCGCCCACCGGCGGGAAGATGTCAATCCTATCCTCTGCTTGGAGGGGAGTTTTGTAGTCCTTTTCAAGGTAATAAACATCCCGCCCATTGACAAAAATATGGATGTGTCCCTGCAAGTTACCTTGTTCATCGATCAATTGTTCGCGCAAGGCAGGATAGCGTTTGACGATGGCGTGCACGAGGTGCTCGATCGTGGCGCCATGATTGAGGTCAATTTCAACTGTTTTGGTGCCAACAATGGCTCGCAAGGTGGCATAAAAATTAACTTTCATCGCACGGTCTCCTGGATATGGTTCGTTTCCGAGAACAATGCAGGCAACGCAATGGACATCGTATCTTGGATTGAATTGGTCGCATTATATCACAACAAATGGGGTACTACAGGGATGGCTGGTGTTTCGCGGATTGTTACTGCCTGATGTGACAATCTGAGCTGAAAGCCCCTGCAGGGCGCGCAAAGCGTCAACGCGGATGGTTTTTTGTGACTGTTTACACTTCGGGGCTACCTGAAGGGGCGGGGCGCAGGTAAATGAGGATGCGTCTGCGGGGGTTGGGGGTGTTGTTGTACCTGCTGGGGCTGAGTTACGGGGCGGTTGCCTTGGCGATTCAGGCTTTACGGACTTTTTGCATCTCGCCAGAGCAAGCGCAAACGGATTTGCGTTCCTTGCTGAAGTTGGTCGAAGAACGGCCGCAGCAAGGAGTAGTGCAGATACAACGCTTGTTACAGTCTTGCTGTGCTGCTCGAGCGCCGAACGTTGGGGAAAAAGCCTGCTTAGCCGATCGTTGGCGCAATTTGTTCCTTGACCGCTGGCAGCTCTGACAACGCCTGACACTATATCGCCGTTGGCAAGGACAGAACGGAGAACGCTTGGATGGAAACAACCATGCTTGTGAGTGCGGCATCGGCTGTACATCAAGGAGCGCTACCGCACCATGCGCAGCTATAAACGAGAACCGTCTGCCATGAATGTCTGTCGCCTGCTGGCTTGGGCAGGCAATGACCTGAAAGCCGCAGGTGCGAACTTGACGACACTGCTAGCTTGAAAAACAAGACGGGGAAATATAAGGAAGGACTTTCCTGGGTAAGCCTTCACCATGAGTTGAACAGTCACAGCAGATTGAGAAAGCCATCGTATTTCCAGAATATACACCTATCAGCAGGCAGGGGTGGAAATCCAAGAAGGACTTCCACCCCCTAGTTCTTCTGCATCCGAAAGAAGGGTTGGGAATCCTGATTCCTTCACTTGTTTGGAGGGGCAAGCGGTTGAGGCATCATTACGGACAGCGCACGATTCCCTGTGCGTATAAACATCCCCCACAGGTGGGAAAGCTGTTCCCGTAACAATCCTCTCGATTTTCCAAGGAAAGATCGCAACCGCCGCACACGGCGCAAGGTGCAAAATCAAAGCGCTGCACCTTTTCCCGGAAGGTAACATAAGTGGCATCCTCCCAAAGCTCGAACAGCCCCCGCTCTTTGAGCGTGCCCACAAAATAAGCTTTGGAATAACGCGGACGGTCTGCAGCAAGATAGCTGGTGTGGTCATGTAACAGGGGCAAACAGGGGCTAACACCACCATGCCAGGCGATGGAAACCGAGCCGCGCTGAATAAAAGGACACCAATCGTCGGCGCTGCTTAGGTTCACGCCTCCCCAACTCGTATTAAAGCCACTGCGCAAGGTCTCGATGAACGGCTCAACCGTCACGCTATCCAATTCGATGCGCGGAAAATCAAGCAGCGGCACCCATTGGGAGGAAATATACAACGGTTCATGCAATGCCCGCGCATAGAGGGACTCAGCTAACATCTCTACTGTATAGGGTAAGACGTTGGTAACCAAAACCTTATTCACCCCCAAATGTTTCCGTTGGTGGTAAATTTCGGGCAAATCGGCTAGGTTGCGCCGCATCGCCACGAACACAATGCCAATTTGGGGATGGGGAAGATGGGCGGGCGGACGCAGGCGTTGGAACGATTCAAGGTTTGCCAGCACTTTGGGCAGTTCAGCTCCAAGACGAATATCGGCGTAACTTTCGGGACGGATGCCATCCAGCGAAATCCACAAAGTATCCAAGCCAGCTTGAATCAGTTGTTTGGAACGTTCAGGAGTAAGCAGGGTGGCGTTGGTGATCAATTCCACAGTTGCCCCGGCTTTCTTGGCTGCTGCCACCATATCGACGATGTGCGGGTGCGCCAATGGTTCACCGAAGCCGCCGAAAAAGACGGTCGGCGGTGGAGAGAGCCTTTCGACCGCTTCGATAATCTTTTGGAAAACGCTCTCCTCCATCATTCCAGCCTGCTCTTCCCAGATGTTGCGGATGCACATCACGCAAGCCAGGTTGCAGACATTGGTGGCTTCTACATACACTTTCCGCAAGTGCGAAGCAGGAGGCAGCACTTCGAGGCGATCGCCCATCTCCTGAATCTCGATCAGCTCACCGCCTTGCCAACCATAGCGTTCCGCTAATCGACGAGGAATGAACACCGGTACCTGCTCGGTTGTATGTTGGGTTTTCGTTATTTCATCAATCATCCTACCACCTACCTTCTAGACTACCTTTTCCGATAAAAATTCTCTTTTGGGTGATTTTTGGCGATTGAAGCAGCCCAGAGGTTGCTTTGCAACACCATTATACTCGCACTTTGCCTTCATTCCCAAATAAATGCAAGGAGTACCCTTGGGGATTAGACGAAAATAGAACGCGTCGTAAGACACCTTAGACGGGTGTAAATTCAAGCGCGTTCGAGATTCGGCAATGGGTTGCTGGAATGGATACGTTCGATAGGGAGGGGAGGCATCTCAATGTTTGAAATCAACCTCGGTATTTATAACGAAATGTTGCGTTACGAGAAAGACATGGGTAAACTCCGCGCTTTGGCGTTGTGGATCACGGATTATGATGAACAGAGGATCATGCCCGGTTTGCTTAACCCCCGAGAGTATGTATTTACCTTGATCAAGCATTATTCAGAAAAGTTTGCCGAGGATATTCTTGAGTATGGACGCATTGATGCTGGAACCATCGATTTGTTTTACGGTTCATTGTTCTCAATCAACCGTTTATTGGGCATTACCGATGAAGATATCGGACGCGCCAGCGAAATGCAACGCTATAGAAATAGCGGTTTTTGGGAAATGCGGCGGGTGATTGGACAGTTTGGAGATGTAGCTGAAGAAGTGGTTCGGGATGGTATCGAGCATATCATCACGGCTGCGGTTTCCGGTTGTGTGATTGGTGAATATTTGGGAAAAGTCATTGCAAAAAAACACCAAAAATCGATCGAAGTCGATCACATGGTTTTCTCACGGCAAGGAATCGACCCACTAAAGGAGTATCTCTCCGAGTCATTGCGGTTGAGGGGGAACCATCTATGATTTGTGGATGATGCAGTGATGGAAACAAAAACTGCCCAAGTGCTGCTCGATACCATTGCCGAGATCGCTCCGCGTTGTAAAATTTCTGTTCTTGCGATTGATATCGATCCGGATACCCGAGAGTCTGGTTTTTTAGATCGTTTTGTCAGAGTCTATCCGTTTGACGAATGAACTTTGAGGTTGTCTTCTCTCTAACTCTGATGTACAATCTTGATAATGAGTTTGAGTATTGGAATTGTCGGTTTGCCGAATGTGGGGAAAAGCAGTCTATTCAACGCGCTGTGTAAGGAGCAACAAGCGCAAGTTGCCAGCTATCCGTTCTGTACCATTCAACCCAACCGCGCCATTGTCCCCATTCCCGATCAACGCTTAGACAAGCTCTTCGAATTGCTTAAAGTCTCGCGCAAGGTGCCGGCCACAATCGAATTTGTGGATATCGCTGGCTTGGTGAAAGGGGCTAGTCATGGCGAGGGGTTGGGCAACCAGTTTCTTGCCAATATTCGCGATACCCAGGCCATCTTGCATGTGGTGCGTTGCTTTGAAGACGTCAATGTGGCGCATGTGGCGGCTGAAATCAACCCTCGCGCCGACATCGAAATCGTCCAGCTTGAATTAATTCTATCCGACCTGCAGTTGGTCGAGCGCAAAATCGAGCGCCTGAGCGGGGCGCTAAAAGGAGACAAGAAGCTTTTGCCCATGATGGAACTCACCCAAGCTCTGCGCCAGCACCTTGCGGAGGGAAAGCCCGCTGCCACCTTTCCACAGCGCAACAATGAAGGGTTCGAGGCTCTTAATCACGAGCTGCGTTTGTTGACCGCCAAGCCGATGATCTTCATCGCGAATGTGGATGAAGACAGCTTAGCCCAAGGCTCATCTTATCTGGACCAGGTGCGCCAAGTGGGCAAGGAACAGGGGATTGAAGTGCTTGCCATTTGCGCCAAATTAGAACAGGAATTAGCCGGGCTGAGCGACCAAGAACGCAAGGAATACTTGCAGTTAGCTGGGGTAGAAGAAAGCGGCTTAGAGCAGGTTATCCGTAAGAGCCATCAATTATTGGGGTTGATCAGCTTCTTCACCATGAATGAAGAGGAAGTGCGGCAGTGGACCATCCCGCGCGGTTGGACGGCGCCAAAGGCAGCCGGCGTGATTCACACCGATTTTGAGCGCGGTTTTATCCGCGCCGAAGTCATACCGTATGAAACCTTTGTCGCCCATGGCAGTAGCGCGGCTGTGCGCGCAGCCGGGCAGATGCGCATCGAAGGCAAAGACTATGTCGTCCAAGATGGGGATATCCTCTATATTCGCTTCAACGTTTAATGGTTGACAGTTTTAAGTTCCTGCCGCGCTTGATTGCCGCTTTCTATCGCAACCAGCAGCCGCTCGTTGATGGCGCTCTTCCCTGGTCGCCTCTCCCCAAACCGCTAGCCCACTGCAAGCTTAGCCTGATCACCACAGCCGGTTTGTATCGCAAAGATTTTCAATCGCCGTTTGATACCCAACGCGAGCAAATCGAACCCACTTGGGGTGACCCTTCCTACCGCCCTATCCCGACCGACAGCCTGCCGTCCCAGATCGGCGTCAGTCATTTGCATATCAACCCTCAACCGATCCTGCAAGACCTCAACGTGGTCTTTCCCCTTGAACGCTTGCGCGAGCTGACGGCGGAAGGCAGGGTGGGTGGTCTGGCGGCGCAAGCCTATTCCTTTATGGGGTATCAGGGTTTTCCTCCTCATCCGCACGCCTGGCTAGAGACTTCGGCTCCCCAAGTGGCCGAGGCTTTGCACAGGGAAAACGTCGAGGTGCTGATCCTCACGCCGGTTTGACCCGATTGTGCCATCAACGCGCCCGTGCTGGCGCGGTTTTTCGAGGCTCAAGGTTTCGCCACTGTCCTAATTACCAATATGCCTTATTGGGCAGAAAAAATCGGCGTGCCGCGCACCTTGGCGGTCGAGCATCCCTACGGACAACCGTTGGGAAAAGCGGGCGATCGCAAGCGGCAGCGTCAGGTCTTATTACAAGCCCTCACCCTCTTGGAACAGGCACAGCAGCCTGGACAAATTTGGCACGATGATACGCCCTGGGAAGACGATGTGGAACAAGCCGTGCGCGGTTGGCAGCCCTTGCAACCTTCCCCCATCATCCGCTACCTACAGCCGCGCATTCGCGATCTGATCCGCCATAAGGGACAGTTCAAGGTTTAGAGGCCGAAGTCAACTGTGCAACTTCACCTCGTAAGATAGACTCCTTGTCTCATCGCTTTGCTCACGAACGAGGTGCATCCAAACCTGCCCAGACGCACCCCGCCATGATTAACACGACGAGAAGGATAGGGATAAGGATAACCGGGTCGAACATTCTTCTGCCTCGCTGAGACTAACCAAACACTCATCTTGTATTAATCTTAACCCCACTATAGCAAAAAAAGTTCCCCGAATCAATAACAATTTTGTTGGGAATTTGTCAGCTTGCCTTTGCTGCTATCGGAGCAAAGGCAAGCAAAGCATGGCATATCACTCAACCACACGCAGGAAGCGCCGTTTGCCTACCTGTAGAATTCCCCCACGAGGGAAGGGCTGGTTGGCATCCCTCAAAGTTTCGCCATCTAAGCGCACTCCATGTTGTTCAATCAAGCGTCGTCCCTCACTTTTGCTCCCCACCATCTTGGCTGCCAACAACACATCTAGGACAGTTTGCCCTGTTTGAAGTTGATAAAGCGGCATTTCCTGCGGCGCTTCCCGTTGTTGGAAGACACGCACAAAGTTTTGCTCGGCTTCTTCTGCGGCTTGTTCTCCATAAAAGATCTCTGTGATCTCACGGGCGAGTTTCATCTTCACATCGCGCGGATGGTATTTACCGCTTGCCATTCCTTCTTCTAAGTCTTGAATCGTTTCGCTAGACCAGCGGGTTACCAGCCGGAAATAGCTGCCCATCGCGAAATCTGGGAGGCTCATCACCTTGCCGTACATATCCTCGGCGTTGGTGTTCAGAGGGATATGATTGCCAAGCGATTTGCTCATCCGCACGACCCCGTCCGTTCCGGGTAATATCGCCATGATGATCGGGATATTTGGCTTTTCGCCAAGAAAGGTCATAATCTTACGCGCGGCGGTAGCGATATTAAAGAGTTGGTCGGTACCGCCCACCTGACAATCGGCTTTCAGCGCGTAGGCGTCGTAGCCCTGCATGAGGGAATAAAACGTCTCATGCAGGTAAATTGGGTCATTGCGCTCCCACCGCAGGCGAAAATTCTCGCGGGTCAGAAATTGCTGAATGGTGAAGTTAGAAGCCAAACGGATTAAATCGGCAAAGGTCAACTTGGAGAGCCACTCGGCGTTATAGCGGATGATCGTCTTTTGGGGATCCAAGACTTTATAAGCTTGTTCTGCGTAGGTGCGTGCATTGCGCTCCACTTCTTCTGGAGAAAGCTGGGGACGTAAGACATCTTTATCGGAGGGGTCTCCGATGAGTGAGGTGTAGGTGCCGATTAAGAACGTCACTTCATGCCCCAGTTCTTGGAACTGACGCAACTTGCGCATGGTGATGGTATGACCGAGATGTAAATCGGCCGTGCGCGGGTCGTAGCCACAGTACACTCGCAGGGGGCGGCCTTCTTGTTGCGCCTCAATTAGCCTTTGGCGTAGTTCCTCGGTAAAGGCTTTCTTGAGTTCTTCATCGCCGTACTCGGTTCCCCGCATCAAGTATTCGACTTGTTGGTCAATTGTCATGGATAACGTCATGGTGCAACTCCAATGTCAAATTTTGCTCCTCTCTGAGCGAACGGTCGCTTGAGACGCTTGTCCTCCGGGCAGACCGAAGCAAGCCCAGCGGATGGATCAAATCCAGATGGTATCGAAAGAGTCAACCGCTACGGCAAGGATAAATCGTTGCGCTTGCGCCTCCCGCACCAGCGAACATCCCGATGCGACTCTGCTCTGCTATCTCTGATGATGTATGATCGTTTTTCGCCTTTGGCTCGTCGGATGGTTTTCCCATCTTCGGAGAGCCAAAGACAAGCTCAACGATTAGCTTTGTTGTAGATTCTGTATAATTTTACCTCACCATTTGAATGAAATTCCATTGACTAAAGCCAAACGAGCGCTTTTCCACTGCTCTTGTCTTCGTCTGTCTTTCTTTTTTGATGGGTAGCCGAACCGAGTGAATTTTAGTTGTAGGTCGCCAAAGACCTTACAAGCCGGTTCTAGGCTTTGGCTAGCGGGTATAAACCACCTCATCGCTCAATTGATCGGCGATGCGCAAGCCGCTGTTTAGCACGATCTGGCGGACGATTTCTTCTCCCTGAGCAAAGCCGGTCTTTGCCTGAATCGCCCCCTTATATTTGACTTCCCCAAGGGTATGAAAATCAAAGCGTGTCCCCTTGCCGCGCACTTGCACCCGCTTGCCCCAAACGGCTGGGCGCACGCGCACCTCCTCGATTTCAGTCCAAGCAAGGCTCACTTTCCGCAAGCCATTTTCAAAGCGCACACCCTGCTCCCCAATGGCAAGCAGGGTGTTTCTCTCTACCCAATTGCCAAAACTGATCAAAAGGGCTGCGCCAAGCGTGAAAATTACCAAAACCTGGAGCGTAAACGGCAATTCCCAAGGCGTAAGCCTGAAAACCAGCCACAATACCAGCATCAAAAATGCCAAAATCCAGGCGTTACGCTCGCCGCTGCGCGGTGCCAATTCGGGGGTGAAGATTCGCTCTTTACTTTCGTTCAAAACTTATTGATAAAACCTTTCCCAGATGATCAACGCCACACAAAAGGCGGCAAAGAGGATGATCAAGAGCAGACCACTGCGCCTCCAGTGAAATTCTTTCCAATAGGTGCGTTCTGGGTAGGCACCGAAGCCGCGCGCTTCAATAGCAACGGCCGTATTTTCGGCTTTGCGCAAACCGTTGACGATCACAGTGAACAGGTATCTCTGCCACAGGCGCAAGCGATGTTTCAAGGGAGATTGGGCAGCCTTGCCGCGGATGGCATGGGCAGCGCGCACTGCTTCCACCTCTCTCTGGATCAACGGGATGTACCGTAGCGCCATAAAGATTGCAAACGCATAACGATAGGGTAAGCCCAAATAGGCTAATCCTACCATCAACTGATACGTGTCTGTCGTCCAGATTAACAGGAACGAAGCCAGTACCATGATTGCTAAGCGGAAGAAATAAGCGCCTCCTGCCTCTAACGGTTCACGATAAACAACCATAGTGCCGATGGTGAACAGGGGAGTGACTCCCTTAGTAACTATATAGTGGAAAGCTCCTAGAAGAAACGCTACTCCGAAAATCAAGGGAGAAACCCGCCAAATGGATCGCAAAGGTACTTTTGCTAAAACCAAGGCGGTGAACAGCAGCACGAAAAACATCCATGCGCGGCTATAGGTCGTCTGAAATTGAAATGTTGCTACAACAACGATAATAACCCAGAATAGTTTGCTTAACGCATCGGCACGATGGATGATGGAATCTCTCTCAACGTAGGCTAAGAGTTGTTCGCTCATTGGACTGCTTGGATGAATTTTTCAACCGTGTTGATGCCAACCGCAATCCTGATACCCTGCTGACGTAAACTGGTGAGCAGACGATTTAACGCCGTTGGGCGCAAATTTGCTTGCCGGATGACTTCCTCAAGGGTGAAAAGCGTCTGCGGGTCACCGTCGTATAAAATTTTCCCCTCTGCCATGACAATGGCGCGGTCGATGTGCGCTTCGACCAGACGCATATCGTGGGTAATCATGATCACGGTAATCCCCTCTTGACGCAGTTGATGGATATAGTCCATCAGGCGTTCAGTCATCCGCCGATCTTGCCCGTAGGTGGGTTCATCAACAATCAAGACCTGAGCGCCACCTCCAACCAACATGGTTGCCACCCCTAAGCGCCGTTTTGCGCCTTCTGAAAGCGCAAAGGGATGGGTTTGTGCGTCGGCTTGTAAATCTAATTGCCGCAAGGTCTCTACTACGCGGGCTTGAATCTCCACCGGGTCGGTGATCCCTTTGGCTAATAAACTGTAGGAAAGTTCTTCAAAAACCGAATCGCACAGGAATTGGTGTTCAGGATTTTGAAACACCAAAGCGATGTGATTTGCCAATTCGGTAACTTTCCAATGGGTTGCGTCTTTGCCGAATAAGCGCAGTACACCAGCGGTTGGCTTCAATAAGCCGACCAGCAGCTTTGCCAAGGTGCTTTTACCGGCGCCGTTTTGTCCGATAATCGCCACAAGTTCGCCCTGTCGAACTGCAAAAGAAACGCCTCGTAGAGCAGTTACTTTGGGGTTATAGGCGTATTGCAGGTTTTCCGCCTCGATCAAGGTTTCCCCAAGCTGTTTTGGCTTGGACAAATCGCTTTGAGTTGGAGCAAAGGAGAGGTGAGAAAATGCCTGTTTGGCTTCAGCAACGGTGAGCGGCAAGCTGTCCGTGATGAGTTTGCCTCTTTCTCGCAAGTGCAAGCCAATTTCGGTGGGCTCTGGAAGCCAAACCCCGGCTTGCAGCATGTGCAAGCCTGCCTGATGGATCACTTGGCGCGGTTGCCCCTGGGCGATGATCTTGCCGTCTGCTAAATAGATGACATTGTCTGCTTCGGCAATAAATTCGTCCAAATCTTTACTGACCAGCACGATTGTCTTCCCCTGCTGGCGCAGACGCAAGATCAGTTTATGTACTTGGTGGGTCGTGGCTGGGTCGAGATTGGCAGTCGGTTCATCGAGAATCATCAATGGCGGTTGCATTGCCAGAACCGAAGCAAACCCCAATTTTTGGATTTGCCCGCCAGAAAGCGCCCACACCAGGTGATGGCGGAAGCGGGTTAAACCGACTGTTTCTAGCGCAGCTTCAACCCGTTGATGGACTTCTGCTTTAGGGATTTTGAGATTTTCTGGCCCAAAAGCCACCTCATCGTCCACGCGTAAAGTTGCAAACATCCATTCCGGGTCTTGGAAGAGCAACCCGGCCGAAAGAGCAAGGTCTTTGACTGCGGTTTGGGCGACGTCTTTCCCGTCGATAAGTACTTGCCCCTTTAAGACTCCTCCCAAGAGGTGAGGGACAATGCCGGTCATCAACATACACAAGGTGGATTTCCCACAGCCGGATGGGCCCACCAGTAATGTGAGCGAACCGCGCGGTAGGGTAAAGCTAATGTCGCTCAAAGCCGGCGTGGTTCGCTCGAAGTGGTAAAAGGT
>QEXX01000038.1 GCA_003130835.1 Anaerolineae bacterium | reverse complement strand
TGCCGTCGAAATACACATCGTCGGTGGCGCCGGGAACTGCATCCCCGCTCCAGTTGGCTGCGGTAGACCAGTTGTTGTCCCCGCCGCCACCATCCCAAACAAAACCAATCCCTTCATAAGCCCCAATGTCACAAAAGGCACCACTGGGCCGGGCGGCGCCACGCTGGTCGGTGGGGGGACAGCCGCTGTTGGTGCCGGCGTCAATGGCGGGCGAGCCGGAAAGCAGGGGGAAGACCTGCTTGCCGGGTCCGCCAAAGTCGGTCAGCGCGCCGAGTTTGGGGTCTGAGCCGATGATGTTGCTGTCGCTGCCGTGCGTCAAGCCGCAGGCGTTGGCGCTGTCTTCGATGAGGTTGTTGGATGAGCCGGTGGCAATAGAGCCGCCGCTCCCATTGACGCAATCGCCCCCGGAAGTGCTGTTGGCGACGATGACGTTGGTCAGCGTCGGGCTACTGCTGTTGGTGTTGTACATCCCGCCACCGTTGTTGTTGTAAGCCGAATTGGCGGAGAATGTGACGTTGGTCAGCGTCGGGCTGCTGCCACTGTTGTACATCCCGCCGCCGAAGACGGCCGAATTGACGGAGAAGGTGACGTTGTTCAACGCTGGGCTGCTGCCACTATTATACATACCGCCGCCATTGGTGTTACCCACATTGGCAGAGAATGTGACCTTGGTCAGCGTCGGGCTGCTGTTATATTCGTTGTACATCCCGCCGCCGTAGTTGTAAGCCGAATTGGCGGAGAATGTGACGTCGGTCAGCGTCGGGCTGCTCTGGTAGTTGTACATACCGCCACCGTAGCTGGTAGCTTCATTGCCAGAGAAGGCGACTTCGGTCAGCGTCGGGTTGCTGTTGTTTAAGTTGTACATCCCGCCGCCGTTGTTGTAAGCCGAATTGGCGGAGAAGGTGACGTTGCTCAGCGTCGGGCTGCTCTGGTAGTTGTACATCCCGCCGCCATATTGGGCCGAATTGGCAGAGAATGTGACCTTGGTCAGCGTCGGTCTGCTGTTAGATTCGTTGTACATCCCGCCACCGTAGCTGGTAGCCACATTGTCAGAGAAGGCGACTTCGGTCAGCGTCGGGCTGCTCTGGTTGTTGTACATACCGCCACCGTAGCTGGTAGCCACATTGCCAGAGAAGGCGACTTCGGTCAGCGTCGGGCTGCTGTTGTCTAAGTTGTACATCCCGCCGCCGTTGTTGTAAGCCGAATTGGCGGAGAAGGTGACGTTGCTCAGCGTCGGGCTGCTCTTGTAGTTGTACATCCCGCCGCCATTGCTATCGATGAAAGAGGTTTCGTTTGCCTGCCCGGCGGTGATGGTGAAGCCATCCAGCACGGCGGTATTGTCCGTGCTGCTGCCGGTGACCACGTGGTAGGCGTTGCTGCCGGCGATTTTGGCGGTGTCGGTGACCACGCCGCTGGCGTCGGTCGTGTCATTCTTATCAATATCGCCGCTGAGGACGGTGACATGGGCTGCCGGATTGCGCTGGTCGCGGGCGGTTTCGGTACCGGCAAAGCCGCCGTAGAGCGCCACGCCGTTTTTCAGTGTGAAGGTGCTGGCACGGTTGTCATCCGTCTGTCCGGCTCCTTCATCGGGGTAGTAAACGCCGGCAGCAACCCAGATTTCTGTGCAGTTGGTGTCGGCAAGAGCATCCTGCACGGTGGCGTAGGCGGTCGCCCAACTATTGCCATCTGGGGTGCTGGCACCGGCTTTCACATAACAGCGGGGTCCGCTGGCCGCGGCTGCCGGTCGGGGAGGCTGCAGGAAGAACACAAGTATGCCACTTAGGATAAAGAGGCTGGCGGACAGGGTGAACCCGGCACGGCCGTAAGGCTGCCACTTCTGTTTTTTGTTACTCATTTGAAATCTCCTTTCTAACGAAAATTGTCTCAGAAAGAGTCTGAAAACTTGTCAACCGAAAAAATCGGGCCAAGCTTCCAAATGATCGATTCAAGAGAAGTTTCCCCTCTTCCGGTGAAGGTGACGGTATGCACCGTCAATGTGCCGTCGTTGCCATTGCCGCCGCCACTGTCGCCGCTAATCTTTCTAATCGACAAACATAGGCAAGTTTCCTAAATTTATAAAAATAAATTAATCATAGCGTCATACCCGCCAGTGTTCAGTGGGTATACTGATCTTCGTCTCAGAGGCTCCGAAGCTGCTGCAAGAGGTGTTTGGTAAGGCATTCCTTGGGCTGGCGATCGAACTGGAAGGGGATAATCTCGGTATAGATCGTTCAGCGAAGTTGCCCAACGACCAAAATCACAAAATTTGCGGGTGGACGCGGTAAATTTTATACTGCGTGATTATTACTATATTTTATCTTATTTGTCAATAATAAAACGAATGCACGAATGGAAGTTTTGTCTTGCTCAAAGTCGGAGATCAGAAGCCGTTGCAATACGTCTCACAGCAAAAGTCAATTTATAACTAAATTTTCTCCCCCCCGCCATAGCGATTTGGGTTCGTCAAGCAACTGTGAGAAAACCCAGCAATTCTAAATCTGTCCTCTGAAATGAGGTAGAACAAGCATCAATTTATGAATCGTTTTGGCGCTAAATAGAGGATGATGGCAGCACTATCAAGCGCAAATTCTCCGCATTTGAACGACCAATGCAATCAGCGAGTAAGCAACAAAGCTCTCCTCGCTATGGACTGCGAAAGCCTTGCTTTCGCAAACGCGCTGAAGCACATCCTACTGGTCGAGTGGGGTGATCAAGTCAGCGGTGCTATCCGCCGGCTGCCTTTTTCCCAGATGCCCTGCGCGCCAAAAAGCTGAAGCGCCTGCCCACCGTGTTGGCCAAAGAGGAGGTTTAGTTGCACGCAGTCGGGAATCACATTTTCGAGAAAACCCGTGCTTTCGACAGTGTCAAGGGTTTCATAGAACATGGGGTGGGCGTGACGTTACTCCGCCTCCTTCAGTGCGCGCTCCAGTAAATCGCCGACGTTGAGTTCGTCTGCCCATTTTCGTAGATAATGCATGTCGAGTTCTCCCGCGCGGACTTTCATTACGCCAAGAATGTCGCGCCATTGCCGATCGGAGACCTCTCCGCCCAGGCGATACCATTCTAGTTTGGCGAGTATGGTATCTTCAGGGCTGGCAAACCTGGCGCTGATTTCATTCTCGAATGTAAACGTCTGGGTTTTGGCGCGGGCAAGTTGCGATTGCAGAAAGGGGTGCGGCTGTGGAATGAAAACATCCACCTTGAACATGGTCTCGCGGTGAATGATGTTGAAACTGGAATGCCGCTGAATGGCTTCGGCAATCATTGCTTCATCCATATAAAACTCATCTTGCAATGCGGATACGAAAGGCTGGAGATGTTCCAACTGCATCTCGGCGACAATATCCGAGTCTTGCGTGGTACGCACCATCCCGTAAAGCGTACTGGCTAGCGAACCGCCAATAAGATACGGTACGTTGAGTCGTTCAAACACGGCTGTCACTTTGAGCGTTACTTCCACCGGTTCATTTTGCATCAGGCAGGTCTCCGTATACTTTATACGCCAGTTCTTCCCCCAATATCAGGCTTGCCAATCTGCGGCGCAGTTCAGACTCAGTTGCCTGCGGAAATTGGGAACGCAAGCCTGCCAGCGCTAACATACGCGCAGAAGCGTTCAACTGCGCCAGCATGTTCATCTTGCGCGTGGGAGTCGCCTGCCGCCATAACCGGATTTGCAGCGCTTCCATTTTGGGATGCGTATCGGTAAACAGTGAACTCATACTTGCTCTCCAATAAAATGTCACGTTCAATGCCTTATCTTCTTCGCTGAGCTTGAATTGCGCATCGTCTATCTCCGAGAGATTGACGTACAACTGATTCTTATTCAGCAATTCTACCAGCATGTGTCTTTGCTTCTCAAGACCTTGCCCTGAGGCTGTCGAAAGATCGCCTATAGTCACGAAGTCTTTGATCGCCTCTTCGGGCATTTGTGGATTGATATACCAGTTCAGGAACGAGTCCTTCACCATCTCGCGCCAGCTAGCCAGCAATTCATCGCTGGACTGCGGCTTCTTGAACTCCTGAGAAGAATCTTTTTATCGTGGTGACATTAATGCCATCATCGTCAAACCATCTTTTATTACATTTTACCATTTCTTCAAATCGTGCTCAGCAATTCTCAATTATGGAAGAAAAAGATCAACACCTGGAACAAAAACCCCACGCAAACTCCTCGCTATGGACTGCGAAAGCCATGCTTTCGCAATCACGCTGATTGGGACGAGACCCAATCAGTTCCCAACCGGAAGGTGTACGTCCTCGTCCACCCTCACCGCCGGCGATCAATCGTTTTTCCCTCATCCCCAACCCTTCTCCCTTTGGGAGAAGGAAGTGCCATTCCCCCCTCTCAACCGAGAGAGGGTCTCGGGCAATGCCCTGAGCCTGTCGTAGGCGATAGGGGGTCAGGTTTCGACAGGCTCAACCCAACGGTTTCAATACGCTCACGGGAACTTTCTTTGAGTTACGAAAGCTGTACTTCCGCAACCGTATTGACAAGCTCAACTTGCCTGTGAGAGATTTTTCCTGCTATGCTTTTTCAAAGCGCGTTGACAAAAAGAATATACTTCATGGCGTCCATGGAGAAATCAGCGCATTTTTGGACGAATTTGCACGCTTGATCCAAGTCTGAACCATTATCTGCGACTTTGAGAAAGCCATGTCATGTAAGCGATCAAATGTTGACCAATCCTCAAAAATGTGGCATAATCTGCGCCAATCGGTCGCCAAAAGCGATGATGGAAACGAGTACACCCAAGCGGTGCTGACAGCGAACCCGCAATCGGTGTGAGGCGGGGCAGACCCATGGGTGGAAAATCCTTCCGGAGCTGCAACCTGAAAGGCGTCAAGCAACCCCAAACGCCCAGTAGGGAAGCCGGTCACGTCCACCGTTATTGCGGACGAGTGGTTGGAAGAGCTCGCACGCTCAAAGACCACTGTCGAGTTGCCTGCCTTGGCAGGAAACAGGGTGGCACCGCGGGAGTTGTGCATTGACCTCTCGTCCCTGATGGGGCGAGAGTTTTTTGTCCTTATGGATTTGATTTTCTACAGGAAATGGAGGTCGTATGCCGTTTCGTGAGGTTCCCACTAAAGTTGATTTCCCCGCCCAAGAGCGGGAGATTCTAGAATTCTGGAAGAATTCCCAAGCCTTCCAGAAGATGCGCGAAATCCATAAAGGGAAACCCCGTTGGTCTTTCATCGATGGCCCCATCACTGCTAACAATCCGATGGGCGTCCATCATGGCTGGGGGCGTACCTATAAGGACTTATATCACCGCTTTTGGACGATGCGCGGACGAGAACTGCGCTATCAAAATGGTTTTGATTGTCAGGGGCTGTGGGTGGAAGTCGAAGTCGAGAAAGAAATGGGCTTCAAGACCAAGAAGGACATTGAAAATTATGGCTTGGAGCAATTTGTGCGCGCCTGCAAGGCACGCGTCTTGAAGTATGCTGCTATACAAACCGAACAGTCGATTCGTTTGGGATACTGGATGGATTGGAACGATCCCGACCAATTGCGCTGGTTGGCGGAGCAATTGCTTGAAGATCCGCAACGGGTGATCACTGTCCAAGGGCCTGAAGGGCCGGTCACCGACACGGTTGAGCAAATTGTCGGTCGCTTAGGGATGCCCGAATTGGGTGGCAGCTACTTTACCTTCTCCAACGAAAACAACTATATGATTTGGTATTTCCTGAAGAAGTGCTGGGAGAAGGGATGGCTCTACCGAGGTGCGGATGTGATGCCATGGTGTCCGCGCTGTGCCACCGGCATTAGCCAGCATGAGATCGTGACCGATGGCTACGCCGAGCTAACCCACCGCTCGGTCACTTTGCGCTTTCCACTGCGAGAGGGTCAAGCGTTAGATAGCCCGCCCCGCCGCGATGCGCAAACCGGCTTGCCTGAATCCCTCTTGGTCTGGACGACGACTCCCTGGACGTTGTCCAGCAACGTCGCTGCTGCGGTTGGTCCTGACCTGACCTATGCGAAAGTCCGTCAGGGCGAGCATGTCCTCTATCTCTCCAAGGGCACCCTTGATATGTTGCGGGGAGATTACGAAGTATTGGGCGAATTGCCGGGTTCAGCCATGGAAGGTTGGTACTACTTCGGGCCTTTCGATGACCTTCCGGCGGCTCAAAGCCGCGGTGGGTTTACCCACATGCAAGAGCTGATTCGGGATATTCCGCTGACGGCAGCCGAAGCCCATCGCGTGATCTTGTGGGATGAAGTGGGTGAGACCGAGGGTACCGGGATTGTTCATATTGCGCCTGGCTGTGGGGCCGAAGACTTTCAACTGGGAAAACAGTATGGTTTACCCATTGTCGCTCCTTTGGATGATGAGGGGTACTTTGTAGACGGATTTGCCTGGTTGAGCGGGATGCATGTCTCGAAGGTAGCTACGCCAATTTTCGAAGATTTAGAGCGTAAAGGCTTGCTCTATCATGTAGAACCTTATACCCACCGCTACCCAACCTGCTGGCGTTGTAAGGAAGAGCTTATCTTCCGCTTGGTGGATGAATGGTTCATCAGCATGGGCGAGGTCTATGACAAACCTCGCGAGCAGCTAACCCCGGAAGAGAAAGCGCGCAGCCTGCGCTACCAGATCATGGATATTGTCGATCAGATCCGTTGGATTCCGGAGTTCGGTTACGCCCGCGAGATGGACTGGCTGCGCAATATGCACGATTGGATGATCAGCAAAAAGCGCTACTGGGGGTTGGCGTTGCCGATTTGGGTGTGCGAGCAGTGCGGTAAATACGAAGTGATCGGCAGCGAGGTGGAACTCCAAGAACGGGCAATCGCTGGCTTGGATGTTTTCGATCATCATACCCCGCATCGTCCCTTCATTGACGCCGTCAAGCTGCGTTGTCCAGCTTGCGGGGGGGTGATGAGCCGCATTCCCGACGTCGGTAACCCGTGGCTCGATGCCGGCATTGTCTCCTTCAGTACCTTGCGCTATCGCTCGGATCGAGAATATTGGCGCAAGTGGTATCCGGCGCATTGGATTAGCGAATCTTTCCCAGGCCAGTTCCGCAATTGGTTCTATAGCCTGTTGGCAATGGCAACCGTCATCGCCGGCGAACCACCTTTCCTGGAGAACTTCGGTTATGGCACCCTGCTCGCTGAAGATGGCCGCCCGATGCACAAGAGCTGGGGGAATGCGATTGAGTTTAACGAAGCTGCGGATAAGATGGGCGTGGATGTGATGCGCTGGTTGTACTGCAACCATAAGCCCGAAAATGACTTGCTGTTCGGCTATCATCGCGGCGATGAAGCCCGCCGCCGTTTTCTCATTCCGCTCTGGAATGTTTACACTTTTTTGGCGACCTATGCCCGCCTAGATGGCTGGGAGCCAACCTTTGCGTTCGATCCGGCTTATCCGGAGGGTGATACGCCGCAAAGCGATCATCTGCTCGACCGCTGGATTCTCAGCCGTTTGAACCAAGTTGTCCCAGTGATCACGCGTGCCTTAGAGAACTCCGATAGTTTGACGGCTACCTTAACCCTCGAAGCCTTGTTGGATGACTTAACCAACTGGTATGTACGTCGTTCGCGGCGGCGTTTCTGGAAATCGGAACAAGATCAGGATAAAAAGTCTGCCTATGCTACCCTGTATCATGTGATGGTCAAGCTTATCCGCCTCTTAGCGCCTTTCATCCCTTTTGTGACCGAAGCCATCTACCAAAATTTGGTACGCAGTGTGCGCCCCACTGCCTACGAGAGCGTCCATCACACCTCTTGGCCGCTGGCGGATGAAGGTGTCGTGGAAGCGGCGTTAGAGGAACAAATGGAATTAGCCCGTCAGATTGCCAGTTTAGGTTTGAGTGCCCGCAATGCTGCCGGCTTGAAAGTGCGTCAGCCCCTGGCGAAGGTCTTGGTGTATGCCGGCAAAACCAAGACTCTCCTGCCCGAATTGGTGGAAATCGTAAAAGACGAATTGAACGTCAAGGAATTTGAGTTCGTGGAAAAGGCTGATCAATTGGTTACCTACCAAATCCTGCCAGACAACAAGTTGCTTGGCCCGAAATATGGAGCGCTCTTCCCCAAAGTGCGCGCCGCCCTGGCAGAAATGGAAGCCAGCAAGGTCGCCGCTCTGGTTCATGCTGGGCTGAGCATTCCGTTGCAGCTCGATGGGCAAACCATTGAGTTAGAACCCAATGAGATCCTCGTCCAGACCAAACCTGCTGAGGGCTTAGCTGTTGCCTTTGACAAACTGGCTACGGTAGCGATTGACACCAACGTCACCCCTGAACTGCGCGCCGAGGGGCTTGCCCGCGAATTGGTGCGCCGCATTCAAGCCATGCGCAAAGAAGCCGGCTTTAACATCGAAGACCGCATCAGCACTTACTATCAAGCCGATGATGCCTTGGCGGAGATTTTCCGCAGGTGGGGCGACTATATCAAAGCCGAGACGTTGACGGTGCAGTTGCTTGCCGAAACTCCGCCAGCCGATAGTTATCAGGAGCGCCACCAAATCGATGGCAATCAGGTACTCATTGGTGTTAAGCGCTAAAAGGAGATTCTGTTGAGTTGACCGCAGTAGTTGAGCGGTCATGCGAATAAAGAAGGGAGTCGGGCTAAACAAAAGCTCTGGCTCCCCTGTGGTTTAGCTTCTATGCGAGCTTCGGTTCAGTCTTGGCGAGAGGCGCTTGGTCTTGGGGGCATGCATATTCAAGGGGGAGCAGGAAGAATAGGTTGGGAAGCTTTGTCACTGAAATCAAAAGTTCATGTATAATTGAAAGAAGGAAACAAGGCGATGACGTTTGACCTACAGGATTATCGGCAGTTTGTCGAGTTAATTTATAAGCATCCGGAGTGGCGTGCGGAGCTCCGTCAAATCGTGCTGACGGAAGAGCTTCTTGCGCTTCCAGAGCTTGTGGAAAAGATAGCCGAGTCGCAAGACCGCACCGATCGTCTGATACACGAACTTGGTGAAGCTCAAAGGCGGCGCGAAGAAGACCTAACGCGATTGGTACAAACTGTAGCGGAGCTAGCTGAAGCGCAGAAGCGCAGTGAAGAACGTTTGACGCGCCTGGAACAAACTGTTGCAGAACTAGCCGAGGCGCAGAAGCGTACTGAGCAAAGGGTTGAAGAGCTGGCTGAAGCGCAGAAGCGCAGTGAAGAACGTTTGACGCGCCTGGAACAAACTGTAGCGGAGCTAGCCGAAGCGCAGAAGCGCAGTGAAGAACGTTTGACGCGCCTAGAACAAACTGTTGCGGAGCTAGCTGAAGCGCAGAAGCGCAGTGAAGAACGCTTGACGCGCCTAGAACAAGCTGTTGCGGAGCTAGCCGAGGCGCAAAAGCGTACTGAGCAAAGGGTTGAAGAGCTAGCTGAAGCGCAGAAGCGCAGCGAAGAACGTTTGACGCGCCTAGAACAAGCTGTTGCAGAGCTGGCTGAAGCGCAAAAGCGCACCGAGCAAAGGGTTGAAGAGTTAGCTGAATTGCAGAAGCGCACCGAGCAAAGGGTTGAAGAGCTAGCTGAAGCGCAAAAGCGCACCGCTTCTCAACTTGGTCGTTTAGCCGAACATATCGGTGTGAGTGTTGAACAGGAAGCTGCTGATGAGCTCTGTTATCTGCTGCGTCAGAAGGGATACACGCTTCTGGAAGGTCCGTTCACCCTACCGCTGAATGGTGAGATCGATGTTGTATGTCGGGTTGTCGATCCGCAAGGGAAGACACTGACGGCTGTGCTAGAAGCCAAATTGCGGCTGGGTAATCGTGGGGTCGAGGACTGGGCGCAACAAATGCGGTCGAGCGAATTTCGCCAACAGATATACGAAGCCGGCTATCCTGGGCCGTACTTGGTTTATGTTTATGGATTGCGTATCCAACCGAGTGCATACGAGGCGGTAAAGCGCTTCGGGATAGGTTTACTGACTGATCGCGGCGAACATATTGAACCACAAGAATTATTTGACTAAACTGATTTATCATCTTGTTTTTTGGGTGGGGTGGTTCAGTTTCTTGCCCACAATGGCTGCCCGCGCCGATGCGGGGATGAAACCTGAAATGGAATTCCGGTTTATTGCGGAAGACCGGCGACAGGACATTTTGATTGGATTGGCAACGCTCTATGAATGCCAACAAGCGGATTGTTCCGATGCTCAGCCTATTGATGAGATCGGGCCGCAACGCTTGAATTGTCAAGATGATGTATGTAGTATTTACTTTTATGGGTTAGCGCCATACTATCGGCTGGAAGTCAGCTTGGCAGATGGGAGAACCCTGAGCAGTCAGGCTTTTGCGCCGAGCGGGTTTCATTCGTATTACTCGGTGGTTGTTCGGGAAGGTGATTTGCTGGTCAAAAGTCGCTTTGCTTTTGACCTATTTGCATCGCCGATTTGCTTGTCGGTTTGTGGTTCCTTGTGGCTGGTGGGCTTTTGGGTTCTGGTGACGTTGCTTGGGGTCACCAAACGCTAAGGGCGATTCCTGCTCCTCTGCTAGCTTTGCTGGTTACCCTGGCTTGTGAGAGCTTAGTCTCGGTGGGGTTTGCTCTCTGGAGAAAGAAACCGGTCGCACGTCTGCTGGTAAGCAGCGTGCTGGTTAATGGCATTACCCAACCCTGTCTTTGGGTGTGGTTGGCTATTTTGTATCAGGAGTATATCCGGTCGTTGCTCCTCGCTGAAAGTTTGATTTTATTGGGGGAAGCCGTTTTCTTGAAACAACTTTGTGCCCCTCATCTGCGTTGGCGAGACGCCTGCCTGCTCAGTTTGGCAATGAACGGGATGAGTTTTGGGATTGGCTTAACCCTCTCAATTTAAGGTTTTGGGCTGATTAAGGGTTTTGGTAGATGGGTTAACAGGATATGCTCCAACATGTTCAAGGTGTTGATGTTCAAGAAATAATGACAGTTTTCTACCAGGCGTTCGAAATCACGCTTGCGGGCTAACCAGCCTCCCCCGTCAACGAAATTGACAAAGACACGCTTTTCGTTATAGCGAACGTTGAAACGATGAATCCTTTCATACGCAGTTAGCATGTCACGCGCTTTGGTAGATTGACCGCTGCTTGTCGTTTCCTGAAACGAGCACATGATGATCACCCACGGGTCATCAAGAGAGGGCACGGCGAAATCTAGGTCGGTTTCGACCAAGCGAGAGCGCCCTTTTTCGTATCCGACTTGGAATTTTTCGCCAAAGGACAATAATCTCTTTTCTATTAATCCCTCAACCCGATGACCCTTACGACTGCTATAAGTACCGATCAAAGAGCGTTTATAGCGTGTGCGACGAGCTTTTAGGGAGTCTTGTGTGATTTCGGCGAAATTTAAAGTCTCTAGATAGTAGCGCGGGATGTACTGACTTAACTCTACATCGTAGCATCCTCTTAGCAATAACTGCGCAATCGTCTCGGCTGTTGCGCGATTTTGGATGATTTCGCGCTTGACTTTTTGTAGTGACCACTCCCCATCGAAACCCCCTGCGATTCGGCCGAGCCTGCGCAGAAGAGAGATAATCCGAAGAAACTTCTCTTCGGAAAGTTCAATCTCGCGGAGAATGAAGTCAAGCCCTAGAGGTTCTTCGATTAGAAATGAAACAAGATTTGTGAATTCAAGCGATGGTTGTCCTTCTGATCTAAAACGTCTGGAAATTTCAAGGTATTCGTCTACTTGGCGATCAATCTCAGTCTCTAGACTTTCATCCACAAAGAAGATCGTCATTGTATCCCAAGCTTCCTCAAAGGTCAGTTTATGAAGATGGGTTGGCATGGTTTACCTCAAGTTTGGCGGCTTTGAGAGCTTTGCTCCACGAGGGGAACGTTTCGAGAAATGCTTCTAACCCGTAGCGGCTGAGTTGTTGAACTTCTTCGGGGGTGGGCAAATGCCCCAATTGGTGGGCAATCTGTTGGAGTTCCAATTGGAGGGCTTTCTTGTTATAGTGAGACTTGATTTTCTTCACCTTTGGCCGTTGTACTGCTCCCCATGTATCGAGTTGAGCAAGTTTTTGTTTGGTGATTGCTACGTAGACAGGGTCAAGGTCGATCGCTACGTAGCGACGCCCTAATTTAGCAGCGACAACTGCTGTGGTGCCGCTGCCAGCTAAAGCGTCAACGACAACATCACCGGGGTTGGTGGAAAGGCGGATGATTCGTTCTAACAAAGCATCAGGTAACTGGCAGGGGTGAAAATCCCGATCGCGCCGATGTTTTAGACGATGAATATCCCACCAAATATCGGTTAGGGGTTCTTTTTCATCTTCACCGCGTTGTTTTCGGGCGCGGATGCAGCTCTGTCGCAAGCAATAAAAGCGAGCATCGATTGGGTCAACTGCCTCATAATTGAAAGTGAAACGGGTTGGATGGCGCGTATAGAAGAGCAGAGCATAGTGAGCCGGCATGATCTTGCCACGTGGCTCAGAAAGGGCATCCCATACAATCCAGTTTTGGAAATAGAGCTTTTGGTTAAGGTAGTTGGCATGGTACATTGCCCAACGAGGTAAGTTCAGTAGATATAAGCTACCGGTAGGTTTTAAAATACGGATATATTCGTCAAGCCATTGGTTACACCAATTGAGGTAATCCTCCCTTTCTCTCTCATCCTCGTAAGTATTATAAGATTTATTGAGGTTGTAAGGAGGATCGGCAAAGACCAAATCCACAGATTGATCGGGGTATTGCTTAAGTGTCTCCAAAATATCTCCTTGGATCACGACGTTCCATATATGACTCTCGCTTTCGCTCTCCTTGTTTGCTCGGATCGCAAAGAGCGGCAGTTGATACTCCGAAAACGAATTTGCTTCTTTCACTGTTTTTGAAGACAAAGCTGGTTCTATCAGAACCGTTTTGGCATCAGGAAGCAAAGAGAGAGTGCCTGCGGTGTTTGGCACCAATATGCCGGCAGCTTCACCTGTTGCTGCAGGAATTAGTTTGAGCAAAGTTTCGTATATTGGCTTTGATAAAGACCGATAGTTGTCTAAATGGGGGATATCTTTCCAGACGTCGGAGACCAAATAGCCTTCAGGGTTCATCAAGTGAGATTTGCCTCCCCAGTCTTTTAGCCAACGTCCGCAGGCTTGACATGTTTGGTGGGGAAATCGGAGGGGTTTAATCCGAAACGATTTGCCTTTGGTAAATAGGAGCACTGCCGCATGTTTGGACGGCAGTCCGGTCCTTCGATACTGAATGGTCGACTCAATGGCAATCCAATACTTAAATGTGAGAAATTGATCAAGATAGACGCCCAAGGATGGCAATTGATGGGGGGTGCCTTGAACGAAGAGCAAGCCACCTGGTTTCAGAACCCGTATGACTTGGTCGAGGTAGTGCAACACCTCTTCTTGTGGTCGGTCTGGAAGTGCCCCGCTGATGAAAAAAACAAAGTCTAGGCTTGCCGTTTGCCAGTTCTCGATCTTTGCACAAAAGGATTCCCAGTCAAGCTCCAGAATCATGCTCTGATTATAGTCTCTTTGGGGAGGTGCTAGGGAGCAAGTTGTAGATGACTCTCCATGTTTTGCATGACGGCTTCCTCTTTCCACCACATTGGATAATATTGGATGGTGCGCCAGAGATCGGCCATATCGATGTAGTGGGGATGAAATGCGTGTCCTGATTGCCCGGTGGTGTGCACGGTTAGCGAGTTGTTCAAGTCGCTCAGATCAACAATCATGCGCATAGAAGGCACCCAAATGACAAAGTAGCCAAGCGAGGTGTCCCAGCCAGTGGCATTGACGATCGAAGTGCCTCCGCTGCTGGGAAAAGGCCCGCGATTGAAGAGCGCTTCCAGGGGAGCAATGCCGGATTGACCAAAGGTGGCGTGGCGGAAGGTCGCCGTGTGTAAATCTCCCCAGCGCCAGGCGAGCGGGTCATTGCCAAGCGTCTTTTGTAGTTCCTTGACGGCTTCGGCAAAGGCGCGTTGAAGGATAGCATCACGGTTTTCAACCTGGTCAGGGGTGGTTTGATCGTCCCACCAGCGGCTTTCTGGCTGCTGGACGATCTGACGCAGAACTTCAAAATAGCGGTCTCCTCCTTTCGGCGGTTGATCGCTGGGCAGGTCGTCGCCGAAGGTCAAGAACAACAGGTGCTTCCAGAAGGCAGCATATAGCGCCGCGACTGGCGAGTCTAGGGTCGCCTGGCCATTCCAGTTTTGCAGGAGTTGTCGAGCGTTCTGTTGGTAGGTGTCTTCTAAGGGAATTTGCATTAGCAAAGGAAGGAGGTAAGCCGTGCTGGCGTCGTAGCTATCGCCTTGCATTTTTTGCATGTAAGCGAGGTCAATCTTTCCGGGCCCTTTTTCGATGAGGTCAACAATGCGTTGAGCGCGAAAGCCGTAATCCCAATCGGTGGTAATGAGGTAAGGATAATTAGGCGGTGGAACTCGGTTGTTGGCGGTGACAATATAGCCTTGAGGTGGATTCAGCGTGTAAGGTAGCTCTTCAAAGGGGATATAGCCTGTCCATTCGTAGTCGTCTGTCCAACCCGGCACGGGCAGGCGTCCATCTCCCTTGGCGCGGATGGGGATGTTGCCGGGCATTTGATAGCCGATATTGCCATCCACATCAGCGTAAAGGAGATTTTGAGCCGGCACAGCAAACGCTCGAGCGGCTTGGCGAAATTCCAGCCAATTCTTAGCCTGATTGAACCCCCAAATGGCTTCGAAGACGAGGGTGGGTTCTAAGGCAGTCCAACGCATGGCGATGGCATACGATTCGGGCAACTCGATGCCAGCTTTTTGTCGGAAAGGCTGGGCGTCTTTGTCTTTTTCATCGATTTCATCTTTCAGCGGCCCATAGGTATCCGAAATCACCGGCCCGTGACGGCTGATGCGCACGGTGACGGTGACGGGTTGGCTGCCACTGACCTGAATGACTTCCGTACGCAGCTCGAAATTCACCCACTGCCCGTTAACTTCGTATTGGTAAGGATTTTGCGGGTTAACTTTCTCGATGTAAAGATCGATTACATCTGGTCCTACATTGGTGAAGCCCCAGGCAATGCGATCGTTATGACCAATGATCACGCCCGGAACGCCGGCAAAAGAGAAGCCTGCCACTTCAAAGGGACAAGCAGCGCTTTTGGGGCGGCAATGTAAGGCGATTTGATACCAAATGGAAGGCATTTGAATGCCCAAGTGAGGATCGTTGACCAAGATGGGTTTGCCGGTCGAGCTGCGCGAACCGCCCACAACCCAAGAGTTGGATCCGAAACCATTGCCACCTGAGCCAAGCAGGGAATGCAATGCTTGGAGATTTGCCTGTGATCTCTGAACGGCGCTTTGCACCGCCGTAGCCTGCCACCAATGGGCGTCGAGCTCGACAAGCGGGGCGGGTTCGGCTTGAGCCGTTTCGGACGAAACTTGCACGATCGAAGGGTGGTCTTCGGGATAAGGCGGGTAAAGTTCGGTGACCTCATCGGGGGATAGACTGCCGAGTAAGATAGCGCGTTCGATTTCTTCGTCTAGATTGCCGGCCAGGTCCCAAGCCATCACCTTTGCCCAAGTGAGGGTGTGAAGCGGACGCCAAGGCTCAGGGGTGTAAGTGCGGTTCAGGATGCCCAGAATAGCATACTCTAGGCTAAGGGCGGCTCCCTGATGATCGTTCAAATAGGCGTTCACCCCTTCGCTGTAGGCGTTAAGGATCGCTTTGGACTCTTCGCTTAGTCGTTCGTATTCCTGTTCGGCAAGATAGCGCCAGCCCAAGGTGCGCAGAAAGGCATCTGTCTGTACTTGGGACTCGCCAAACATTTCTGCAAGCCTGCCCGAACCGATATGACGCCAAAAATCCATTTGCCAGAAGCGATCTTGGGCGTGAACATACCCCTGAGCAAAGAAAAGGTCATGCAGCGTGGCAGCGTAGATATGGGGAATGCCCATCGTATCCCGATAAATATCGACCGCTTGGTCAAGCCCGGCAAGTTCGATTTTGCCCTCGGTTTGGGGGAAAGATTGCTTTGCCAAGTTGTTGGGGATGTAAACTCGAAAGAGAAAAAGATAAATGCCTAGAAGGATGAGCGCTAGGATCAAAACAATGATACCCGTTACGGTTAGCCCACGTCGTAGGGTGTGCATGTTTCCTCCTTGTTCAAAGGCGAATTCCCAACTGGTTATTGCACGTGTAGTATACCCGCGTTTAGACTTCTTCGGGCATTAAGATGCTAAATCAATGCTGGGTGGTCAGCTAGCAGAACGTAGCGTTGTTGTTCTACCGGTTCCCTAATGCCCATACGCAAACCGACCAATTTTTCGATGACTTTTACCCAAACCGATAAAAGATGCTGATTTTATTGAATATTTGATTAAATTTTATTGATTCGATGGGAAATTCTTGACAAAAATATCGAATTTATATATAATTGACTTAATTCATCCTGTTGCTCCGTATATCATTCGGTTGGTGAAGAAAAACCTCGACTCCCTCGATCTTGAAATTATCCGACACCTCCAGCAAGATGGGAGAAAGTCGTTTGCCCAAATTGCGGCTGAATTAAAGATTTCCCCTTCGTCTGTACAGCAGCGCGCAAACCGCCTGATTAAAGATGGGGCGATCGTCATTAAGGGTATTGTTCATCCGGCGGATATCGAAGATGTGGTCATGGCAATGGTAGCCATTAAGGCGGATGGCACCAAATTGCATGCTGTTGCTCAAGCCATGAGCCGCCTGCCAGAAGTGCGCTGGGTGGTCATTTGCGCTGGTCAATATGACATCTTGCTGGAGCTGGTGTGTGAGAACAATGAGCACCTGCTCCATATTTTATCCAACAAAATTTCGGTCATTGAAGGTGTGCGCGAGACGATTACCTTTCCTTACCTCGAGATTACTAAGCGCACTTATGAATGGGTCATCCCTGATCTTGTCTCGGATTGATCAGCGTTTGCCTTAGGTTAGAGACTGGAGGTGCTCCCTGCGCCTCGTTGACTCGTTACTATTATGGTTTGTAGAAAGGAGAAAACAGAGATGAGTGTTCCTTCCCCCCTTCCCAAGCTTTCCGAACCAAAACCAACCGAGATGCCAGAAGCAAGGCATTACAAATTGCTCATCGATGGGCAATGGGTGGATAGCAGCAGCGGTGAGGAAATTGCAGTGCACAGCCCGGTGACCGGAGAGATTTTGGGATACTATCCAAAAGCCACTCCTGAGGATGTGGACCGGGCGGTTAAAGCTGCCCAGCGGGCTTTTGAAAAGTGGCGCTTGATGCCTCCCTTCGAGCGGGCAGCACTGGTACATCGCATGGCCGATGCCATTGAGCGCAACCTGGAAAAACTAGCTCGTCTCAAATCGTTGGAGAATGGGAAACCCTATCAAAGCGAAGCCATCCCCTGCGTGCAAGAAACCGCGGAGAACTTTCGCATCGCAGCCGAAGACATCAAGCGATTAGAAAGTCCAATCATCCCCTCACGCGATGGTCACAAACGCATTTTGACGTTTTATCGCCCCTACGGTGTCTGGACGGTGATCACCCCATGGAACTTCCCAACCTTGATCCCTTCTGAAACCCTAGCGCCGGGCTTGGCAGCCGGCAATGTAATCATCTTTAAGCCTTCTGAATACACCCCTCTAAGCGGCTTAGCTTTAGTCGAGGCGATGATGGAGGCTGATTTGCCCCCTGGCATCATTCAATGTATCCCTGGGGATGGTCCGACGGTCGGGGATTGGTTGGTTACCCATGATGGTGTGGATGCAATCGCCTTTACCGGCTCCGACCGCACCGGGCGAATAATCGCCTCACGGGCTGGCTTAAAGCACACCTTGATGGAGATGGGTGGCAATGGCCCAACCATTATTCTCGATGATGCGGATTTGGAAAAGGCGGCCGAATTAACCGCTTTTGGATGCTTTTATGAAGCCGGGCAGGTGTGCTGTGCTACCGAGCGCATCCTCGTTCATAAAAAGGTGCACAAAGACTTCGTCGATCTAATCACCGAACAAGCCAAGAATATCGTCTTAGGAGATCCCTTCGATGAGAAGGTCAGCATGGGACCCTTATGCAATGAAATGACGGCTCAGAAAATGGAACGCCATATCAAGGACGCTGTGGAGAAGGGGGCACGTTTGGTATACGGTGGGAAACGCGCCAGTGGCTTCCCCACCAATTTGTACTTTGAGCCAACTGTGGTGGATGATGTGCCCGAAGGCGCCGTGATGCATTATGAGGAGTCGTTTGGGCCCCTGGCGGCAATTACGGCTGCCGAGAGCGATGAAGAATTGCTACGCTTGGCCCATATTGATCGCTATGGCTTGCAGATGGGCTTATTCACCTCTAGTTTGCAGCGCGCCTTTTACTTTATGGAGCGTCTTCGCACCGGTAACTTGGTGATCAACGATAACACCGATTATTGGGAGCCACATGTGCCCTTTGGCGGTGCTGGTGGAACTGTCAGCGGCCATGGACGTATTGGTGGAAAGTACACCATGTTGGATATGGTCTACCTCAACACGGTAGTGATCGACTTTATGAACGTCAAGAAAGCGTAGTTGAATGTGAGTTGAAACGGTCCCAAAGGTTCTACACCACCGCCGAAGTGGCTTGATAAACCTTTGGGATCGATCTGCAAAGGTAATCGTAGCTGGTAAATTCAATTTTCTAATCGAAAGAAAAGGAAGGTAGAGATGAACGCTCCAAAATTACTGGTAAGCCTTTTTCTATTGTTTGCTCTGGCGTTGAGTGCCTGTGGTGGATCTTCCTCTCAACCCACCGCACCCAGCCCGGTTGGCTCAACCGAGACCCAAAGTCCCCCATCTGCAGCGCAAACGACCACCAAAGGTAAAATTGTCATCTCGAACTGGGATGCTTATATGCCCGCCGACTTGCTGGAGAAATTTACTGCCGAAACTGGGATACAGGTAGAGTTAGCCCTTCATGCTACCAATGAAGAGATTGTCGGTAAATTGGTTGCTTCCAAAGGTAAGGGGTTTGATGTAGTCTTTATGACCGGTCAATTTGCAGATGCGATGGCCAAAATGGGGCTGCTCAGCGAGATTGATTATACAAAACTCCCCAACTCTACCAATCTATTCGATGAAGTCAAGCGTATTCCCTTTACAAAGTACGCCGTTCCCTATACTTGGGGTACGACAGGCTTGTGTTACCGCTCGGATTTGGTTAACTATGAGCCGGATAGTTGGTATGATTTGCTTAAACCCAAAGCCGAACTGGTAGGCAAGATCACCATGTTGTCAACCGATCGATGGCTGCTGTTGCCTGCTCAAAAAGCATTAGGTTTTTCGGCAAATACCACCGATGAGGCAGAAATGCAGCAGGTCAAGGAATTGCTCATCGAGGCGAAGAAAACCTTATTGGCCTATGATGACACTACCTTTTATTCCAAACTAGTCTCCGGGGAAGCCCTATTGGTTGAAGCGTGGGATGGCTGGTGTAACTATGGCATCGCCGAAAATCCGGATATCCGCTTTGTCATCCCGAAAGAAGGGAGTGACTTATGGGTCGATGCCATGGTGATTCCTGAGCCTTCTGAGAACAAAGAGGCTGCCTATGCTTTCATTGACTATGTTTTGCGCCCCGAAATTGGCACTTGGGTAGCAGAAAACATCCTCTATAAAGTTCCGAATCGAGCTGTGATGGGGCAGCTCTCTGCCGACTTGCTCAATTCCTTTGAAAATCTGACTATTCCACCTCAAGAACTTCTCAAGCAAGAAGCCTTGCAAGATGTTGGTGAGGCGCAAAGCCTGTACTCTTCGGTCGTCGCCGAAGTGCTGGCAAGTGGTCAATGATCCTATTCCAAAATCCACGTACAAGAGGTCTGCCTAGCGGCGCCTCTTGTACTCCCTTCCTTTCGTAAACAGACGCAAACGGAGCAGATGAATTGAAAAAGTTAGTATCACCATTGGTTTTGTTGGGGCCTGCTCTAACATGGTTAGGGATCTTCTTGGTGTTGCCTTTAGCGCTGATCTTTGTCTATAGCTTCTTTCAACGCGGCGCGTTTGGGCAGATTGTGCCTCAATTTACCTTGGGGAACTATATGCGTCTGTTCAACCCAACGGTTCTCAAGGTCTTCCTGAACTCACTTCGCATAGCCTCGCTCGTAACCGTCTTGGCGCTTCTGTTGGGGTATCCAACGGCTTATTTCATTACCCAGCAATCTGCGCGCTGGAAGAACACGTTATTAGTGTTGGTTATTTTGCCCTTCTGGACTAGCTACCTGATTCGCACTTATGCCTGGATTGTCTTGCTAAACCGCGAAGGCGTGCTGAGCCGTTTGTTGATCTCGTTAGGGCTTAGCCGCGAACCAATCTCGTTTCTTTACAATGACACAGCGATTTTTATCGGTTTGCTGTATGGCTATTTGCCCTTTATGGTGCTACCTTTATATTCTTCCATCGAGCGACTCAACCCTGAGTTAAGGGAAGCCTCGTTTGATTTGGGAGCAACCCCTCTAAAAACCTTTCTTCAGGTGACTCTACCGCTAACGCTTCGAGGGGTGGTCACTGGAGCAATCTTCGTTTTTGTGCCAAGCTTAGGGAATTTCTTTGTGCCAGAGTTGTTGGGCGGCGGGCAACGTTTCATGATCGGCAACATGATCAACAACCAATTCTTAAAGGCGCGCGATTGGCCGTATGGATCGGCGATGGCCTTTGGCGTGATGGCGATTGTCCTGATTCTACTCCTGTTCCAAGCTTGGATCACCCGTCGCACCGAGCAAAGTTGAGAGGTGTTCATGCGTGTAAGGAATTGGCTTCGTCTGCATACTAGCCTGGTGTATTTGTTCTTGTACGGTCCAATCTTGATGTTGATCGTGCTCTCTTTCAATCGCTCTGGCTTACCTACAGCCTGGGGTGGTTTTTCTCTGCATTGGTATCAAGAGCTATGGCAGAACAAAGCTCTGTTGAACGCCGCCCTAAACTCTGTTTTGGTGGCGGGTGGCTCCACCTTGGTTTCGGCGGTCTTCGGCACCTTGCTGGCAATGGGGTTAGAGCGCATCGCCCGCAATATGGTGCTGGATGCTTTTGTATTTTTGCCGATGATTATCCCCGATATTGTTTTGGCAATCGCTTTATTATCCTTTTTCACCTTTCTTGAGATGCCCTTGAGTTTGCTCACGATCACCATTTCGCATATCGTCTTCAACATTGCCTTTGTGGCGGCTATTGTCCGCACCCGCTTAAGCTACTTCGACAATACCTTAGAAGAGGCCTCGTTGGATTTAGGTGCCCCGCCGCTAAAGACCTTTTTCAAGATTACTTTACCGTTGATCTTTCCCGGTATCGTTGCCGGTTCTTTGTTGGCGTTTACCATTTCTCTAGATGAATTTGTCATTGCTTTTTTCACCGCTGGGCCGGCGCGCCCCACCTTACCGATTTTGATCTATTCTATGGTGCGCTTTGGGGTCACCCCAGATGTGAACGCTTTAGCCACCATTGTGTTGAGCATTAGCGCCTTGCTCATCCTAATCTCTCAACGCTTGGGCGGCACGGAGGGTTTCTTCTAGAAATGAACGGTTGGAGAGAGTTGATTCGAGTCGAGAATGTCGTTAAGCGGTTTGGCACCACCATCGCTGCTGATCATGTTTCCCTCTCAATCGGCGAGGGCGAATTTTTTGCTCTGCTCGGTCCGAGTGGCTGTGGGAAAACGACTTTGCTGCGCATGTTAGCCGGCTTTGAAACCCCTGACTCCGGCGCAATTCTTTTGGATGGGAAAGACTTAACCAACGTCAAGCCTTGGAAGCGGCCGGTCAATATGATGTTTCAGTCCTATGCACTATTCCCTCACATGACGGTTTACGATAACATTGCGTATGGATTGCGCCAAGAAGGATTAGCGGCTGCGGAGATCGAGCGGCGTGTTCGCCAAGTCCTAGAGCTGATCGGTTTGCCGGAATTAGCAAAACGAAAGCCCGGCAATCTCTCGGGGGGACAAAGACAACGGGTCGCCCTGGCACGCGCTATTGTCAAGCAACCACGCGTTTTGCTGTTGGATGAACCCTTAGCAGCCCTAGACCGAAAATTGCGGGTTGAAATGCGCTTGGAGCTAAAACGGTTGCAAAATGAAGTGGGTATCGCTTTTGTTTTCGTAACCCACGACCAAGAAGAAGCCCTTAGCATGGCTGACCGAGCTGCGGTGATGCGCTCGGGCAAAATCATGCAGGTTGGCACGCCTGAAGAACTCTATAACACTCCTGCTAACCTGTATGTGGCTCAATTTATTGGGGAAGCCAATGTCTTTGCCGGGCGTTTGCAAAACAGTCAAGGGGAATGGCGGTTAGTCACGAACGCCAACGCTTATCGAGTACCCAGCACAGAAGTGCAGCGCAGCGGTCTGACTAACGGGGAAGATGCCGCAGTTGTTGTGCGCCCAGAACGGATGGTGATTGAACCTTGCGAAGGCGAACAAGATTCAGCTCCGCTAAACCGCGTCTTCGGGCGGTTGTTAGAAATTGCCTATTTGGGCAATGCGCGCAATTTCGTCGTAGAAACCGATGATGGGCAAAGATTATCCATTCAAACACCAGCAACCGAGCTTGCTCCGCCAGTGTGTGTCGGGGAATCAGTGTGCGTAGGCTGGAAAGTTGAAAGCGGCATTTTGGTTTCCGCCTCGGAAAACGGAGGCGGAAAAGCAGATGAACAAGCCTGATAAAACCTCAAAGAGGAGACTCACATGTCACTACAAGGACCACAAACACAACAATGGTTTAAGAGAGCTAGTCAGGTAATGCCTTATGGCATAAACTCCAACTTCCGCTATTGGGGAGATCAAGACACGCTGGTCGTTCAACGTGCCAAAGGCGCTTATCTGTGGGATATGGATGGCAGACGGTATCTTGACTACCGTCTGGGTTTCGGCCCAATCATTGTTGGTCATGCCGATGAGCGGGTGAACCAAGCGGTTGTTCAAGCTATTCAGGATGGCACCTTGTTTGCCTGGACAACACCCGCTGAGGTGGAATTAGCCGAACGCATTGTGCGCTTAACTGCAGTGGAGATGGTGCGCCTTGCCAATAGTGGAACGGAAGCCACCATGCAGGCTTTGCGTATTGCTCGGGCATACACCGGCCGCCAGAAATTTATCAAGTTCGAAGGTCATTATCATGGATCGGCGGATTCCTTTATGTTTAGCACCGCAGCCGCAAGCCTGAACATGCTCGGTTCACCGCGCAGCCCAATTGCAGCGCCGATGAGCTCGGGTATCCCAACCTCGGTGGCAGAAACGGTCATCCTTTTACCTTTCAACGATTTGGAACTTTTTGAACGCACCGTCCGAGCGCGTTGGGGCGAGATTGCCGCAGTATTTGTTGAGCCAATGATGGGGAATGTTGCAGGCATCCTGCCTGAGGAAGACTTTTTGCCAACTCTGCGCCGTTTGTGTGATGAGTACGGCATTGTGCTCATTTTTGATGAAGTCAAGACTGGTTTTCGCATTGCCAAGGGCGGGGCACAAGAATATTTCAACCTAAAAGCCGATTTAGTCACCTATGCTAAAGCCTTGGGCAATGGCTATCCGATTGCAGCGGTTGGCGGCAAACGCGACGTGATGATGACCATTGCGCCTGGGCAAGTTTCCCAGTCGGGCACCTACAATGGTAATGCTGTTGTGGTGGCTGCCTCCCTAGCCACTTTGGAATTACTCGAAAAGGAAGGTGTGCTCGAGACCGTTTACCAGCGGGGTGAAGCGCTGATGAAAGGTATCGATGAGATTTTGACCGATCAGGATGTGGCTCACGTAATGACGGGCTTGCCACCCATGTTTGGCATCCACCTCGGTAGCGATCAACCGCCGCGTAATTTTCGTGACTTCCTCAAAGGGAATGCCTCGATGTATCATCAGATCGTTCAGGAGCTGGCGCGGCGCGGCGTGCTGCCCGATATTGATGGCCGTGAGCCATGGTTTTTATGCGCCGCATTGAGTGAGGAGGATGTGCAAGAGACCCTAAACGTGTTCAATGATGCCGTGCGAGCGGTAAAGGCGCAGTACAGAGCGAATTCATAAGATGAGCAAACAGAACTAAGGAGGATAGAATGAAAATTGTGGTTGTCGGTGGGGCTGGAAAAATGGGCTGTATTGCCGTGCAAACCTTGGCTAGCGATCGGCGGGTTGACGAAGTGCTGATTGCAGACATCAGTGAACAGAACGCGCAGATTGTGATGAAAACGCTGCAAAGCCCGAAAGTGCGCTATCATCACCTTCAGATCGAACAAAAAGAAGCGCTGGTTGCTTGCTTGAAAGGCGCAGATGTCTGTTTGAACGCCAGTGTATATTACTTTAACCTCCCGATTATGGATGCCTGTTTGGAGGCCGGTGTCTCCTACACCGATTTAGGAGGCTTGTTCCATACCACCCGCAAGCAATTAACCTACCATGATCGATTTGCCGAAAAGGGGCTAAGCGCCGTTCTAGGGCTTGGCTCTGCACCTGGGATCCCAAACGTGCAGGCGCGCTATGCAGCCGAGCGCTTGGATACGATTGAGTATATTCGTATCTATGATGGAATTAAACCGCCTCCGCCCGATGACCTGCGCTTTACGTATGCCGTGCCGACCATCCTCGATGAAATGACCTTACAGCCGATGGTCTTTCGAGAGGGTGAATTTGTCAGCGAGGCGCCCTTATCCGGTTTTGAAGACTATGCATTCACACCGCCCTTAGGGATTTTACCGGTCCATTATTCTCTCCATTCTGAGGTCGCAACACTGCCAATAAGCTTTCGAGAGAAAGGCGTGCGCGAGTGCTTTTTTAAGATTAACTACTGGGGAATGTCCAAAGAGGCCGTGGAGAAAATCCGTGTCCTCGATGAGTTCGGTTTCAACCGTTCAGAGCCGTTGAGCTTGGGTGATGGTGTTTCGGTTGTTCCTCGGCAGGTCTTGATAGCGATGATGACGAAATTTGTGCCCTCTATTGAGGAGTATTTGGCTGCACCGAAAAGTGCGCCGCCCAATTGGGTGAAAGAGATCGTCACTGAAGTAAAAGGAATGAAAGACGGCAAAGAGGTACGCTATCGCTTGGGAACTTTGACTGTCAAAGGTGCCTTGCCAACCGGGGTGGTTCCCGCCATCGCAGCTATTTGGCTGGGGCAGAAGCGTATCCCGCCTGGTGTCTATCCGCCCGAAGCTGTTCTGGAGCCAGTAGAGTTCCTAAAAGAGCTGGAAGTGTATGATATTGTGACACAGGTGAGTGTGACTCAATTTATCGAATAATTTAGTTGCCTTCTTTAACCTATGCTTTAGCTAAGCGGAGCTTGGGGAGGATAGAATGCTCCGAAGCAGGCTTCACCGAATAAAACCAATCCGATTAGGAGCGGGGCTGACGTGGCATAGATTTTTGGTGAAGTTAGAGCATCCGGTTAGCGGGCAGCCAACCGTAAGAAAGAGAATTTTTTGAGTCGGAGAGTATAGAAGCGCCCTTCCTCAAGCCGTGTTCCTAATTTGCCTCGGCTGCCGACAGAAGGGGTAGAATACTCCCTTCCTAAGATTGCGTCTTGCAAATCTCTTGCTGCGATTGAAATAGAGAATACACCCGATTTGGAGGGCAAGTTGGATTTCTATGATGTAAAATCCTGTCTAGGGAATTATGGTACCAAGCTCAATGTCAATCCAGTTAATATGGGAAACTACAGATGAACATTTTCTTTGAACGCATCGAACACCTAAAAGCCCAAATGGCAGAGGCGGGTTTGGATTTGGTTGCGATTACGACTGCGCCAAATCTGCGCTACTTCAGTG
>QEXX01000037.1 GCA_003130835.1 Anaerolineae bacterium | reverse complement strand
TCGGCTACGCTCTGTTCCAGGCGCGTCAGCCGTTCCTCTACACCCGCTAAACGCCCCTCGTGGCGCTTCTGCGTTTCGACCAGCTCGGCTACGCTCTGTTCCAGGCGCGTCAGCCGTTCCTCGCCTCGTTTATGCGCTTCGATCAGTTCGCGCACGAGTTGCGGCAGTTCAAGAAGCTCTTCGGTCAACACCAGTTGGCGCAGTTCTGCCCGCCATTCTGGGTGCTTATAGAGCAACTCGATCAAATTTCGATAATCCTGAACTTCAAACGTCATCTTGGCTATATTATACTCCGCTGTTCTCGATTATAATAGGCGCAGGAGGATTTACAGATGGCGTTGCAGCAGGCGAATTCGCGCGGTTGTTTCATCTGCGGGCTGGAGAATCCAGTGGGGCTACACTTAATCTTTTATGAAGAACGCCCAGGCGAGGTCTTTGCCCCTGTCTTCCTTGAACCGAAATACGAGGGCTTTCCAGGGATGGCGCACGGTGGCGTTGTGGCTGCCATGTTGGACGAAGCCTGCGGCCGCGCCCTGATGGGCAGCGACCCCCGCCAGCCGCGCTTCATGTACACGGCGCGGCTGGATGTTCGCTACCGCCAGCATGTGCCGCTCAATCAACCCCTGCGCCTAGAGGGCAAAGCGCTCAAAGACCGCGGGCGCCTGGCAACAGCAGAGGCAAAACTGTTAACTCAAGACGGAACTGTGCTGGCAGAAGCACAAGCCTTGTTGGTGGATGTCCCGGCTGGGGAGTATCAAGGCGTTGATTTAGAAAGTTTTGGCTGGAAAGTCTATCAGGAGGTATCCAAATGATTATCGAATACCATCGCCCCCCAACCCTAGCGGAGGCGGTTCAGTTGCTCCAACGCAAACACCCCCCCACCCGTCCGCTGGGCGGCGGCACGGCACTGAATTTCAAGGGCGAAGAACCGCTGGCCGTGGTAGATTTACAGGCTTTGGGTCTGGATGCTATCGAACGGCAAGGCAACCGCTTGCAAATCGGAGCGACCAGCACTTTGCAACAACTGATGGAATTTCCTGACTTGCCGTCGGCTTTAGGGGATGCCATTCGTCGTCAAGCCACCTATAACCTGCGCCACCAAGCCACGGTGGGCGGAAGCCTCGCCAGTGCGGATGGGCGTTCGCCGTTCGGGGTGGCGATGTTAGCTTTGGACGCCCAACTCACATTGATGCCCGAGCAGCGTACGGTGAGCTATGGCGATTTCCTAGCCCTGCGCGAGGAATTCCTAACCGGTCATTTGATCACCTGGATTGAAATCAATCTACAAGTTGAGCTGGTTACCGAGTCGGTTGCTCGCACGCCAGCCGATTTACCCATTGTGTTTGCAGCCCTGGCGCGCTGGCCATCGGGGCGATTGCGCTTTGCGCTCGGCGGATGGGGCAAAACGCCTACCTTGGTGCTGGATGGTCAGGGGCACGAAGGGCTGCGGTTGGCAGCCGAGTCCGCCTTTAGCGCCGCTGCAGACGAATGGGCAAGTGCAGCCTATCGCAGCCAGGTGGCTGGCGTATTGGCAAAACGCTGTTGGCAGAGGCTTGCCTCAGGGATATAAGGAGAGCCAACATGCAGGTTACTTTACTGATTAATCAAACACAACATACGCTTGAGGTCTCGCCGCATGAGACCCTCTTGAGCACTTTACGCCGCTTAGGCTATTTCGGGGCAAAGGTTGGCTGTGATACGGGCGAGTGCGGCGTGTGTGCCGTTTTGGTGGACGGCAAACCGCTGAACTCTTGTCGTCTGCTGGCTGCGCAGGTTGAAGGGCATGTGATTGAGACCATCGAGTCACTAGGTCAACACCCCCACCAGGGCTGGAAGCAGACCGAAGGCTTGCATCCGCTTCAGCAAGCCTTCATCGAAAGCGGCGCTATCCAGTGCGGCTATTGCACACCAGCCCAAATTCTGGCTGCTTATCATCTGTTGCAGCATCAACCGAACCCCAGCGAAGCTGAAGTGCGCGATGCCCTCTCTGGGGTTTTGTGCCGCTGCACCGGCTACCTTAAGCCGGTCGAAGCGGTTTTACGGGCAGCCGCCCTGCTACGTGGCGAGGCTGTGCCCCCCTTAGCGTTCGGCGACCGCGAACTGTTGAGCCTGCCGGTTATCCTGCAATCCCCTTCCGATGCGGATGGTACAGCGCAATTCCCATCCAGTGAAGCGCGCACCCAAACCAAAATTTTGCCCAAAGTGATCTTCTCGCCCCAAGTGCCCCAACACCAGCGGATCGGCAAACCAGAAAAGAAAGTGGATGCGGTCAAGCTGGCGCAAGGCAAGCCGGCTTTTGCGGCAGATTTTGAGATGCGCGGCTTATTGTATGCCAAAGTGCTGCGCAGTCCCTATGCGCATGCCCGCATCAAACGCATTGACACCTCCCGCGCCAAGGCCTTGCCCGGTGTTGCGGCGGTGCTGACCTGGCAGGATATCCCGCGCGTGGTTTATTCCACCGCCGGACAATCCGACCCCATTCCCGGGCCGCTGGATACCTTTTCGTTGGATAACAAGGTGCGCTTTGTGGGCGACCGCGTGGCGTTTGTGGCTGCTGAGACACCCGAAATCGCCGAGCAAGCCCTGAAGTTAATCGAGGTGGAGTATGAACCGCTGCCGGCTGTCTTAGACCCGGCCGAGGCGATGTCTCCCAATGCACCGCGCATTCACGACGAGCCTGAATACGTCAACTTTGCCGAGTCGGACCCGACTCGCAATCTGGCGGCCCACATCCATATCGACATCGGCGATGTGGAGAAAGGCTTTGCCGAAGCCGACTACATCTTTGAGGGGGATTATGAAGTACCCAAAGTACAGCAAGCCCACATAGAGCCGCATGTCGCGCTTAGCTATTGGGATGAAGATGACCGCTTGGTGATTCGCACCAGCACGCAAGTGCCTTTTCATGCGCGGCGCATTTTAGCGCCGGTTTTAGGTTTACCCATCAAACGCATTCGCGTAATCAAACCGCGCATCGGCGGCGGTTTTGGCGGCAAGCAGGAAATCTTAATCGAAGATGTGGCGGCGCATTTGACCATTGCCACCGGCCGCCCGGTGCTGTATGAGATGACGCGGGAAGAAGAGTTTATCGCTGCCCGCTCGCGTCACCCGATGCGCATTCACCTCAAAACCGGGGTCAAAAAGGACGGCACCATCACCGCCAATGCCATGCGGGTCCTCTCGGATACGGGCGCCTATGGTTGTCATGCTTTGACTGTGACCGGCAACACCGGCCACAAATCGATGGCGCTGTATGTCGGCGATGGTGAGTATCGCCAAAGGCCGAATATCCAATTCCATGCTGACGTCGTCTACACCAATCATCCGCCGGCTGGGGCATACCGCGGTTACGGCGTGCCGCAGGGCTTCTGGCCAGTTGAACGGCACATCGAAAAAATCGCCCGCGCCCTGCAGATGGATTCGCTCGAGTTCCGCCTGAAGAACGCCTTGCGGGCCGGCGAATTGCATCCCTTTAGCACAGCTTGGAGCGAGGGGCGCGAGCCGCGTCCGGAGGTCATCCAGACCTGCGGCTTGGAAGAGTGTGTCCGCCAAGGCAAAGCCGCCATCGGTTGGGATCAGAAATTCGGCAATCCCCAATGGCACGAAGTGCCGGGCAAGCCGCACTTGCGGCGCGGCATTGGCGTTGCGCTGGTCATGCAAGGCACTGCCATCCCCTATTTGGACATGGGCGGCGCCAGCATTAAGATGAATGATGATGGCTCATTCAACCTGCTGATCGGCGCCACAGACCTGGGCACAGGCTCGGACACGGTTTTGGCGCAGATGGCTGCCGAAGTGCTCGGGGTTGAGCTGGAAGACATCATTGTCTATTCCTCCGACACCGACTTCACCCCCTTTGACAAAGGCGCCTATGCCTCCAGCACCACCTATATCTCCGGCGCAGCGGTGACCAAAGCCGCTCAACAAGTGGCAGAGCGCATCCGCCTGCGCGCCGCCCGCATGCTCAACAAGGCAGCCAACGGCAGCGGAGAAGTGACCCCCGAAATGCTGACCTTGCGGGAAGGAAGGGTCTTTGCCCCGGATGGGCGCAGCGTTAGCCTGGCTGAAGTCGCCCACAATGCCCTCCATCACGAAGACCAAGAGCAAATCATGGGGGTAGCATCCTTCTACTCACCGGTCTCGCCGCCACCCTTCGCTGCCCAATTCGCCGAGGTGGCGGTCGACATCGAGACCGGGCAGGTGACGGTGGATAAACTGGTGATGGCTGTGGATAGCGGCGTGATCGTCAACCCCATCACGGCTTCCGGTCAAATTGAAGGCGGCATGACCCAAGCGCTTGGCTATGCGGTATGTGAGGAGATGTGCTACGATGAGCATGGGCGCGCCCGCGAGCGCGATTTGCGCCACTATCACATCTTCCAAGCCCACGAAATGCCGGAGTTGGAGACCATCTTCGTCGAAACTTATGAGCCATCTCACCCGTTTGGGGTCAAAGCAGTCGCTGAAATCCCCATGGATGGTGTAGCGCCGGCGGTGGGTAACGCCGTGCTGGATGCCTGCGGGGTCAATATTGACGATAACCCGGTCACGCCGGAGAAGGTCTGGCGGGCTTTACAAGCTCAGCGACAGGAGCAAAGCGCATGACCAGCATCTACGAAGCCATTGTCGAGTTAGAACGCCAAAACCGCCCTGGGGCGCTCTGTACGGTCGTGCGCAGTCAAGGTTCCACGCCGCGTCATACCAGCAGTAAAATGCTGGTTTACCCGGATGGGCGCATCTTGGGCACCGTGGGCGGCGGAGAGATGGAACGGCGCGTGATCGAAGAAGCCAAGCAAGCCATGCAAGCGGGGCTACCGCGCTATCTATCCTACAGCATGACCGATCCAGCCCGCGGCGACCCCGGCGTATGTGGAGGACAAGTGGACATCTATGTCGAACCGATTAACCCCAAACCGACCTTAGTGGTGGTAGGCGCCGGCCATGTTGGCAAGGCGGTAGCTTTTCTGGCACGCTGGTTGGGCTTCCGCGTCGCCATCTGGGATGACCGTGCCGAGTTCTGCAACCCCGAGTTTATCCCCAATGCCGATGAATACCACCTTTGTCCGCTGCCCGAACTGCCCCAGCATCTGCAGATCACCCCGTGGCACTATTTGGTGCTGACCACACGCGGGGCAGATTTAGACGTCGAAGGTTTGCCCTCCCTGCTGGAAAGCCCGGCTGCCTATATCGGCGTGATTGGATCACGCCGCCGCTGGGCGACCACACGCAAAAGGCTAATGGAAGAAAAAGGGATGAAAAAGGAGGTTCTGGATCGCGTCATTTCCCCCATGGGATTGGAATTAAACGCCGAGACCCCGGAAGAGATCGCAGTGAGCATCCTTGCCGAGATCATCATGCTGCGCAATGGCGGTCACGGCGGTAGAATGCACTTAACGGTATCCGATAAATCTATAGAAACGGAGTGAGCAATGTGGCACAACTATCATAGCGTTACCTCTCTTGAAGAAGCTGTTCAAATCCTGGCAAAGGAGAAAGAAAAAGCCCGCATTGTGGCCGGCGCAACCGACTTGATTCTCGAGATCGAGCGCAACGTGCGGCGCGGCATCGAGACGTTGATTGACATCACCCGTGTCCCGAACTTAGACCAGATCGTCTTGGATGAAGACGAGGTGATTCATCTTGGGCCGATGGTGACTCACAATCATTGTGTTGCCTCCAAGTTATTGCACGAACGCGCCTTTCCGCTGGTGGCAGCCGCCTGGGAGGTGGGCGCGCCGCAGATTCGCAATCGCGGCACGGTGGCAGGCAACCTCATCACCGCCTCGCCCGCCAATGATACCATTCCCCCTCTGATGGCGCTGGATGCCAAGGTCACCTTGCTCTCGGCGCGAGGCGAGCGCGTCGTGCCACTGCGGGAGTTTTACAAAGGCGTGCGCCAAACGGTGATGGAGGCGGATGAACTCATGGTGGATATCTCCTTCCCTGCCATGCGGGCAAACCAACGCGGCACTTTTATTAAGCTTGGCTTGCGCAAAGCCCAAGCCATTTCGGTGGTCAATGCCGCCGTCTTGCTGACGTTTGCAGAAGATGACTCCAAGCCCGTTGCGGAGCGCCGCATCGAAAGGGCTGCCATCACCCTTGGAGCTGTTACCCCTATCATCTGCCACGCCGAGCAAGCCGAACAAGCCTTAGTGGGCAAGACCCTAAGCGAAGAGGTGATCGAGGAAGTCAGCCGCTTGGCGCAACAATCTGCCCATCCAATCGATGACGTGCGCAGTTCTGCCGATTATCGCTACGAGATGGTGCGCGTGTGCGTGGCACGCTGCCTGCGCCAGATCGCTCAGGGGGTCGAAACGCAAGCGGTGCCCTCCGACCCGGTCTTGTTGTGGGGCAAAGACTATGATGGGCATGCCCCGGCGTTCGACCATTCGGTGCAACACCAGCGCCAGGATGAAATTGTGACCACCGTAAACGGCAAAGAATACCGTGTGCGAGGCGCTTCGCACAAGACATTGTTGCGCTTCATCCGCGAAGACATCGGCCTAACCGGCACAAAAGAAGGCTGCGCCGAAGGCGAATGTGGGGCGTGCACGGTCTTTCTGGATGGCATGGCGGTGATGTCTTGCTTGGTGCCGGCCCCGCGCGCCCACGGTGCTGAGATTGTCACCATCGAGGGCTTAGCTCAAGGGGAGCAGTTACACCCGGTTCAGCGCACCTTTATCGAAGAGGGGGCTGTGCAATGCGGTTACTGCACGCCTGGCTTTCTCATGTCGGCTGCCAAGTTGTTAGAGGAAAAGCCTCACCCAAGCCGCGAAGATGTCCAATGGGCGATCAGCGGCAACCTGTGTCGCTGCACGGGGTACTATTCCATCGTACGCGCCATCGAAAAAGCTGCGCAACTGGTCCATGAGTAAATATGCCCGCTTTGACCGACGTCCCCTGCCAAAAGAGCGCCCTTGGACGGTGCATCCGATTTGGCGCGGCATTGGCTGTCTCCTGTTGGTGATTCTTCCGCTCATGTCTTATGCCGGCGCCGCTTTGATTGTCGAGTCCAACCTGCTCAGCCGTTGGGTGGTTATGCCGCCCGAATTGATGATGACCGTGCGCATCCCTTTTGTGCCCCTGCCCCCGATTCCTCACCTTTTCGCCAATTTGCTGGTCGGGCTGGTGTTAATGGTGATGGGGTTTGGGGTACTGACCATCCTATATATGATTGTCTTTCGCCTCAGCGGGGGGTCATTCTTGACCCCCCTGGATGCGCCACCGATCGAGCGGCCGCGTCGGCGGCGGCGCTAATTCCTGCTTAGTAGGGAATCCAAAGCGGCACGCTGTGCGCAAGGTAAGCGGCGATGATGCCGATTTGCGCCAAGTGATACGTTATGGTTACCAGCATCTCCGCCGTGCGAATCGGCTGGCTAAATTTATCGTGCGCCAAAATCGAGTCGGAGATGTAGAACAGCGTTGCCCCAAAGGCAGAGAGCAGCGCCGCCGAACCAAGCCAATCGTCTCTCAAGAGGGTATTTAAAGCCGAAGCCAACATCAAACTGATGACAATCATGTAAATCGTCACCGGCAGCACCAACTTTTGATTGGCGGGTTTGGCATTCAGACTGCCGATCAACCGTCCGCCGTTGAAGAAACTCACCAAGGCAACCGCAATCACGATGCCCAAGCTGGGGAAGGAAAGCAGCGGGCGAGGCTGATTGAAGCCGATCACATAGGCGATTTGGGCGATCAAGAACGAGACCAACCCCCATTGGAAGAATCCCGGCTGAACTTTGAGCAAACCTTTAAGTAAGAATATATCGCCGAAGAGGGAGAAGATCAATGCCACCCCAAAGAAGACTCCGCTACCTTCCCAACCACCGCTGCGAGTAAACCAGACGATCAGCAAGATCAACACCAGCGGCTTGGTAACATAGCGCAAGCGGTAGTGATCGCGAAAAACTGCGTACCAATCCACCAGAGCTGTGATCAAAAGCAGAAAAAAAGTGGTATTGATCATCATAAAGGGCCTCCCCAACGGTGTGTTATCAAGCGCCACAAATGGGCATGGATATTTGAGTACGGCGCAGAGAGGGTTCTCTTTGCGCTTGGCAAATAACTCATTATGATTGTACTCGATAATCCGGCGCCTTGGGTCTCGATACGGGCTTGCGCCATCCTCGACCTGCCACACTCCCTTCTCCTTTAGGGAGAAGGGCCTGGGAGGAGGGAAAGCTGTGCGGGTTGTGTAGCGGAACGAAGGGGCGCGGAGCTAACGGGGCGTGCTTCACCTACGGCGAGCCGAGCGCAGCGAGGCGAAGCCGTCAGGTGGATGCGCGTGTTAGGTGGCGCTGTTGAAACACAAGATAGGAGCCTCGCTGCTCCAGCAATTGCAATTGAACTGCTCGATTGACAGGATAATTTGTGATCACCAATTCTGTAATCTTGCCACGCCTTGCCCCATTGCAATTAATGGCACGATTAGCTAGAACTTCATCAATAGCGAAATGGGGAAACTTATACAGAGAGCGCACAATAGCAGTATCGGAATTGGAAACCGTGATGTAAACATTATTTTGGCTTAATGTAATACAAATATCCCGCAAGCGTTCCTGGTCTTGTAACCCAAAGCCATCGGCATAATAGGATGTAAAGTTCGAGGTTTGCGAAATTGGAACATAAGGTGGATCAAAATACACCCAATCGCCTGGTTTGGCCCTCTCTGTCACGGTATCAAATGGCGCACAGAGGATTTCAACGTTTTGCAAGGCGTGTGACACTGCTAGAAGATTGTCTTTGTCTAGATATTTCGGCGCTTTATACCGTCCAAACGGCACATTAAACTTTCCCTGCCGATTGACTCGATATAAACCATTGTAGCCTGTTTTATTCAGATAAATCATCCTTGCTGCTCGTTCAGGCAGGCTCAATTTCCAGGGATCTTTTGCGCGAATTTCGTAGTAGAACTCTTTGCTGTGTGGAAATTCTGATAAAAGACCGATCACTTCTGTAACACGATCACGAATAGCCAGATAAGTGTCTATGAGTTCAGCATTGATGTCTGATAGTATTGCGCGCCGAACCTGATTTTCCCTATAGAGACGAAAGAAGATTGCTCCACTTCCTACGAATGGCTCGTGATACGTATTGAAGTAAACCGGCTTGCGTTCTAACAGTGCATCTGCCAGTTGAGTCTTACCGCCAGCCCATTTCAAAAAAGGTCGTGGAACAGATAAGTCGCCCATTTTACAGTCCAAAATAGAGGCGCAACCAGTCTTCCAGTTCGTCAAACCAGACCACTTTGCCAGTGGACATCAAATAACCCCGCATATTAGTAGAAAAACCTTCGCCATCAAGAACTACTATGCCTGGGATAGGCCAATGGGCTATGTCTTGAATGGTAGCGGGAACTTTTTCTTCCGCCGTACCAGGCGTAGCTTGGAATTTGCACTCAACACCCAACCGTTTGCCACTCTTGTCATCGGTGATGACTACATCAATGTATCGTTGTTGTCCCCACAACCTTCTCGCTGCTCTCACTTCAGTTTGTGCTCGTAATCCAAGACATTGAGCAAGAGCAACAACTCGTTGTTTCAATTCATCGCCGCTTTTCGGAGCGGTTCCTTTTCCCGGCATGTGATACTCCTAACCGAAAGATTTCCCCTTTATTTTATCACTCAAATGTTCTATGTCAGTCAGCATCGATTATCAATTAGGAGAAAGCGCCACCTAACGGCTTGCGCTTCACCTGCGCCGCCAAGCGCAGCGGAGCGGCGTCAGGTGCAAGCGCGGGTTGGGCGGCGTAATTATGCAATAAGGCACCTGCTCACAAGTTGCCGAACTATGTGATGATAAGCTGACCACGCATTCCAAACATCTCTTGCCCATTTATGAACCAGTTCTTGATGCTGTGA
>QEXX01000006.1 GCA_003130835.1 Anaerolineae bacterium | reverse complement strand
TGAGAGAGCAGGCAAGCTCACAGGAATTCTTAGAAGATGCGCTCGAACCCGAACCAGCCCTGCCCTATCGCGAACGGCGCTTCTTGGGTCTGACCGCCTTTCAGCGGTTTATTCTTTCTCTCCTGTTGTTTTTCGTCACCTGCCTGGTCGGCAGCTTTTTCCTGTTGGTCACCCAACGGGTCGTTTTGCCGTTCGTGAACTGAGGGGGTGCTGAGCGGAGAGCTTCTGAACGAAACCTTGCTCAACACGCAAAGCAGTTGAGCTTGCGGGTCGGTATAACCGTTAAGCCATCCGTAGGTGGGTTTGAGTCACTTGGCGAGGTCAGCTTCTTTGTACCTGCATGGCGGTATTTTGCTGCACAAATCCAATGAGCACTCCCAAGGCTTGCTGCAGCATGGCTGGGTTGATCTTCTCCGGCGTGTCATAGATGGAATGATAACTCCAATCCGTTAGGGATTTTCCCCCGCTCTCTAAACTGATCGCTCGAAAACCGGCTTGACAAAAAGCGGCATAGTCGCCGCTGCGCAGGGTATGCCAGAGCGGCTGCAAAGCAGGATGAACCTGAAGCAAAGCCTGCTGCAACTGCTGATCGGTATACAGGGGTGAGAAAATACCCTCTTTGGCAACGTAGTATAGAATCTCACCGCTGCCCACCATGTCCACGCAGATCACAGAGGAGGTCTTTGCCCATTCCGCATGGGCTTTGACAAATTGACGCCCACCGTAGAGACCACATTCTTCAGCGGTGGTGAAAAGAAAGGCGACCGACGGCGGCTGAGAAGCTGATGTTGCCAATTCTTCCGCCAGAGCTAACAAAACCGCCACCCCGGAGGCGTTGTCGTTGGCGCCTGGGGAATAGGCAGCCTCTTTGTTAGCTGTCGGGAGTAGTTGCAAAACAGCCAGCCACAGCCCTCCCAAGCTGCCCAAAGCGGCAACCGGGTACAGCACAGCCTCTGCGATCTGCCACCCCCAGACTTGCAAGAGCGCCAGGGCGAAGATCATCCACGCAAAACGTTGCACAATATCAAAGGTGCGACTGTAGAGGCGCAAGAGCCAAGGATGACGCAGCGGCACAACGCGAGCAGTATCCACGTGAGCGCAGAATAAGAGCACCGGCGGCTGCAGCTCCTCACCGCCCAGCCAAGCCAATACATTTTCACTGGCTTGGCTGGGTTTACGATTCTGCACCCACCAACGCGACCATTGCGGTAAGATCATCAAGAGAAACGGCACAGCCAATGCCAACCACGGCACTGCTTGGCTGACCCAACCGGCCACCCCCAGCGCCACTGCCCCCAACAAATACGGCAAATTGAAGCGGACAGGCGGCGCAAAGGCAACCGCTTCCCGCCGTACTTTGTATCCCCAGCTACGGAATAGTCCGTCCAAATAATCGAGAGCTTGTCGCTCGGCAGGACTGCCGGCTGGGCGAGCGCCGATCTTGCCGGCTAAGACCTCAAGATGCGTCAAAGCCTGCTGGCTAAGCGCCTCAATCCGTTGCGGGGTGGATGGCGACCAAGACATAACGCTCCAGCGAATAGCGAAAAAGCGGTGAATCGAAGCGAAAGGCTGCCCGAATCGGGATAGAGGCTTCGGTCAGCAAACGCTGCTGCGCCTGGTGCTCGGCAAGCCCCTGATTGGCGATCACCAAGCCCCCACCGGCTTTCAAACTTTCCCAAACGGCAGCGAGCAACGCGGCGGGCTGAAAGAGGCGCTTCGGTAACCCCCAAAGCAGATGATCTTCAAGAAAGACGAAGGGGAAGAGCATCAAGATCAAGTCATATCGGCGCGGCTGGGCTTCAAACGCCCTTGGAATATAGCTCACTCCTTCCAACCCCTTGAGATAAGCCAGGGCATGGTCGTAACGGGAATAAAAGTCGGCATAAACCCGAAAGGCATCTCGCTCGTAGCCGTGCAGGGTCACCTTTCTACCTTGGGGCGCCTCGTACCAGCGCAAGAGAGCATACAAGGCTTGCACGTAGAACCAATCGGAAGGCCCAACATCGGCGCAGGTGACGGTGGCGGCGAGGTGCAAGTCTGCCTTTTGAAAAGCTTGTTCAAGAAGGGCGAGGTAATACAAACTCTCTCGATAAATGCGCGCCCGACTGTGGTGATACCAGTGATCGAGATGATAGGTTTGGCGCAGGTGTTGAGCGAGCTGCTCGGCGGAAAACCGTTCGGCGGCCGGTAAATCGGCAAAGAGGGATTCTTTTGGCTCGTCCTTCCAGCGCACATCCCCTCTGCGCCAGCGAAAAAATTGGCGCAACGGATAGTCAGCTCCGTTGCGCAGGTTTAGAAAAAAGTCTCGGACGACCGTCCAAAAGGACATGCAAAAGGGGAGTTAGTTCTCTTCGCTATCGTCGTCGAAACCGATCTCCAGTTCGGCATCCTGGGCAGGGATACGTAACCAGAGCAGCAACATTGGGCCTTCCTCCACTTCAACGGCGCGGGCAGCAATGATGGGTGTCTGTTGTTGTAACCCATCCATAGAGCGGTACTCCAAACGCATGGTGCCTTTGTTGCGCCAAGCGTTATAGCAACGCTCGACTAAAGCAGCGCTGTTGAAAGCGCGCAAGCGGGTGAACACCAAAGCCGACTGGCTCGGACCTTCGTGAACGCCCAAGGCCCAGCCGTCTTGGGCTAACTCAAACACCGGGGGCGGCCCTTCGATGATGGTGATCTTATCGTCCATAC
>QEXX01000036.1 GCA_003130835.1 Anaerolineae bacterium | reverse complement strand
CAGGTGACATGCATGTCGCTTACGCGGTAGCACGAGATTTATCTCGTGGATTCAGGCGACATGAATGTCGCTTACGCGGTAGCACGAGATTTATCTCGTGGATTTAGGCGACATGAATGTCGCGGCACGAATGAACTGCGTAACGTCAGTTATTAAGCATGATACTGTTTCGCCTATACCCACCCACGTTCTTACCAGGACTATTGGAGCGTTCAAAGGATTTACTTTCTTTGTCTAAAAATCAGCAATGGTTTTCAGAAAAATCCCCTTTACCGTCACGGGATGGGGTTGAGACACACATATTCTACAAAACCAAGGTGCTAGAAGCTATTCTGTCCAAACTCGATAGCAGAAGCAACGCTTCGCTGCAAAAACTGTCATTGAAATGTCATTTGTCTATGCTAACTTAAGATACGCACAACATTATGGGTCGTTCGATCGTTTCATTGAACTTCGAGAGACGTATTTTACCTGCCTAGACTCTTTTGACCTCATGGAAGGATCGCATGCGAGGAGAAATACGTCTTGTGGAATCACTATCTGGCAATCACCTGCAGTTTAGACAACTTTAGTTTGGAAGGAGGTGTCCCATGAAATCTCTTGTGCAATGGCTTTTGCTTCTCTTGGCTGGATTGTCTGTGCTTCAGGCTTCGACATCGGCACAGGCAGAGCGAATCCCATCGGAAAAAGCAATCGAAATAGCCCCCCTCTCTCTGGAGACACTGCTAAACCCGCACGGGACATTGAACCTGGAGGATGACTTCTGCGGCATATTACCCCACAAGGGCTGCTCGGTGAAATTCGATCCAGAGCGGGGGCAAGTCTTCAAAACGATGGCTGCTAACGACAGCGGTGACTGGCATAATCTCGGTAGTGGTACAAATAGTGCCATAGGCAAACAGGTATTTGCCATTGCCGTGAGCGGGAGCAGTGTGTATGTGGGAGGCAATTTCACCGATGCGGGAGGAAACCCCAACGCCGACTATATTGCGCGCTGGGATGGCAGCACCTGGCATGCCCTCGGCAGTGGGTTGAACAACCCGGTGTTTACGATTGCGGTGAGCGGCAGCGATGTGTATGTTGGGGGTATGTTCACCGATGCAGGAGGAAACCCCAACGCCGATTACATTGCGCGCTGGGATGGCAGCACTTGGCACGCCCTCGGCAGCGGGCTGGATGATAAAGTGTATGCCATTGCCATAAGTGGAAATAATGTGTATGTGGGAGGAGAGTTTTTTTCTATAGGCACGAACTGGGATGCCAGACATATTGCGCGCTGGGATGGCAACAGTTGGCATGCCCTGGGAGTCGGGTTGGATTCCGCTGTAAATGCCATTACCGTGAGTGGGAGCAACGTCTATGTTGGAGGCGGTTTCACCAATGCGGGTGGAAACCCAAACGCCGATTACATTGCGCGCTGGGATGGAAGCACCTGGCATGCCCTCGGCAGCGGGTTGAATAGTGGCGTGTACGGCATTGCGATCAGCGGGAGCAATCTCTATGTTGGAGGAATGTTCACTGCTGCGGGTGGGAACCCAAACGCTAACCACGTTGCGCGCTGGGATGGAAGCAGTTGGCACGCCCTAGGGAGCGGGCTGGATGACGAGGTGCATGTCATTGCCGCGAGCGGAAATAATGTGTATGTTGGGGGCTATTTCGTCGATGCGGGGGGAAATCCGAACGCAGATTACATTGCGTGGTGGAATGGCAGCACTTGGCAATCTCTTGGCAGTGGGCTGGATGGTAATGTGTGGGCAATCGTTGTGAGTGAGGACAATGTGTATATTGGCGGTAACTTCATCAATGCGGGTGGAAACTTGTACGCCGATAACATTGCGCTCTGGAATGGCAGTAGTTGGGTCAATCTTGGCAGTGCGATTAGTAGTGCTTTTGATAACACAGTATATGCGATTGCTGTAAGTGGCGACGATGTTTATGTCGGGGGGCAGTTTTTCGGTGCAGGTGGAACTCCTAGAGCAAATTACATTGCGCGCTGGGATGGCAGCAGTTGGCACGCCCTCGGCAATGGGCTGAACAACCCAGTGTTTACGATTGCGGTGAGCGGCAGCGACGTGTATGTTGGGGGTATGTTCACCGATGCGGGAGGAAACCCCAACGCCGATTACATTGCACGCTGGGATGGCAGCACTTGGCATGCGCTCGGCAATGGGCTGAATGACAAAGTGTATGCCATTGCGGTGAGTGAGAGCGATGTATATGTTGGAGGTGATTTTACTGATGCGGGAGGAAACTCAAACGCCGACTACATTGCGCGCTGGGATGGCAGCACCTGGCATGCCCTTGGCAGCGGGCTGAATCATTGGGTATCTGCCATTGCTGTGAGCGGGAATGATGTGTATGTCGGAGGTGACTTCTTCTCTGCGGGGGGAAACCTATCTGCGAATAATATTGCACGCTGGGATGGCAGCGATTGGCATAACCTTGGCGAGGGTCTGACCAATACGCCATACGCTATTGCAGTGAACGGAAGTGATGTGTACGTGGGAGGCAGTTTCACCAATGCAGGCTTTAACCCAGAGGCTGATTACATTGCGCGCTGGGATGGCAGCACCTGGCATGCCCTCGGCAGCGGGGTAGAGAGTGAGGTGTATGCCATAGCGGTCAATGGGAATGATGTGTACGTCGGGGGCTTGTTTGTCGATGCGGGTGAAAACCCGAATGCCGATCGAATTGCGCGCTGGGATGGCAATACCTGGCATGAACTTGGCAGCGGTTTAGATAACGAGGTGGATGCCATTCTAGTGAGCGGGAGCAAAATTTACGTCGGGGGCGCGTTCACCAACGCAGGGGATAACCCGATGGCTGATTACCTTGCCTATTGGGGCCCATCGTGGCACCTATATCTGCCGCTGGTGCTGAAGAATCGCTAGCGGTCTGAAACCGATGGTTTGAGGCGTACAAGGTGGTCATCCGTTCGCATGGATGACCACCATGATGGCTTCACCGGCGAAGTCAACCAACCCTGTATCGGCCGGGCAATGCATCTGACATCCGCTGCAACGAGGGGCAGAAAGGCATCGAGAAAAACAAGCAGGAAAAGCTATAGAGTGGTTTCAAATTGTGACCTATCCGCCTCCTCCGCCAGCTCCCTCAAAAATACCTCCTTCGGTCATCCGCCAGATATCTTGAAGAGCGGCCTCAATTTCCGCTTCGCCAAGCGGTTTGCCGCTTTCCCGATGGTGCAGTTCTCCGTTTTTGGCTTTCTGTAAGGCTAGCTCGCGCACTGAGAGATCGTTTGCCATGGCTTCTTTTGCCAGCGCTGCAGCAGTTGCATAACCGATCAGCGGGTTGAGCGCCGTGACCAAAATGGCATTTTTCTCCAACCAAGCAGCGGCTTTTGCCCGATTGGCTTGAATGCCCACAACGCACTTCTCTGTAAAAACTTTCAGGGCGTTGATCAGCAAGTGCATATTCTCGAACAAACAGTGCCCGATGATCGGCATCATCACATTCAGTTCCAACTGTCCAGCTTGCGCTGCAAGGGCAACGGTGTGATCTAATCCTTGCACATAGTACATTACCATGTTGAGCATCTCCGCCATGACCGGATTGACTTTGCCGGGCATGATGCTAGAACCGGGCTGCACAGCGGGCAAGCGGATTTCATCGAACCCAGTTGCAGGGCCAGAAGCCAAAAGGCGCAAGTCGTTGGCAATGCGGGTTAAGGTGATGCTAAGGGTGCGCAGGGCAGCCGAAAACTCGGCGAAGTCGGCCATGGATTGCATCGACTCAAACAGATTGTCGGAAGCGATCAATGCCCAACCTGTGTTTTGGCTTAGACATTCCACCATGCGGAAACGATATTGGGGATGAGCATTCAAGCCACTACCAACCGCCGTCCCGCCAATACCTAAGCGGTAGAGTGCGGCAGCCGCGCGCTGAATGCGCTCGCCATCGCGCTCTACCGCCCGAGCATACGCCCCGAATTCTTGACCCAACCGGACGGGGACAGCGTCCTGAAGGTGGGTGCGCCCGGACTTTAGGATATCGTCAAATTGACGCGCCTTCTCCCGCAAGGCAGCAGCAAGCGCGGCTACTGCCTGCAGTAGCTCGTCCAAACGCCAGAGACAACCCAGGCGGATGGCCGTGGGAATCGTGTCATTGGTGGATTGCGCCATATTGACGTGGTCATTGGGGTGAACGCGGTATTCCCCTAACGCACCGCCAAGGATTTGCGTAGCACGGTTGGCGATGACCTCGTTGACATTCATATTGTGGCTGGTGCCTGCCCCAGCCTGAAAGGGATCGACCACAAACTGTTCATCCCACTTGCCCTCCATTACCTCTTGGGCAGCTTGACGGATGGCTACTGCGCGGGCTTCATCAAGCAACCCTAAGGCGTGATTGACCTGTGCAGCGCAGGCTTTGATCAACGCCATCGACCAGATAAACGCCCGATAAGGACGGCGACCACTAATGGGAAAGTTCAACACGGCCCGCTGTGTTTGAATGCCGTAATAAGCCTGAGCCGGCACCTTTAATTCACCTAGTGCATCGCGCTCCAATCGATAGGAAGTTTCCATTTTCACCACCTCAAAAACAAAATATCACCGCTCCTCAAAGGAAAGCTGGTAAAAAAGTCTAGCCGTTGATACAACCTTCGGTTAACCCATCGTTCCCTCAGTCCTTTTTATTATAGCCGAGTCAGTTCTCGATACCACACCCCTAGAAGGTTCAAACCTGCATGGCAACTGCTGGCTTGGTGCGGTTGGCTAAATTGCGTTAGAGCGCTCACTCGAACGACTGTGCTATAATTTTTTTAGCAAATGGTGTGTTTTGCTTTCCCTTTATTTCTTCTCGCGTTAGGAAACGTATCTTCTCAAATATGGAGTTAAAGCCATGAAAACACCCCTCACCAAAGAGACTCTTGGCATTGGCATTGCTGGCACCGGCTTTATCGGGCCAGCACACATTGAAGGGCTGCGGCGCAACGGTTTACGCGTTCTCGGTTTAGCAGAAGCCACGCCCGAGTTGGCACGCCAAAAGGCAGCCGAGTTGGGCATTCCCCGCGCCTACGCAACCCTCGAGGACCTGCTTGCCGACCCAGATATTCACGCCGTCCATCTTGCCACGCCCAATCACCTCCATTATCCCCATGCCAAAGCCGCCTTGCTGGCGGGCAAACACGTGGTGTGTGAGAAACCGTTAGCCACCTCCTCAGCCGAATCGGCGGAATTGGTGCGCTTGGCGAAGGAGTTAGGGCGCGCCAATGCCATCAATTTTAACCTGCGCATGTATCCGCTGGTTCAACAAGCGCGTCAGATGGTGCAGAGCGGCGAATTGGGGGAGGTCTTCATCATTCAGGGGTCATACTTGCAAGACTGGCTGCTCTTCCCCACCGATTGGAACTGGCGCTTACAGCCGGAGCTTGGTGGCAACCTGCGTGCTGTGGGTGACATTGGTTCGCACTGGCTGGATATGGTCACGTTTATCACCGGTTTGCGGGTAAAGGAAGTGTTTGCCGATTTCAAAACCGTTCACCCGATTCGCAAGAAACCGGCCAAACCGCTTGAGACCTACAGCGGCAAACTATTACAGCCCAGTGATTATATTGATCAACCCATCACCACCGAAGACTATGCCAGCATCCTCCTACATTTCGAAAATGGGGTGGTCGGGGTGCTGACGGTTGCCCAAGTGTGCTCGGGACGCAAGAATCGTTTATTCTTCGAGATCAACGCCTCGCGCTCCTCAATCGCCTGGGATTCTGAGCGCCCCAATGAACTCTGGGTCGGTCACCGCACGCAACCCAATCAAATCCTAATGAAAGACCCCGCTTTGCTCTGCCCCGAAGCTCGGGCAGTCACCTCGTATCCAGGCGGGCATAATGAAGGCTTTCCAGATACTTTCAAGCAACTGTGCGCTAAATTTTACAACTACCTTTTAGCAGGAGATTTCTCTGCTCCAGCCGATTTTCCCACTTTTGCCGATGGGCATGATGAGATGCTGTTATGTGAAGCAATTGAACGCAGCGCCAAAGAGCAGCGTTGGGTGGCTGTGCAGTAGCGGCAACGCCTAGACATCGAAGACGATGTAGGCTTCATATCCCCGTTCAGTCTGGCGCACTTCCAGATTGTGGTAGGTGACTGCCTTGATGGCTTTATCGATGGATCGGATGGGATAGCCGCGCACACGAGCCTTGAGACGGTCTCGATCGAGAGAAAGTTGGTATTCTGTAAAGGCAAGGTTCTCCTGCTCGATAAAATACAATAACTCGCTCAGAAATTTGACCAATAATTGCTCCCGGTCGAGAAAGGTGATCTCGATCTCGCATTCAATGGCTGAGGCATTGCTTACTTGAATGCCCGCCAAGGTCAACATGCCGCGGGCGGCTTGCTCCAGCAAGCTGTCCAACTGCGGCGCCCAAACTTGGAGCGCCCAATCGGCAGCGTGTTCGACTTCTCGAAAGCCGGCGGGCGAATTTTCCATGCCTAAGAGTATACCATCTTCATATTTTTGTGGTAAAATCCGCCCGCTGCAGCGTTGTACCCTTCGCCGCAGCCCGCTAGGCGGATCTCTGTACGTAGAAAGGGCTTGACAATGAAAGTTCTCTTGCTAAAAGACGTGCACAAATTGGGGCGAGCCGGGGATGTCAAAAAAGTCGCCGATGGCTACGGACGCAACTATTTGATCCCCCAAGGATTAGCTGTTTTAGCCACACCCGGAGCGCTCAAACAGGCAGAACATATCCGCGAGAAAGCTGCTCTTGCCCGCCAGGCATTGAACCAAGAATTAAGCGGCGTGGCAGCAAAGATTAACGGCTTGAAGCTGACCTTCGCTGCCCGAGCCGGTGAGACCGGTAAGCTGTACGGCTCGATAACGACTGCGATGATTGCCGAGGCGATCAAAACAAAGGTTGGCTATGAAGTGGATCGCCGGGCGATTGATACGCAGCCCATTCGCAATTTAGGTCAATATGAAGTGCCAGTGCGCTTGACGGTTGATCTATCGCCAATGGTGCGGGTGATTGTTCACCGCGAAGGCGAACAACCCATAATAGAGGCAGAAGCCACCGAGTCAGAAGAGTCTCAAGAGAGCCAAGTCGGCGAGGCAGAGTAAATCTACTCCGAACGGTTAGGGCATGGATTAGCGGTACAGATCGGATACCCCTGCACCGCTAATTTTGATTCGAATGGTGTCCCAAAAGAATCTTTCCAACTTGTTAAGTCCTCTTTGAGCAAAAGGACACGCCAAGCGTACATTTTTTGATACAATTGTTTACCAAAATACAAATCCAATGACCTTTACCAAACAAGCGCCGACGAACTTCATCGGGGCATTGTGAACCTGTCGGTAAGGATGGTTGAGCAGAAAGGACAATGGGTCGCTGTGGATCACCTGCGGCAAAAGGTGTCGAACGAACAGCCTAGCGTGCCAACAGAAGGGAGGGGTCGATGACACTACCCAATGATGCCTTGCGTGAGCTAGTTAGCCAATATACCCGTCTCAAGCAAGAGAACCAAGAATTACACGAGGAGATTAACCGTTTGCGCCAGGCAATGCGCTCGTTGGTGCGCTTGCAAAGCAAAATCGAGATGATCACCCCGCAATCGAATCCGTACGAGGTCATCCACCTGATCCTAAGCACAGCTCTGGAGGCGGTAAATTCCAAAGACGGATCCTTAATGTTGTTGGACGAGGAAACCAATGAGTTGGTGTTTGTGTTGGTGTTGGGTGCCGCGCAGAAGACGCTCACCAATTATCGCCTGCCGCCGGGCGAAGGCATTGCCAGTTGGGTGGTTGCCAGCCGCACCCCGAAACTTGTCTTGGACGCCCGCGCTGAGCCGCTCTTCTCTCCCCTTGTCGATAAGATGACCGGCTTTATGACCGTTTCGCTGATTTGCGTGCCGTTGATCTATGGAGACCGCACCCTAGGCGCTATTGAGGTGGTCAACACGATTAGCGGACAGCCATTTAAGCAAGAAGATGTCGAATTATTGCAACTCGTCGCTCTCTTGGCAACCTTAGCCATCCTGCGCGCAGAAGGATAAAAAAGGATTTTAGACGGTCAATCTCCCTTGACAGACCACGATTAATTCATATAATACTAATAAAGATTATCGGATTATAAGGTTATGGAGCGTGTGTTTCGAATGAACTGCATGTGTAGCCGGCGGGGGAAGTAACCACCGTCTGGCTGCCTGATTCCAAACACTCGACGCCAACAGAATCCATCAGGTGGTTACCACCCCCCCGCAATGTGAATCAAGGGACATCGTGGAACCACCTGTTTGTTTTTCTGTTGGCGATTTTGTTTAATGGCATTCAAGAAAGGAGTCAGTCAATGGACGTAGATCTATCCCGAAGCCTGTTTGGAGCCGATGTGGCTGTTACCCCGCTGCGAGCAGTTGGCGGGTTAGAAACCTTGGTTGGCAACACACCCTTAATTCCATTACGCCGTGTGACAGCACACCTTCCGTCAACCGTGCAAGTTCTTGCCAAGGCTGAATGGTTTAATCCGGGAGGCTCGATCAAAGATCGCCCAGCCTTAAACATCCTGCGCACAGCACTCTCGCAAGGGAAACTGCACCAGGGAAAACGCTTACTCGACTCAACCTCGGGCAACATGGGTATTGCTTACGCCACTTTTGGAGCAGCGCTGGGCATTGGGGTGACTCTGGTTGTGCCAGCTAACGCTAGTCCAGAGCGCATTGCCATCCTCAAGGCTTTAGGAGCAGAATTAATCCTTTCCGATCCATCTGAAGGCTCGGACGGCGCCATCCGCGTTGCGCGTCAGATGGCTGCTCAACAGCCGGAGCGATACTTTTATGCTAACCAATATGACAACCCGGCTAACTGGCAAGCCCATTACTGCACGACTGGACCAGAAATCTTTCAGCAAACCAAGGGCTGTGTCACCCATTTGGTTGCCGGATTGGGCACCAGCGGCACGTTGATCGGCGCGGGACGGTATTTGCGGGAGATTTCCCCAAACGTCCAACTGATCGCTGTCCAGCCCAATAGCCCTTTTCACGGGTTAGAAGGCTTAAAACACATGCCTACCGCTATCCGTCCGGCGATTTTTGACGAGTCGGTGCTGGATCAAACCCTCTGGGTCGAAACCGAAGAGGCTTATCGGATGGCACGTCGCCTAGCCCAGGAAGAAGGCCTGTTCGTGGGCATCTCGGCTGCAGCCGCTGCGGTAGGCGCCCTCAAGGTTGCCGAACAACTAGAGGGTGGCACCGTTGTGACCATCTTCCCCGATGCCGGGTATAAATATCTGAGTGACAAAGCCCTGTGGGGAATTTGAGTCGCTTCATCCCAATCAAAAGCTTGTGGAGTAAAAGACAATGACGATTTTGTCCATCCCTGCCGAATTGCTACAAGAACTCTCTCATCACCTCGAAGTTGCCTATCCGGACGAAGGCGCTGGATTTCTCTTAGGGGAGAGTCAGGGCGGACTGCGGCGCGTACGGGCGATTTTGCCACTCCCAAACGCCCGCGAACCGTCTGCGCGCCACAACCGCTTCTTGATCACCCCTCAAGATTATGCCCAAGCCGAGCAGCGCGCCGCCCAAGAGGCCTGTGATGTCTTGGGAGTCTTCCATTCACATCCCGACTCCCCCAACATCCCTTCCGAGTTCGATCGTCAGTGGGCGTTGCCTTATTTTGTATACTTGATTACAACCGTCAATCAAGGAAAAGCTACTCACCATCGGGTATGGCTTCTGCGCGAAGATCGCTCGGCTTTCGACGAAATACCCCTTCAAACTGGTGAAGAGGTGATCTCATCTTCTTATCCCAGTCCTATTTCCTAAACAAATTCTATCTTTCAAACCGGAGGTTTCCCATGTCACTCTACTTTGTCCGCCATCAACATTCTGCAGAGCGCTGCCCTGCTAAGGACCCCCAAATGGGCTCCATGCTCCTGCAACATCTTAGCCCTGCCCAAGCCAATCGGTTTGGCATCCAAATTCACGGCGATGCCGTCCTGGATGGGGCGCACACCCTGGTGCTCATCCTTGAAGCACCCGACCAAGCCAAAGTAGAAGCCTACCTGCAGCCTTTTCAGCAGGCTGGAACGGTTGAAATTTTCCCCGCTTCGCCATGCGAGACGGTCGTTGAACGACAAGGATGTTAAAATAGAGGGAGAGGAAAAAAGCTATGGCAACCATTCGCATTCCAACTCCTTTGCGACCCTATACAAATGGGCAGAGTGACTTAACCGTCTCTGGAGAAACGGTAGGGCAAGTGCTCGATAGCCTCGTGCAACAATACCCTGCCTTGCGCCCTCATATCTTCAACGAAAACGGGGAATTGCGTCCGTTTGTCAACCTGTTCATTGGTGAAGAGAACATCAACGATTTACAAGGCACCACAACCCCTGTAAAAGATGGCGATCGCATCCTATTGATTCCCAGCATTGCCGGAGGATAATTGCAACGATGCTCCCCACCTTATCTCATGAAGAAATCTTGCGCTATTCCCGCCACTTGTTGATCCCAGAAGTTGGGCTAGAAGGACAGCGAAAGCTTAAGGCGGCCTCCATTCTCGTTATCGGCACCGGCGGTTTAGGTTCGCCAGTTTCCCTGTATCTGGCCGCAGCCGGGGTTGGCCATATCGGGTTGGTGGATTATGATGTGGTCGACTCTTCCAATTTGCAACGCCAAGTGATCCATGGTACCGCCTCGGTGGGAGAACTCAAAGTCGAATCGGCACGCCGACGCATGCTCGATCTCAACCCCGGAATCGAGGTCGAAGTCTATAATGAGCCGTTCACTTCTGAGAACGCCATGCGCATTGCGGCTGACTACGATGTAATCATTGACGGAACGGACAACTTCCCCACCCGTTACCTAAGCAATGATGTCTGTGTATTGTTGGGCAAACCCAATGTTTACGGCTCAATCTTTCGCTTCGAAGGACAAGCCAGCGTCTTCGACGCCCGCCGTGGGCCATGTTACCGCTGCTTGTTTCCCGAACCCCCTCCGCCAGGAATGGTACCTTCCTGTGCAGAAGGGGGTGTGCTGGGGGTCCTGCCGGGCACTATCGGCACCATCCAAGCTACCGAAGCACTAAAATTAGTGCTTGGCATTGGCGAGCCGTTAATCGGGCGATTGTTGCTCTACAATGCCCTAGACATGTCCTTTGACTTTGTCACTCTCCGAAAAAACCCCAAATGTAAAATCTGCTCACCCAACCCAGAAATCACCGAACTGATCGATTACGAAGCCTTTTGCGGTGTGCCGGGCCATGACCACGACGAAGGTTCAGCCGGAAAAGAATGGGACATTAGCGCCACCGAACTTGCCCAAAAACTCAAAAACGGAGAGCGTCTGCGACTGATCGATGTGCGCGAGCCGCACGAGTTAGAGATTTCCCAGATTCCAGGCGCGCAGTTGATTCCCTTAGGGCAATTGGCAGCACGGCTCTCTGAGCTGGATAGCGCCGAGGAAATTGTCTTGTTTTGCAAAGCCGGCACACGTTCTGCCCGCGCTTTAGAGGTGTTGCTCAGCGCCGGTTTCCGCAAAGTAAAAAACCTCAAAGGCGGTATCAATGCTTGGGCACGCGAGGTCGACCCGTCCTTGCCGATCTATTAACTTGGTGACTTGCCGGTTGTGGTATTTTGCTGAGCGAGGTTACTTGCCTTTTGTCGATGGGTTTAGACCAATTTCGCTCTACGGTCTGAAGAGCGAGTTCTCTCTTGCCTTGATAAACAGGATTGAACGAGAGTAAACAAATGACACAAGCCGCAAACGAAAAAAGACTTCTGGCAGTGTTAGCTCACCCGGATGATGAAACCTTTGGCATGGGCGGCACCCTCGCCTATTACGCTCAACGCGGCGTGCAAATCTATCTGATTTGCGCCACACGCGGCGAAGCAGGTGGGATGGAAGAGAACTGCCTAGAAGGCTTCGACTCGGTCGCGGCGCGGCGAGAAAGCGAACTGCGCTGCGCTGTCGGGATATTAGGCATCAAGGAACTCTACTTCCTGGATTATCGCGACTCGGGTATGCCCGGTTCGCCTGATAATCAGCACCCCAATGCCCTGATCAATGCCCCGCAACGCCAAGTAGCGGAAAAGATTGCCCATCTAATTCGTCAAATTCGCCCGCAAGTAATCCTCACTTTCGATCCCATTGGCGGATACAAACACCCCGATCATATTGCGATTCACCGTGCCACGGTAGAAGCGTTCTATTTAGCCGCCGATGAACGCTTTGTCGATGGGTTGCCGCCCTATCAGCCGGCAAAGCTGTATTTCCACTTAATCCCCAAAGGTTTCTTGAAAACCGCCATTCGGGTCCTGCGTCTGTTTGGCAAAGACCCGCGCCGTTTTGGCAAGAACGGCGATATTGACCTGGTTGCCCTAGTCGAGGAAGGCGATTTTCCTATCCATGCCCGAATTCGCTATGGGTCGGCTTATGAAAAGAAACAACTTGCCTCCCGCTGTCACGAAAGCCAATTGGAAGGCGCATTAATGTCCAACCCGATTGCCCGTTGGATCAATCGTTTATTTGCTAGTTCGGATGTTTACTTACGCGCCTATCCTCCTTCCACTTCCAACCACTTAGAGACAGACCTGTTTGAGGGGATTGAATAGAAGAATTTTTACGAATTGCTAACACCGCTCCAATTTTTTTCTAACATTACTTTCTTAAGTTAACAGGCAGAATAAACCAAGTAAAATCTCACGTGAAGGAGGTGGCGTATGTTCCAGATTATGCGTCGTGATCCCTTCCGCGAACTAATGAACATTCGCACCATGATGGATCGTCTATTCGACTCCGCTTTTGCCGGCTGGGATTTAGAAACGAGCTTCGACTGGGAACTGCCACTGGATGTCGTGGAGAATGATGATGAGTATGTGGTAGAAGCGTCCTTGCCAGGCTTGAATCCAGACGATTTAGAGATCACCTACAGCGGCAATACCCTCACCATCAAAGGCGAGATCAAGTCTGAAGAGGAACGCAAGAAAGGCCGCTATCATCTGCGCGAGCGACGCTATGGCAGCTTCTGCCGAAGCATCACCTTGCCCAGCACGGTTAAGGCGGATGAAATCGAAGCCAGCTACGAGGCCGGCGTTCTGAAACTCCATTTGCCCAAAGCTGAGGAAGCCAAGCCCAAGCGCATTGCGGTCAAAACCGAAGCGACTAAGATGATCGAGGGCAAGGTTTCCGACATCAAGAGCAAGAACTAATCGGAACATTCTAACAAACGACAAGCGGGCAGTTCCAATCCCTGCCCGCTTGTTCTTTTTAGTAGAATCAACCCTTTATGTGCTGTCTGTTTCGATTTGTGGCTCGATTAAGCCTTGCGGAGCCAAGATTTCACCATCGCCCTTCAGGAGACCGATACCTTCTTTCTCAGCCGTATCGAGAGCACCCAGGTCTACGCGGATTCCATAAGCATAAACCAAATAGGGACCGCTAACGCCTTTGCTTTTCAACCGTTCATGCCAAGCCAGATCGTGCATACGCTGCGACCAGGCACGAACATCTCGACCAGTAAGGCGGGCTTTGGCTTCCACCATTGCCCACAGGCGCCGTCCAGAGGAGTCTTCCAGCGGCAAAACAACGTCAATTTCTCCGTCAAGCGGCAGAGAAAAACCGGGTTGCAGGATGCGATATCCCTTGCGCCGCAAAACAACTTCCGCTACGCCCGCAGCCTCATCTTCCACAGAAGCTCCAATGACCCGCTGCAATCCGCCCACAGCCACCCATAGTTTTTGCTGTTCTCCAGCCAGCTCTTCAACCCGTTGCTCAGTGCGTTTCTGGGCTTCCGCTAGCTCCGCAACGGCATTTTCTAAGCGACCAATGCGTTCTTCGCTGCGTTTCTGCGCTTCCGCCAGCTCCACAACGGCATTTTCTAAGCGACCAATACGTTCTTCGCTGCGTTTCTGGGCTTCTGCTAGCTCTTCAACCCGTTGCTCAGTGCGTTTCTGGGCTTCCGTTAGCTCCGCAACAGCGTTTTCTAAGCGACCAATGCGTTCTTCGCTGCGTTTCTGGGCTTCCGCCAGCTCCGCAACGGCATTTTCTAAGCGACCAATGCGTTCTTCGCTGCGTTTCTGGGCTTCTGCCAGCTCCGCAACGGCATTTTCTAAGCGACCAATACGTTCTTCGCTGCGTTTCTGGGCTTCCGTTAGCTCCGCAACGGCATTTTCTAAGCGGCCAATGCGTTCTTCACTGCGATTTTGGGCTTCTACCAAGCTCTGGACGGTTGCGGATAACTCTCCCACGCGTTGCTCAGTGCGTTTTTGGATCTCTACGATCTCACGCACGAGATTGGGTAATTCAAGAATCTCATCCGTCAGCACGACGCGGCGCAGTTCTTGTCGCCACTCTGGGTGACGATAAAGAGCATCGATCCACTCCCGAAATTCAGCATTGTCGATCATCATGGTGAATTATACATCAATATCTTGTATTCTCAGACTGGCACTTCGGAGTTACAAGATTAACACCCCTAGATGCATTGTCAAGGGGGTTTTTAACCCTGTATTCGTCGCTATCTGTTTGTGTTGGTGAACCAAACCGAGTTCTCTAGAACCCAGTGTTGTTGCCCTTTTTGAGAATATGGATTATCATTTCAACATAGAATAATCACACCCTCAAGTCGAACTCTCGCAGCAAGCTGCGAGCGACGATGATTTGCTTTGGAGGAAAAAATGAAAGGAAATGAAAAAGTCATCGAAACCCTAAACGCCTTGCTCTCTGAAGAACTGGCTGCTATCAATCAATACATGGTTCACTCAGAAATGTGCGCCAATTGGGGCTATGAAAAGCTTCATGAAGCTCACGAAAAGCGCGCTATGGATGAAATGCGTCATGCTGAGAAATTGATTGCCCGTATTATCTTCTTAGAGGGCAAACCCATTGTCAGTGAACTAGCCAAGATCCATATTGGCGCAACGGTCGAAGAGCAATTGAAAAGCGATGAAGGCGCAGAGAGTGAAGCCGTCAAGATGTACAACGACGCCATTCGGCTAGCCACTGAAATGCACGATAACGGCACCCGCGAATTACTCGAAGATATCCTCGAGGACGAGGAAAACCACCTTGATTGGCTTGAAGCTCAACGTGACCAAATTGCCCAGATGGGCATCCAAGTCTACCTAGGGGAACAGACTCACTAACCCCCTTAATACAAAAACACAGCCGCCTCTCTTCAGCGGCTGTGTTTTTGTCAACCAAAACAAGCCTTAATAGCGTAACATGGCACCAATGCGGCCTTTAGCGGCCAAGGTCTCGTTTTGACGCAATACCTCCACCTCGCCACCGCTTTGCATCACCTGACGGACAGCCAGCTCAACCGCATCAGGAATGCTTTTGACCTGCCCGCCGCAATAGGGACAAGAAGAAACCTCGACCGAGGTTAAGTGGCTACACTGGCTGCACTGGTAGCCAGGTTGACGATCGCCTTCGAGGATGAACAAGGTCTGGATGCGCCCATTGTTCAAAGCCTTTAGGGTGTCCTCCAAACCCAACACAGCATTTTTCCCTTTGGCTGCTGCGGTAATTAATGCTTCGACCCATTTGGCTTCTTGTCGGCGTTCCGCTTCTTCGCCAATCTGCATGGTGCGTTCCAAAACCTCAGTGTGGCTGGCGGTCATGCTCATAGGAAAGGTACCCACTACTAAACTTTGCCACGCCTTGGGCAATAGATTGCGAAAGAGAGTGACATTTTCTTCCGTGCCGCCAATCAGTACACGGCGGACATTTTTATCGGAGAAAAAGCGGGCAGCGGCTTCAGCCGCTTCTCGCAAATTGCGTTCGGCTACTTCCTCAGTATAATTTGTCTGTCCAGCGATACCACCGCGCCGCCCAGCCGCTTGAGAGCCACCGCCGCGTTTGGTATGCCGCACCGCTTCACCCATCACCCCTTCCTGCTCGATCAACTCCCCAAGATGGAAGTAGAAAAAGCGTGCCCCTTGTTTATCTACCAACGCCACCCCATACCCGCCATACGAATCCAATAAGTCCGCCAAAGGTTTGACATGCGGGCGATCACTTACCCGTACCCGGCTGCGCAAAGGGATTGCCAAGGGGAACGAACGGAACCACGCTTGCCCTGCACAAGAGAATACCGCAACGCTCCGTCCCGACCAATCAAATTCATGCTCAAAATAGCGCTCGATGACTTCCTCATCCGCCGCCGATTCCACTTGGCGCAACAAAGCGCGCAAATGACGCCGATGGGTCTCTTTGTTGCCTTCAGAGGGATCCGTGTTAAGGTATAAGCTGACAACAGGGCTGGACGCTTGGAAGTCTAAAAGCTCGCGCAAATCTTGATCGGTTAACATGCCATCCTCCTCTCTCGACATAAGGGTTTTGCGGGAGCGAAGAGCAGCCACTAAGCAAATTCCCCACTATTTTGAACTTCGTTCCCTTTTTTAATACTTCCATGCTATGATTATAGTATGAAATCGCGCCGTGAGCATATTCTTCTCGTTGAGAATAACGCTTCTATCAGCGATCGTATTGCCCGCCAAGCCCTTCGCCCCTTAGGGTATCAGGTTTCCATCGTCCTTCATGCGTCAGCAGCTCTTCAAGAGATTAGCCGCCTTCAACCTGACTTGATCATCGCCGACCTCAATTTGCCCGGTCTCTCGGGGAAAGACCTGTTGGTTGCTGTGCAATCGCAAGGCTATGAGACTCCCGTTATCGTGCTCGCTGAAGAAACCAAAGAGGGCGATATCTTACAAGCCTTTCGCTTGGGTGCAGCCGATTTTTTAAGCTGGCCTGCGCAAGAGACAGAAATCGTCGCGACGGTTGAAAGAGTCCTAAAACAAGTGCATGTCTATCAGGAACGTCAAGCCCTAGTCAATCAACTTTCACAGCTAAATCAACAGCTTGAGAAACAGGTCAACGATTTGACAACCTTGATCAATGCGGGCAAGGCAATTACTGCGTTAACGGATCCAAAGCAATTAATCCAAACCGCATTGGAGCATTGCGTCCTGCTCAGCAATGCCGAATGCGGTCTGGTCGTCCTGCGTGCTGAAAAAAGTCGCTCCTTTTTCTTGCGGGCTGCTCTTCACTGCCCGAATGAAATCAAGCCCCTGTTGAATAAAGTCTGGGATGACGGTGTTTCTAGCTTGGTTGCTGAATCAGGTGAACCACTCTCCATTCACGGTGAGCCGCTTAAGCCCTTCATATTATCCAAATATGGACAATCTGCATTAATTTTGCCTCTAAAAGTCAAGCAAGAGGTGCTTGGGATGTTTGTTCTGCTGAGGAAACAAGCCCAGCCATTCGAGCCGCATGCCCAATCGCTTGCCGAAGCAGTCGTTGACTATACCGCTATAGCGCTGATGAATTTGCAACTGATCCGCACGATTGAAAAACGTTTACTTCAATCCTATCCAGAGCAACAAGCCCAAACGCTCAAGGTACACTCACGCTTTGCTCTAGAGAAAGTCCAAACAGCTCAAACAGCATTGAATCAACTCATGGAAGAAGAAGGCGCGCTGTTAACTGCTCGCCAAAGACAATGGGTATTGAATGTTCGCGATCAATTGCTCCAAATTAAAGAAGCGCTTTCAAAAGTTGAAACTTCATAAACATTTGGCCCAATTCGGGATATTTCTTGCTTCTATGGAACGATCATGGTTGAACCGAAGCTCATTGCCCTATTCTTAGAAGATGACACTGCGGTCAATCGTCTAGCCGTACAGATTTTACAGCCTGCTGGGTATCAGGTGGAGCGATTGATCGATGAAGCTCAACTCCAACCTCGTTTAAGAATCGAATTACCAAATGCGCTGCTCGTTGACGATTCCCTATCCAAGAAAACCCTGCACGCTCTTTTTAAAGAATTCCCTGTTCTTCCACTTATTTACTACACAGCTCAAGCTAGCCCTGAAGAAAGGTTACGACACTATCAAGAAGGCTTTGACGCAGTGCTAACCGCGCAGGATGATCCTGTGGAGACCCTCTCCATTGTTAACCGCGCTGTCCAGCGCCAGGAAGATTGGCAAGAGTGGCTGCAGTTGGAGCGCAAACGTCATACCCAATCGCTCGAGAAGCGGGTGGAAGATTTAGAACGACTCCATCGCATCGGGGGCAAGATTTCAGCTTCTTTGAACCTCAACCAGGTGTTGCGAGAGGTGGTTACCGCAGCAGTGGAGTTAACCGATGCCGAGGAAGGTAATTTAATGCTCTTAGACAAAGACAGCGGCAATCTAATCTTGCACGCCGCTCATTCAGTAGGAGAACAAAAAACGGCCATCTTACGCATTCCCATTTACGACACCTTGCTTGGCGAAGTTATCCGTACCCAAAAAGCGGTCATCTTAGGGGGAAGCGAACTCACCAAAATAAAAACCGCTTTCTTCGTGCGGGCGCTCATCTATGTTCCCTTGCTCATGGGCAACCAAGCCATCGGAGTTTTGGGAATCTACAATCGAAAGCGCGAACAGCCTTTTTCAGAGTATCACCTAATGCTGCTTGAAGCGCTTGCCGATTATGCAGCGATTGCTATCCAAAACGCCTATTACTACACCGCCAACGAACGCGAACGGCAAAAATTGCACACCCTTCTCACCAATGTGCGGGACGGTGTCTTGGTTTTGGATGACGAGTTCCGCGTTGTCTTAATCAACGAAGCTTGCTTAAGCGCCTTTGGGCTACAAGAACAAGACTGTTTGGGCAAAGCCATCGATCAGGTAATTTTCAACCAAGATTTGATTCTGATGTTGAAACAAGCTCCATCGCAGTGGGCAAAGGGGGGAGAAATCCGTCTAGAAGATGGACGCATTTGGAACTGCCAACTGACACCGATTCCCGACGTAGGCTTAGCCGTGACCATGCATGATATTACTCATCTCAAAGAATTGGATCGGGTCAAGTCGGAATTTGTCAGCGCAGTCTCGCACGACCTACGCTCACCGTTAACTGCCATCCTAGGATATACCGAGTTGATCGGGCGTGTTGGCCCGCTTAACGAGCGCCAGAAAGAATTTATCAAGCGTGTCCAAGCCAGTGTGCAGGGGATCACCGCCTTGATCAGTGATCTCTTAGACCTTGGACGGATCGAAGCTGGGTTGGATGCGCGCAAAGAGTTGCTTGATTTACGGCCGCTGATTCGCCAAAGTTTGGAAAATCTGAGCAATTTTCTCAACGAAAAAGGTCATCAACTTGAGGTTGAGATTTCGCCTTCTACCCCGCTGATTTGGGGAAATGCGGTTCGGATTCAACAGATGATTGCCAACTTGGTCAGCAACGCCATCAAATATACACCCAAAGGGGGAAGGCTAGGCGTGCGGACACGCAAAGAAGACGAGCAATTGGTCTTGCAAGTTTGGGATAGTGGCATAGGGATTCCCCCTGCGGAACAACCGTATATCTTCGATAAGTTCTACCGAGCGAGCAATTTACCGGAGGACACTAGTGGTACAGGTTTAGGCTTGACCATCGTGAAATCGATCGTTGAAGACCATCAGGGGCGAATTTGGGTGGAATCCACTCCTGAGCAAGGGACAACGTTCACGATCGTATTACCTGCTGCTGAAGGAGATCAGTCTTCACCCGATCGCAAATAAGAAAATTTTCACCTCACAGAGGCCAAAGGAGTGGCACCAACAAAATGGCAACACAGAAGATAAATAACGTCAGCAAGAATCCCACTTTAACAAAATCAAAAAAACGATAATGACCTAAACCATACACCATTAAACAAGCCGGCTCTAGTGGGGTAATAAAGGAGGTGCTGGCGCCAACCGCAATCATGATAGCAAAGGTGCGCGGGTTCAAGCCCAATTGAAGCGCCGTTTGAATCGCCACCGGTAAGACAACCGCTGCTGCAGCTTGATTGGACATCGGTTGGGTCAGCAGCATTGCCAAGAAGAAAAAGCCACTCAATAGCCACACAGGATGTGCATCCCCAACCCATTTGACCAATTGCTGCGCAATAAAGGCTGCCGTTCCGCTTTTTTCCATTGCTGTCCCTAAGGCTAACATACTGCCGATCAGGATAACCACTTTCCATTCTACTTCGCGATAGGCTTCTTCGGGGGTGATACAGCGGCTTAAAAAGGCTAAAATTGTGCCCGCCAGAATCGCTACGGCAAGCGGCACCAATCCCAAAGCGGCGACCAGAAGGACGCCGCCAAAAATCAAAAGGCTCAAATGGGTGCGCCGTGTGTCGATCTGGCGTTCCTTAACTGGGTTCAGAATGCGCAGAAAGAAGTTGTTCTCCAAAGCCGAGATTGCCTCCGGATCGCCTTGAATTAGGAGAACATCCCCCAGACGTAGCACAATTTGACTTAACTTTTGTGTCAAAGTTTCTTCTTGGCGATGGATTGCCAGCACGTTGACCCCAAATCGGCTGCGTAGATTTATCCCACGCAACGTGCGCCCGATCAAATAAGAGCGCGGCAGGATGATGGCTTCGTACAACCCCATCTCTAATTGGTCTAGTTCATGATTAGAAAAGGCAGCCTGAGGCGCTAATTCCAATCCGCTGGCGTCTTTAATGTGTAAAATCTGGTCGCGGGTAGCTTCGACAAGCAAGATGTCGTTGGCAAAAATGGTCTGATACGCATGGGGCGCCGTGATTTGCTGATCGCCGCGCAAGATCGCCACCACGTTCAAATCGAATTGCGCGCCGATGTTGGCTTCGCCAATGGTTTTCCCCACCAGCGGCGAACCGGGCGGTACGATAATCTCGGTCAAATAAGAACGTAAACCAAATTCCTCACTCAAACGGCGAGGGGTTTCCCGTTGTGGGATCAAGCGAATCCCGACCAAGCCCATATACAGCAAACCAATCAGCACAATGGGTAAGCCGACCGCAGTCAATTCAAAGATTCCTAACGCAGGCAGATTGTACTGACGCAGAAAACCGCTGACAACAATGTTGGTCGATGAAGCGATCAACGAGACCGAACTGGCAAGAATAGCCGCATAGGCGATTGGCATCAGGACTTTCGAGAGGGAGGTGTTGGTGCGCTTGGCAACCCCGCTGGCAATCGGAATGAATAAGGCAGTAGCAGCCGTATTGCTGATAAAGCTACTGATAGTAGAAACGATTGCCATGAGGATCAGGGTTAATTGAACGGAGTCACCGCGCACTTTTCCCAGCAAGCGCAGGTTGATCAGCTCAATTACCCCATTGCGCACCAGCGATGCAGTGAGGATTAACAAACCGACAATAATGATGATCGTCTCACTGCCAAAACCGAGAAAGGCTTCATCTAGGGGTAAGACCCCCCCGACAATCAAGCTGAGGAGAACCGCCAAAGCGATGACATCGATCGAAAAAATTTCGAGGGAAAACAAAACGATGGCGCCGATAATGACTGCAATTAAGTAAAAATTATGGAATTCCATTGTGTCTATCCCGAAACTGAATGCCATTTTACCATGTTCATTCGCGTAAAGATGCCTTGTCTGCTCATTCAGCTTGATGTATCATTTAGGTATTCATCCTCGCAGATTGGGATACGCAACCTTTGGAAGAACCCACCGTCCTTGATTATGTCAAATCGCTGCTCAAAGATTGGCGGCGGTTGCCTACCCGACTTCGTGAGATCACTCAACCCACAGCCGTTGAGTCTAGGGTTGAGGAGGAAATGGCTGAGTGGTCGCATCAGACCTCAAACGCGACCCTAACGGAGGCAACCGTCCAAACAGGTGTGACGCTGAGCGAAACGACAGCCGCACGGGTGACTGAGAAAGTGGAATCGCTGGCAAGCGGGATGCTCTCTGCCACTCCGCTCGCCGAACCCTTGCAATCGAAGACGCAGTCGTTTTCACGGACGGCACGTTTGGCAATCTTAAGCAGTCTGTGCGGCTTAATCCTAGCGTTGTTTGCTCAAGCTTCCCTCGAGCCGCCCAACCCCAACGCTCCCCTTGGTGCGCTTTTGTACGCGGCTACAGCAGCAGTGCTGCTCTTTGCAAGCTCCAAGGAATATCTTGTCCTACCGAGTCGGTTTGGTGAGGATTCACTCTCACCTCCGACCACGCTCCCAAAGGAAAGGGGTAGAGAGCTTCCATCCCTTGCCGATTCCGATGTGGGGTGGGATTTTCGCCTACATTTACCTGCCCTTGGGGGAGCATGGCTTAGTGGGGCTATCGCTTTTCTCGCTTTCGGGGGCGGGGATTTCACTCCCCTAAACCTTCTCCTGTGGGGCATAGCGATTTTCTTCACCGTGCGCGCCTTTTACCCCCTCCGCCTGTTCCGTATGGAATGGCTAAGTAGGGTTGCTCATTGGCTTCAAAAGCCGCATTGGCAGGTGCAAATCACCCGCTGGACAATCGCCGTAGTTCTAGCCACTTTGGTAGTGCTCTTCTTCCGGTTCTACCGCTTGGCAGAGGTGCCGCCGGAGATGGTCAGCGACCATGCTGAGAAGTTGCTGGATGTAGCCGATGTGCTGGACGGAAAATGGCATATCTTTTACCCCCGCAACACCGGTCGTGAGGCATTTCAAATGTTCCTCACTGCCGCTATGGCGAAACTGTTTGGCACCGGTTTGAGCTTTATGAGCCTCAAGCTGGGCACATCGATCGCCGGTTTGATAACGTTGGTCTATCTCTACCTTTTAGGCAAAGAGCTTGCCAACCCGCGCGTCGGGTTGTTTGCCATGACCTTAGCAGGGGTTTCGTATTGGTTAAACGTCATCACCCGCGTTGGGTTGCGCTTTAGTCTCTATCCATTGTTTGTTGCACCCACCCTCTATTACCTGATCCGCGCTCTCCGCCGTCCCAACCCCAAAGATTTCATTCTATGTGGCTTTTTCCTAGGCTTGGGATTACATGGCTATTCCCCTTTTCGCGTTGTCCCGCTGGTGGTCTTGGTTGCAGTTGGTTTAGCTCTCTTGCATCGTGCCACTCCAACGCATCGCCGTGCCATGTTGATCGGCTTGATGGTGATTGTGATGGTCTCCCTCATCGTGTTTTTGCCGCTGCTGCGCTATGCCCTGCAAAACCCCGAGATGTTCTTCTACCGCGGCTTAACCCGCTTAACCGCTCTCGAAAAACCGCTCGACCGTCCGGCGGCTGAAATTTTTTTCAGCAACCTGTGGAAAGCCCTGATCATGTTCTTCTGGAACAACGGCAATGTGTGGGTCGTTTCGATTCCGGGGCGGCCAGCCCTAAGCGTAGTCTCAGCGGCCTTATTCTTCATCGGTAGCTGGTTGGTGTTAGTGCGGTATCTGCGCCGCTTTATCTGGCTAGACCTTTTCCTGCTCGTATCCATTCCGCTGCTGCTCCTTCCCTCGGTCCTATCGCTGGCTTTTCCGGACGAGAATCCCATCTTGAATCGCACTTCGGGTGCACTGATTCCTGTGTTTCTTTTAGCCGCCCTCGGTTTAGAAGCCCTCATCCGCCCGTTCGGGACCGCCTTGCAGCGCGGCTGGCGGCAAGCCCTGGCATGGCTGCTGGCAATTGGCGTGTTGGGATTGAGCATCGGGCAGGATTATGACTTGATCTTCCGCCAGTATTACACCCAATATGCCCAATCGGCATGGAATACCAGCCAAATGGGCAGGATCATTCATGAATTTGCTACCACCATCGGCACACCGGATACCGCCTGGGTGGTTGCCTATCCGTATTGGGTGGATACGCGCTTAGTCGGAATCAACGCCGGCTATCCTCTCAAAGATTATGCGATCTGGCCTGATCAACTTCAGGAAACCTTGGCTTACGAGGGCGCAAAGCTGTTTATCGTCAAACCGGAGGATGCGGCCGGTCTGGAAACGCTACAACGCCTCTATCCTTGGGGGAGCTGGCAGGAACAACGGTCGCCTTGGGAGGGAAAAAATTTCTATCTCTACTTCGTCCCACCGGGCAAAACGCTTCCCTCCGAAGAGAGCACTCCTTAACACCAAACGGAAACCCACCGATTGCAGTGTTATCATAGCGCTATGACATCCTCCTCCAACCACCAACGTTCTTCTCTGCCGACTTGGCTTTATTGGTTCAGTTTGTTCGTGATCTTGGGGGTGGCCACCTATTTCCGCTTTATCGGCATAAATTGGGGGGAAGAGCAATATCTTCACCCGGATGAACGCTTTCTCGTTTGGGTAGGGTCGGATATTGCCCCAGTCAAGAGCCTGACTGAGTATTTCAACACGGCCACCTCTTCGCTGAATCCGCATAATCGCGGGCATGGTTTCTTTGTTTATGGAACGCTGCCGATGTTCCTGGCACGCTATTTGGTCGAAAGCATCTATGGACATTCGGGTTTCCGTGAGATGCTCACCGTTGGCCGCCCGCTTTCGGCGATCTTTGATTTGTTGACCTTGTGTCTAGTTGCAGCCACTGCCAAGCAGTTATTTGGGCGAGGGGTGAGTTTGCTGGCAGCCGCTTTTTACGGCTTGGCTGTCTTGCCGATTCAGCTCTCGCATTTCTTCAAAGAAGATACGTTTCTCAATTTCTTTATTTTTCTAGGGGTGTATTTTGCGGTGCGGATTGTAGTGCTCCCTCACCCCAAACTATTCTCCCAGGGGGAGCCGGGAGAGAACCGCACGCCCAACCCCTCGTCTAATAGAGTCGTAGAGAGCATCATCCTCTCCGATGCCTCTCCCGAAAGCAAGAAAGACGACGCGCCCTCCCCTAACGCCTTGCCCGAAGGCAAGGGAGCAAGTGCCCTTTGGCTTACCCCCTCTGCCAAAGGGGAAAGAGCAGAGGATCTCATCCCTGAGT
>QEXX01000035.1 GCA_003130835.1 Anaerolineae bacterium | reverse complement strand
GATTTATCTCGTGGATTCAGGCGACATGAATGTCGCTTACGCGGTGCACGAGATTTATCTCGTGGATTCAGGTGACATGCATGTCGCTTACGCGGTAGCACGAGATTTATCTCGTGGTTTCAGGCGACATAAATGTCGCGGCACGAACGAACTGCGTAACGTCAGTTATTAATTGGATGAAGTAGGTAAGGAAGTTTGTACTATCGGAATATGACAGTTTACACTAGCCTTTGAATTGTTGAAATGCGATAATAATTGTCGCAAAAAATTGTTTATTTTTAACAAAGCAAGGAGGTAGGTTATGCCCGCAAAGGGATGGATTGAGGTGAATGAGGTTTATTGTAAGGGTTGTGAACTTTGTGTCAGCGAATGTCCCCAGCACGTGCTTGCTCTGGATATGGGGCGTTTAACCCCTAAGGGCTATCACCCGGTTATGCTAATCGGTGATGGGTGTACGGGATGCGGCATTTGTGCCATTATGTGCCCGGAGGCAGCCCTAACCGTCTATCGTGAAACACCGCAAAAAGTATCCGTAGCAGCTTGAGTGGAGGACTCAAGATGGCAAAAGAGCTCCTAAAAGGCAATATCGCCATGGCAGAAGCTGCCATTCGCGCCGGTCTAGAGGGTTATTTTGGCTACCCCATTACCCCCCAAACGGAACTTTTGGAATGGATGTCCGAACGGATGCCCGCTTTGGGGCGTGCCTTCCTACAAGCGGAGAGCGAAGTCGCCGCCATCAATATGCTTTATGGCGCTGCCTGCACCGGTGCGCGGGTGATGACTTCTTCCTCCAGCCCGGGCATCTCCCTAATGATGGAAGGTTTATCTTATATTGCCGGGACAGAAGTACCGGTGGTAATCATTGATGTTGTGCGCGGCGGGCCTGGCTTGGGGAATATTGCCCCCTCGCAAGGGGATTACAATCAAATCGTGCATGGCGGCGGCCATGGGGATTATCATCCCATCGTACTCGCGCCTGCCAGTGTTCAAGAAGCCATTGATCTGGTCGTTTTGGCTTTCGATTTGGCTGAAAAATACCGCACCATCGTTTTTGTGATGGCAGATGGAAATATCGGCCAAATGATGGAACCCGCCGAACTACCGCCGATGCGTCCCATTAAGAGCGAATATCCGCATTGGGCAGTGCGCGGTGCCATGGGCCGTGAACGGCGCATTCTCAGCTCAATTTACATCGACCCCAAAGACGAAGAAGTAACCAACTACCGGCTCATGCAAGTTTGGAACCAGATTCAAGCGAACGAAGTCCGCTATCGAGAGTATTTTCTTGAGGATGCTGATACGGTAGTCATTGGGTTTGGGACAGCCGGCCGCATTGCCCTCTCAGCCGTCCGTGCGGCTCGCGCCGAGGGCATCAAGGTAGGACTCTTGCGACCTATTACCCTCAGCCCATTCCCCGCCCCGCAAATTGAAAATCTCATTCAGAGAGTAAAAGGCTTTTTGGTGGTCGAGATGAATGCCGGTCAAATGCTGGATGACGTCCTAAAAGTGGTTAAGGGACGTGTGCCTGTGGAATTTTATGGGCGAATGGGCGGTATGGTTCCCTTCCCGGATGAAATCTTAGCCGAGATTCAACGGATGAGTCGCGAGGACATCCCTCTGGACGGCGACCCTCGCCAAAGATGGATGAAACGGCTGGCGCCGGTGATTCACTGGCAAAATTAGGAGGCATAAAGTGGACACAACACTTTCAGCTCAGATTGTCTATCAAAGACCTCAATCCCTAACCGAAGCCACCATGCATTATTGCCCTGGTTGTACGCACGGCATCGCCCATCGCTTAATCGCTGAGGTGATGGACGAGATGGGCATCCGCGAGCGAAGCATTGGCGTGGCGCCGGTGGGTTGTTCAGTTTTTGCCTACAATTACTTTGACTGCGATTTTGTTGAGGCCGCTCACGGTCGGGCTCCAGCGATGGCAACGGGCATCAAGCGCCTACTCCCCGATCGCATCGTCTTTACCTATCAGGGAGATGGGGATCTCGCTTCTATTGGAATGGGTGAGATCGTCCATGCAGCCGGCCGCGGCGAAAACATCTCGGTTTTCTTTATCAACAATGCCATTTACGGCATGACCAGCGGACAGATGGCCCCAACAACTTTGCCGGGACAGAAAACGACTTCTTCCCCGCGCGGCCGTGATGTAGAAACCATGGGTTATCCGCTCAGAATGGCAGAATTACTCGCCAATTTGGATGGCGCCGGTTACGTTGTACGTCGCAGCCTCCATGATCCGAAAAACATCCGCATGGCAAAAAAGGCTATCCGCTTAGCCTTTGAGACCCAATTGCGCGGTTTGGGCTTTTCGATGGTCGAACTGCTCTCCACTTGCAGCACGAACTGGGGCCTCTCACCTCTCGAGTCGCTCAAATGGCTGGAAGAGCATATGATCCCCTATTATCCCATTGGGGATTTCAAAGTTGCCGATGCCCTCAAAGAGATTAAACTGTAAGAAAGGAAAGATAGATGCAAACAGAGATTTTGATTGCCGGTTTTGGAGGACAGGGAGTCTTATTTGCAGGGCAAATCTTGGCTTATGCCGCAATGGACGCCGGACGCGAGGTAACCTGGATTCCTTCTTATGGACCGGAGATGCGCGGCGGTACCGCTAATTGTACAGTGATCATTTCCGATGAAGAAATCGGCTCACCGCTAGTGCTCAATCCAACTGCAGTCATTGCCCTGAATTTACCGTCCTTAGAGAAGTATGAACCGATGGTCAAGCCCGGGGGAGTGCTCATTGTTAATGCTTCACTCGTCAACCGCGGTCCTCGACGCCTGGACATCGATAATGTGTTTATTCCAGTTAATGAGATAGCCGAGCGATTGGGCAATCGTCGCCTGCTCAATATGGTGGCAGTTGGAGCTTTGCTGGCAAAACTACCTGTACTCACCCTTGATCAAATCAAACAAGCTTTAGAAGACCATTTACCGGAGCGACATAAGAAATTTATGCAAGCGAATTTGCTCGCATTGCAAGAAGGAGCAGACTTTGCACTACAAGCTCAAGGAGTAAAGGTTGAGTGAGGTTAACAGCCCCGATGGTTCACCCAGTCGGGGCTGTTTTATCACGAGATAGCTTTCCTTTTGATTGGCTATGCTCAACGGGGAGCATAGTTGCGAACCTGCCAGACGATTAGATCTATAAAGAAAGGGGGTAGCCTACCATGAATTATGTAGAACTCCTTGTCTATCCTTACGGCTAAAGTATAATAGCAACACCCATTTCAAGGAGAAATTGTATGAAACCCTCCATTCGATTCCTGAACATTCTTATGCTCACCTTGCTGCTGGCTGCTTGTAGCATGGTGATGCCTGAGCCAACTCCCACTCCAACAGCGACGTTAGAACCAACCGCTACCCCCTTGCCCACCGATACGCCGACACCGTTACCTACCGAAACCCCCACCGAAGTTCCAACCAACACCCCATTACCGACCTTACCACCCTTGCCCCCCTTACCGACCCAAGCTCCGCCAACGCCAACCGTCTTAGCCGGCACAAAACCCATCCTGATTTATTTTATCCAGAAAGGCGGAGGAGGCAATGTAGCTTGTGGTGACAGTCTGGTTTATTATTACACGGGCAAGTATCGCACAGATGATGTCGAAGCAGATATCAAGACCGCCTTACAAAACCTCTTTTTCTACAAAACAGCCGAGTTCGGCGGTGTGTACAACCCACTATACAAATCCAAACTCAATGTGGTGAGCGTCGAACTCACGGATGGCACTGTTGATATCGAATTGAGCGGTGAGATCAAGCTAACCGAGGATCCCTGTGACCCAAATCGCATTTATGCCATGCTAATGGCAACTGTACGACAGTTTCCAGGCATAGGAACGCCAAAGTTTAGCCTCAATGGAGTTGGGATAAAGAATTTCCTCCAATAAAATGGCACAGCTTCAGCAGAAACGTCTTTTCTCGAAATTGAGTCCGATTAGTAAGCTATGAAGACACTTCTAAGTTTGGAGGAAGATGCCTTTGCGCTTAGCTTAGTCGAATCGTACTCCGTTCCCAATGGAGCGCGTTCCTCTCAGTCAGCGAGCAGAATTAACTAGAACACCGAAATCAGGCAAAGATTGTACTGCCGCAGCAACCGTTAAGGGATACCCGACAAGGAGGCGATAGCTTGCTGCACGTGACGGGTGCACTCAGAACAGTCCATGCCTTGGCTGGAGGTCTCAAGCACTTGAAGGGGTGCAAGTTTTCTTTCAAAAAGCTTCGCAAGTCAACCGAAGATACCAATGGTTCTCTAAATATACTAAGAGGTCATTTTGCGCTCGGGTGTCCGTGAATAGCCAGCGTGGCAGAAAGGACATCTTCCTTTCGGGGATGCGCAGCAAGTGCGTTTTGCCTACAAGCGGAGGCGGGCAAGGACGTCCACCCTCCAAGACCGAATTTTCAATGTCCTCACCTTCTCCGGAGTCGCTGGCGTCCTCGCCTGCGATAAGGGTTGATGGGGACAGCCACCCTCCGAAATGGAGTGCACAGGTTCGCATTTTGCCTTCTTCGGAGTCTCCGGCCTTTTGGCTAACGATGCGGGTGGACGAGGACGTCCATCCGCCGAAACGGAGAAGCGGGCTTCTAACCCTCGAAGCTTTCGGAGGATAGAAAGTCTTCTGAGACAAAAAACGGCAGAGCGAAGATCGCTCTGCCGTGTAAGACTGTGCTTAAACATTTACTTATCTTCTGCGATCTGCACACCTTGATGTTTCAAGGCTGCGTGAGCAGCAGCTAAACGCGCTACCGGCACCCGGAAGGGCGAGCAGGAGACATAATTATTGCCAACAATATGGCAGAACTCTATCGAGCTGGGATCACCACCATGTTCACCACAAATCCCAACCTCCAGCTCTGGTCGAGTGGCACGGCCCTCTTCAATGCACATCTTCATCAAACGACCCACCCCTTCCCGATCCAAGGTTTGGAACGGGTTCTTAGGCAGGATGCCTTCTTCAACGTACTTGACTAGGAAGTTCCGCTCAGCATCATCACGGCTGTACCCAAACGTCATTTGGGTCAAGTCGTTGGTGCCAAAAGAGAAGAACTGAGCCAACTTGGCGATCTCGCCGGCTGTAATGGCGGCACGCGGGATTTCGATCATCGTGCCGAATTTATACTCGAAGGTAATGCCCTTTTCTTCCATCACCTGTTTCGCAATTCGCTCTAAGCGCGGCTGAATCCATTCTAACTCTTTGACCGTGCCAGTGAGCGGGATCATCACTTCGGGTTTAACCACCACACCCTTCTTTGCCATATTGGCTGCCGCCTCAAAAATGGCGCGCACTTGCATCTCGACAATCTCGGGCATGTAGATGCTCAAACGCACACCGCGCAAGCCCATCATCGGGTTGCTTTCATGCATTGCTTTAATTTTTGCAAGCAGTTTTTCCTTTTCGGCGAGGCCTTCCGTTTGTCCTTTGACCCGCATGGTGATGACCTCCTCCAGCAGGTCTTCTTCAGAAGGCAGAAATTCATGCAGTGGTGGATCAATCAAGCGGATGATCACCGGATAGCCATCCATCGCTTCGAATAAGCCTTCAAAATCAGAACGCTGAGATGGCAGCAATTCATCCAAAGCAGCTTTGCGCTCTTCAGAGGTCTCGGCAAGAATCATGCGTTGCACAATCGGGAGGCGCTCTGGCTCAAAGAACATGTGCTCAGTGCGGCATAAGCCGATGCCAACCGCCCCATATTGGCGAGCGCGGCGGGCATCTTTTGGATAATCGGCATTGGTCCAAACTTGCAAGCCGGTGGTCGGCCATCCCTTTGGGCCTTTGCGGATGCCCGGTCGGGCGCAAATTTCATCCGCCCACTTCAGTAAGGTTAACAGGTCGGTTTGCTCTTCCAAATTGGGAGTACTGGTAGGGATTTGACCAACAAAAACTTCGCCGCTTGTGCCATCAACGGAGATCCAATCTCCTTCTTCTACCCGCACACCCCCAGCTTCCATATAGCGTTTCTCCAGATTAATCCGAATCGAAGCCGCTCCGACGACACAAGGAACGCCAAATTGGCGGGCAACCACGGCTGCATGAGAGGTTGCGCCACCTTCGCTAGTCAGGATTCCTTTCGCTGCCAACATGCCGTGCACATCATCGGGCTTGGTGAAGGGACGTACCATGATCACATCTTGCCCTTCTTCTTTTGCTTTTTGTTCTGCCGTGTCTGCATCGAAATACACCCGCCCAACGGCTGCGCCTGGGGAAGCATTGACACCTGTGGCATACAATCTTCCTTCTTTCTTAGCGGCATCCTTGGCTTTCGGGTCAAACTGCGGATGCAAAAGGGTATCCACGTTTTCAGGCGTGACGCGCAGCACTGCTTCTTCTTTGGTAATCAAGCCTTCATTTGCCATATCCACGGCGATCTTAACCGCAGCCTTGGCAGTTCGTTTTCCATTCCGAGTCTGCAACATCCAGAGCTTGCCATTTTCAATGGTAAACTCGACGTCCTGCATTTCCTTGTAGTGCTTTTCAAGTTTGTCGCAGATCTCCAAAAATTGCCGGTAGACGTCGGGCATCTCTTGGGCGAGTTTATCAATTTTTTCTGTATTGCGAATACCAGCCACAACATCTTCACCCTGAGCGTTGAGCAGGTACTCCCCGTAAAGCTTCTTTTCGCCCGTAGAAGGATCGCGGGTAAAGGCAACCCCTGTGCCAGAGGTCCATCCCATATTGCCAAAGACCATGGTGACGATATTGACAGCCGTGCCCAAATCATGGGGGATGCCAGCCGCATTGCGGTAATCCACGGCGCGTTTCCCATTCCAAGACTTGAAGACAGCTTCCGTCGCTAAGCGTAATTGTTCCAGCGGGTCTTGCGGAAAATCAAAGCCTTTGTGTTCACGGACGATTTCTTTGAATTTTTGCGTGAGAGCTTTCCAATCCTGTGCCGTGAGATCGGTATCCAATTTATAGCCCTTTTCATGTTTATAGGCTTCGAGCACGTCCTCAAAAGCCTCATCGGGGATGCCTAAGACAACCGAACCAAAGCCTTGGATTAAACGTCGGTAGGCATCATAAACAAATCGTTCATCTCCGGTGAGTTTCACCATTCCTTCAGCCGTAGCATCGTTCAAGCCGATGTTTAAGACGGTATCCATCATGCCTGGCATCGAGAACTTCGCGCCCGAACGGCAAGAGACAAATAAGGGACGACTTGGGTCGCCAAATATCTTGCCGGTCTGTTGTTCAACTTTATGGAGCGCCTCCAGTTCTTGTTCCCACATCCCTTCAGGGAACTTTCCGCCAGCAGCATAGTAGGCGTTGCAGGCTTCGGTAGTAACAGTAAACCCAGGCGGGACTGGGACACCAGCCCGAGTCATATCCGCCAAGCCTGAACCTTTGCCGCCGAGCAAGGCACGCACTTTGTCCCAATCCCCACCACAGATGCGTTCCACTTCTTCGACGTCACTAAAAAGATAGACCCATTTCTTTGTAGCCATGATCGACCTCCGAAATATCTTAAAATAAGTGCAAACCAAAAGAAAAGTTTACCATAGATTACGAAATTTGACTTTGTTAATTGGTGCTTTTCTTAAAAGCTCTTGGTTTAAGGAGTCGACGCCCACAATGAGACCTTACAGTTTTATTATTTACAACGCTTCAAAAATCTGCTAAATTCTTCTTAGAAGGTGAAGTGAAAGATTGTAGCGTATCTACAGAAGGAGGTGCTATCGAAAAATCCAGTCCACCGGTCATAAAAACTTTTTACTGTACTGTAAAAAGGAGGCCCTATCGGAACAACTCGCTTGTCGTTTCTCTCTTCTCTTTCTGAATCAACGCTTGTGAAGCGTTAGCGGTGGCTCCTAGCTACCTGCTTAGAAGAAAAACCGACAAAAGTCGAGAGGAAATCAGACCCGCGTGCCGCGGGTCTGTTTTTTTTAACTGACGTTACGCAGTTCATTCGTGCCGCGACATTCATGTCGCCTGAAACCACGAGATAAATCTCGCGCTACTGCGTAAGGTGAGTTTTTAATTGGGAAAGGCTTAAGATTTGATGAGTTTTGCTGCGAAAATGAGGCAATAGGCTTGACAATGAGAAAACTTTGATTTAATATGATTCTATATAGTCTATAAATTAACTATACTTTTAGGCATGAAACTGACAAAGCGCAGCGAATACGGTCTTCGGGCAATGATTGATATGGCTTGTTGGGAAAGCGAGAACGGCTCAAAATTTATTCAAATCAAGGACATTGCCCAACGAGAGAAGATTCCAGCAAAATTCCTGGAACAAATCCTTCTAACCCTCAAAAATGCAGGGCTGATCAACAGCCGCATGGGGGTCAATGGCGGTTATTATCTTTCCAAATCCCCTTCCGAAATTACCCTTGGGCAAATCATACGCGTTCTCGATGGCCCCCTGGCGCCCATTCGCTGTGTAAGCCAAATTGCCTACGAACCTTGTGGCTGCCCGGATGAAGAAACTTGCGGTCTGCGCCTGATTATGTTTGACGTTCGAGCCGCTATCTCGAATATTCTCGATCGCACGACACTGGCTCAGGTTGTTCAGCGAGTCGAAGCTGCCCGCAAAGCAAAAAATCGTTTAAGCCAATAGATCACAGATTAAAACCCATTCCAAAGGGCAGTTATCGCATTGCCAAAAAGTATAGTAACTTAGTAAACTTTATAGACAAAGAAAGGAACGAACCATGAAATACGCACACAAAAATTCAATCCTTACTGGTGCCTTATGGGTATTCGTTCTGGTGTTCTCGGCTTGTTCGCCCTCGCCTCGAAATACAGAAAAAAAGCAAGCCATTTCGATCTCCGGCGCTTTTGCCCTTTATCCGATGATGACCCGTTGGGCAGAAGAGTACCAAAAAATCCATCCAGAGATCGTTTTCGACATCTCTGCTGGTGGAGCAGGAAAAGGGATGGCTGATGTACTCGGTGGCGTTGTGGATATTGGGATGGTTTCGCGAGTAATCACACCCGAAGAGGAAGCAAAAGGCGCTTTTTGGGTTGCGGTCACCAAAGACGCGGTCTTCCCAACCATGAACACCAAGAATCCGGTTAAAGATCGCATCCTCCAAAAAGGGTTTACCAAGCAAGTCTTTTACGACATCTTTATCAGCGGCCAAATCACTACCTGGGGGCAGGCAATCGGAGACGAGCAAGTTCAAGATCCTATTCACGTGTATACCCGTTCAGACGCGGCCGGTGCTCCGGAGACTTGGGCAAAATATTTGGGCAAAAAACAAGAGGATTTGCTCGGAGTGGGAGTGTATGGCGATCCGGGCTTAGTTGAAGCGGTAGTAAAAGATCCGCTTGGCATCGGTTTCAACAACCTTGGATACGCGTATGACCAATCGAGTGGTTTGCCGGTCTCCGGCATCTGGATCATCCCCATTGATGCCAACGAGAACAGTCTTGCTGATGGGGATGAAGTATTAGATACCAAAGAGAAAGCCATTCAGGCAGTGGCAACAAACCGTTATCCCTCTCCACCTGCGCGGGAGTTAAACCTGGTCACCAAAGGTAAACCGAGTGGCATTTTGTTGGAGTTCATCCGGTGGATTCTGACCGATGGACAAAAATTTGTCGGAGAAGCCGGCTATATCCAACTGACGGAAGGACAACTTCAAGAAAGCCTTCAGAAGTTGCAACCGTAAAACGATGAAAATACTCAATCCATCATCGACCAATCTGCCAGAATGAGACAAAACAGCTTTTTCCCTTTCCATTCCCACATGCCTGCCTCTCACCGCTCGAAACTTGATCGATGGGTTCAGCGGGGATTCTGGATCTTCTCCGCCTTACCTACGCTGCTCGCCCTGCTCATTCTGGCTGCCTTGTGGATCAAATCGCAACCGATTTTACTCAGTCACCCGTTGAAAACCTTGTTGTTCGGTTCAGCTTGGAAGCCACAAAAGGGAGAGTTTGGCTTCTTACCCTTCATCAGTGGAACGATTTGGGTCACAGTGGTCGCATTGGTGATTGCCGTCCCAATTTGTATTCTAACCGCCCTGTATTTGAGCGAGTATACATCCGCAAGAACACAACGTCTGATCAAGCCTCTTCTAGACCTGTTGGCTGCTATCCCTTCAGTGGTTTACGGCGTTTGGGGTGTCCTCATCATCGTCCCCTGGGTGCAAAATTCCCTCGCCCCACTCCTTGGTCGATGGGGCTCTATCCTCCCTATCTTGACGACAACGAACCCAACCGGCTACAGTGTGCTTGCCGGGGGAATTGTATTGGCAGTGATGATTGCTCCCTTCATCGTCTCCATCGCTTATGAGGTGCTCCAAACAATCCCTTTTGGACTTCGTCAAGCCTCCCTGGCTTTGGGAGCGACACGATGGCAAACCATTAAATATGCGGTCATCCCCAAAGCCTCCACTGGCATTTTTGCCAGCATTGTGTTGGGCTGTTCGCGAGCTCTGGGAGAGACCATGGCCGTGCTGATGGTGGTCGGGAACGTCCCTCAAATTCCGCGTTCCATCTTCGACGCCGCCTATCCCCTGCCTGCGCTGATCGCCAATAATTATGGCGAGATGATGTCCATCCCCCTTTACGATGCAGCGCTCATGACTGCCTCGCTCTTGCTTCTTGGGATGGTTCTCGTCTTAAATATCTTTTCTATTCTTGCCCTACGACATGTTCTGAGAGAGAAGACTTAAAGGATTTATCGAAGAGAGGAAATATCTATGCGCTGGAAATGGCAGCAATTAGAAGAAAAGATCGTGCAGCTTTTCATGCTTTTGTCCTTTGCCCTGATTCTCTTTTGCTTACTGCTCATTCTCTATACGATTGTAGCAAAAGGATTACCCTCCCTAAGCTGGGCAATGATCTCCCAAACTCCCAAAGGCGGGTTCTATTTAGGCAAAGAGGGGGGCATCCTGAATGCGATCATCGGTTCACTCTACCTTGCCCTCGGAGGCACCTTGATTGCCCTGTTGTTCGCTTTTCCGTTGGCATTACTTCTTAATATCTATCTCTCACAATCCTTATGGGCTGATTTGGTAAGGTTGTCCTTGGATATTCTTTGGGGCATTCCATCCATTGTTTATGGAGCATTTGGTTTTACCGTGATGATCTTTCTCGGTTGGAGAGCCTCCTTGCTAGGCGGTATTTTGACCCTGGCATTGTTGGAATTTCCGATTATGGCGCGTGCAATGGATGAAGTGATTCGCCGCTTGCCACCAGATCTGCCCCGCGCTGCCTATGCTTTAGGCTCAACCAACTTAGAAACCGCTTTCTTCGTCGTTACCCGACAAATCCTGCCAGGCTTAGCAACGGCTGCTTTACTGGCATTTGGGCGCGGCATTGGGGATGCTGCTTCCGTCTTATTCACGGCTGGTTACACCGATCGCATACCAAATTCGCTGTTCAGCCCCGCAGCTTCCTTACCGCTAGCTGTCTTTTTTCAACTCGGAACTCCTTTCCCAGAAGTTCAACAACGGGCATACTCCGCCGCGTTGATCTTAACGATCATTGTATTGGGAATCAGTCTCTCTTCACGCTGGTTAGCGCATTATCTCGATCGGTTCTCAATCCATTGATTCCGTTGGAGAAATTCTATGAGTGAAATCATCCCTCATCTAGAAACCCAAAACCTAAACGCCTATTACGGCTCAACTCAAGCCTTAGAAGATGTTTCGATCGTCATCCCCCGAAACCAAATCACGATGATCATCGGTCCTTCAGGATGCGGAAAAACGACTTTGCTCAAATGCCTCAATCGCTTCATTGAACTGGAGGAGAACGCCCGTATTGAAGGCAAGGTTCTTCTTGACGGAGAAAATATTTACTCCCCATCCGTAGATGTAACCGAAGTGCGCAAAAAGAGCGGCTTACTTGCCCAACGGCCTTACCCACTGCCGATGTCCATTTTCGATAACGTTGCCTACGGAATACGAATTCATCGCTTGCATTCTCGTGGCCAACTCCACCAAGCTGTGCAACACTATCTACAGGTAGCCGGCTTATGGGAAGAAGTCAAAGATCGCCTACACGCCCCTGCTTCCCAATTGTCAATTGGACAACAACAACGCCTCTGTTTAGCAAGAGGTTTAGCTGTTGAACCCGAGATCATTCTAGGAGACGAACCTACCTCCGCCCTCGATCCGATCTCGGCTCAGCACATCGAAAAGCGGTTGATTGAACTAAAGCAACGATATACCATTGTTTTGGTCTCGCATATCCTTCGGCAAGCGCGTCGTCTGGCAGACTACGTCATTTTTATGTATATGGGCAGAGTTGTTGAAGCCGGGCCTGCTCACCAAGTGTTCAATAATCCGCAACATGAACGGACTCGCGCTTACCTCTCTGGAGAGTTCTAACAGCTATCCAGACCCATCAAGGTGCCGCGTCGCCTGAGTGTTCGGGGGAAGATTCAGCCATCTCTAAAAAACGTAAGAGATCAGCGGGTTTTATAGATTTCTAACCATAGCCCGTTATAATAGCCTTAGGTGAAAGGACGTTGGGCATGAGAAAATATCTTTGGCTGGTAATCTTGGGAATCCTTTTGATCGGTTTCCTACCAACCGACATCCACCAAGCACAAACCAATGTGCCGATTATCTATGTGTTAACGGCTGACGGGCCGGTCACTCCCGCTATGCGTGAATATCTCCGGCGCGGTATTCAACTGGCAGAACGGCGCAACGCCCTAGCGCTGATCTTTCAACTCAATACCCCGGGCGGAAGCGTAGATACCACTAACACCATGATTCAAGACATTCGCGAGAGCCAAGTGCCGGTGGTTGTATACGTTCAACCGCGCGGAGCAATGGCTGCTTCGGCAGGCACCCTAATCACCTTAGCCGGGCATATCGCCGCCATGGCGCCTGAAACGACCATCGGGGCTGCTAGCCCAGTCGGTGCAGAAGGGCAAGAGCTTGGGCAAACTATGGAAGCCAAAGTTAAAAACATGCTCAAAGCAACCGTGCGCACCCTCGCCGAGCGTCGGGGTGAAGAGGCGGTCAAATTAGCTGAAGAAACCATCGAATCGGCCATCGCCGTCTCAGCCAACGAGGCCTTACAAGTCGGCTTGGTCGATTTTATCGCCACCGACTTGGCTGATCTGATTCGCCAAATGGACGGATTTAGCGTCCAGATGCCGCAGGGGCCGCGCACGCTGCAAACCACCGGTGTCATGACTGAGCGTATTTCCCCTTCCCTGATAGAACAAATCCTTTCAATCTTGACCAATCCAAACATTGTTTTCTTATTGTTGACCATCGGAGTACAAGCCATCATTATCGAACTCTATAGCCCAGGCGGCTGGGTCGCTGGCTTTATTGGCGTTGTCTGTGTCGCTTTAGCTCTATATGGCTTGGGAGTTTTGCCGGTTAATTGGTTTGGGATCATCTTTATTATCATTGCCTTTGTGCTCTTTATCCTTGAACTCAACACACCAACCTTCGGCGGGTTGACAGCGGCCGGCATTGCTTCTTTGATCATCGGTGCGCTGGTGTTATTTAACTCACCTGGGGTGCCTTCCTTTCAACGCATCTCTATCCCCTTAGTGGTTGTAACGTCCACGGCCTTAGGCCTTCTGTTCGTGGGCATGCTGCTTTTTGCCCTACGGACCCAACGCACTGCAGTACAAATGGGGATCGAAAGCGTGATCGGCAAACATGGAGAAGTAAAAGCCGCTATTAACCCTGTTGGCAGCGTTCAAGTGGGCGGAGAATTGTGGACTGCCGAACTGCAGCCGGGTCAGCAACCCATTCCCGTCGGTACGCGGGTCGAAATCACCGGTAAACAGGGGATTCGCCTGTTTGTCAGACCAATTCAAGAACCCCCAAAGGAGACAACGTGAGCGAAAAAGCTATTCAAGACTACTATCCCGATCAACTCAGTTACTGTTATGGGTGTGGCCGTCTCAACGAATATGGGCATCAAATCAAGAGCTACTGGCAAGGCGAGGAATTGGTTTGTCATTTCACACCTAAGCCATACCACACTGCAATACCGGGATATGTATATGGCGGATTAATCGCTTCCCTGATTGACTGCCATAGCACCGGCAGTGCAGCTGCCGCCTATGCGAAATCTAAACAAATCGACCTAGAGCAGGAAGCGGCGCCGCGCTTTGTTACTGCCTCACTCAAAGTGGATTATCTTCGCCCCACTCCTTTGGGACCAACGTTAGAACTACGCGCTCAAATCGTTGAAGTCAAGGAACGAAAAGTTGTTGTCCACACAACCCTCACAGCTAACGGTGAATTGTGTGCCCGAGGACAAGTGGTCGCCGTACTGATGCCGGAAAATTTCGTCAAAGACACCTAAGGCAGAATTTCAACCACAACCCCATTTTCCGCCCAGTTATATAAAAATTTCGAATCGGGAAGATCCAAAATAATACACCCATACGATGCAGGCCGGCCTAACACATTCGCCCACAAACGCGTGCCGTTGGAAAGGGTCGGCAAACCATGGATGCCGTTCATAAAGCCAGGCCAGGCTTCGTAAATCCCTAAAAAGTTGGGCATGTATAAATCCCACACCGAGGCATACGCATTTGCCTTGTGAGTCAACACCTGAAAAACTCCAGGCTGGGTCGGCGAACGATCAATCCCCGTGCTGATGACAAACTTTTTGATTTGATTACCGTTTTCGTAAACCGTCAACCGTTGTTTGCTAATGCTAATCACAATGCGTTTATTGGGAACGATTTCTAACGGCAACATTTCATCTTTGGAAGGGATGGATAGCTCTTGACCAACCAACAATCGATCCGGGTCTATGCCTGGATTGGCTTCAAGGATTTTCCACATTGGAAAGCCCAGTTTCCAAGCAATCTTTAATAACGTATCTCCGGCTTGGACAACATAAGTGGTCGGCTTGTAATTGACCCGCATAAATACGGGTGCTCCGCTCTCGATTTGCCGAGCGACCAAAGGTGCTATCGTTTCAGCATTCAAATAGCGATTGTCGCCTAGAGTCTCCCCTAGAGCATTCAAGTCGGACTTGATTTTCTCTTCGCTCAAGCGCAAAGATGCCTTCTGATCGATAACTTGCACCTCAACCCAACGACTAACCATCTCCTGAGAAATAGGTAGTTTCAGCCATTCATCTTTAATCGGATCATAGACCATGAGATTTGCTGCGCGTTGGAGAAAAGTTTCTAATTGTGAATGCGCTTCAGTCGTATCGATGGTAGGAGGAGGGATTGGTTTGAGCGATAACTTTAATTCCCCCCGTTGCATAATGCCGGACGGATCAGCGATCATTTGATGGAGTGTATCTTCGATGTTAATTTCGTACCCCATCTCACCCTCAATCCACTTAATTTGACCTTGCTCAACAACGACAGTAGGTGGCTTGGGTTGCTGACGAGCTTCTTCATTGAGCTGTCGAAGGCGGCGGGCAGCCTGGTTGGTGTCTAAAATGGTGACGGGCGAGAACGTCACTGGCGTGCTCAGACTTCGGAGAAAGGCGCTAAGATTATTTAGGATATTTGGCTCATGACCATATTCAAATGCCCGCTGGGTCGAACGCGACGCATCCACTAACAGACCGAGTTCCACCGGAGCAAAATACCACACCCGTAGTCCATCTGTAACCGGTATGCGGCGGCGTTGATTGTAAAACTGATCAATCCTTTCCGTTGCTTCATTGAGCGATAGTCCCCCGACTGCCACCGATCCAACCCGTACATTTGGTAACACAATATCCAACACTTGAAAATAAGCGTAGGGGGTCAAAACACAGATCAGCGGTAGAAAGCACAATACCGATAAAATAACGCTCAAAATGGCTAGCTTACGAACTGTCAGGGGTTGCATCTCTGAACGCCAAGTCCTTCATCCATCCTAAAACCGCTTGGAACACCATTTCTTTTTCGGGTTCGTTGTGCAATTCGTGCGCCAAACCCTCAAACAAGATCAGTTTGGCTGTACGCACTCGCTGGGCAAGCTCCTGACTGCCGCTTGGAAAGGTCAGTTGATCCGCTGTACCATGCAGAATCAACAACGGCACGTCTATCTGATCCGCATGGCGAAAGACGAAATCGATGGCTGGAATCGTAGACTGTGCCATACGTAAGGTTACAACGCCATGCACTAAGGGGTCATGTTTATAGCGTTGAACGACGGTCTGATCTCGTGAGATAGCATTGGCATCTAAACCACTGGGCAGACCCAGTGTAGGCATCCAACGGCTCAAAGTCTGTACCAATGCCATTTTCAACTTTTGCTGGGTTAGGGGTGTGTGCAACCCGACAGCAGAGGCGACTGCCCCGCGGATTTTCGGCTGGTAACGAATAAGATAATTTAGCAGCAACAGCCCACCCATACTGTGTCCGTAAAGGAAACAGGGTGTTGCTCCAAAGCGCGCTTCAATTTGCTTTTGAAACGCTTGCAAGTCCTCCATGTAGGCTTCAAAAGAAGGCGCATCGCCGCGTTTTCCTTCTGAACGGCCGTGGCCGCGCAGATCGAAAGCGATCATCGCAATCTGCTCTTTCGCAAACCGTTCGGCAACATGGGTATAGCGGCCGCTATGCTCCCCTAGCCCATGGATCAGCCCAACCACTGCTTGCGCCTGGTCGGTGAACCGCCACTCACGACCCAAGAGGGTGATCCCATCAAACGTTTGAAAAGGAAACGTAGTTTCGTTCAAGGCTACCTCTCGAACAGATATAAGGGATATTTTTCACCAGTTGGATGAAAGTCCAACTTTGAATATAAACGCAAAGAAGCCAAATTATCCGCTTGGGTGTTAACTGTTAGCGAGCGCAAGCCTTGGCGAAAACAATGAGCTTGCAAGTCTTTGACTAAAGTAGCGCCAATACCTCGCTTCTGGTAAGCGGGCAATACCGCTAAACGGGCTAAATGGGCGCTATCATTCATGGCCGTGCTGATTTGATAAGCAAGGATGCCGTCTGCGTTTTCGGCGACCACCGCCATGAAAGCTTGCTCAAATCCCGCCCGAAGACCCTTCTCTGAGATTTGCCATGGTGATGGAAAGGATTGTTGATCTACCCACGCTACCTGAGGCAGATCAGTTTTTACCATGCTGCGAATTCGGAAGAAAGAACCGCCCATGGGTTGGCGAGGATCATCGACCTCCCAAATCAATACAACGACTTCGTTGTGTCGCTTAAAGCCACTCTCTTCCAATAAACTTTGAAACCAACCATTGAGTGGTATCGCTCCAATTGGAACAGGGTCCTGACCTTCAAAGCCTTGCTCCATCACAAACTGCCAGAGTTGTTTCCAGGCCTCCTTAGGGTGAAGCCCTGAACCAACCGCGAACAATCGAATCCAAGCAATTTCTGGCGGATCCGAGGGACAGGCCAAGGCAGCTTGAATCACCCCATTTTCTTCAAGCACCCCAAATGGAGCATGCCCCAGCCAATCCAATAAAGGACGCCAATCCAAATGACGGTGAACCGCTTGCTCGTAATAAAGCAAACTGGCTAAATAGGGTCGGTCTGAGGGCAAAGCTGGGCGGACAATCACCTTATTTTGGCAATAACTTCCAAGGAATTTCGATTAATTTTTTGAGAGCTTTGTGTTTCAAGCTCAATTTTGGTGCATCTTCCAAAGCCGATTGAAAGGTTGCTAAGGCTTGAAACTGCTTTCCTTGCTTAAGCTGTAATTGGGAGAGCGCTTTCAAGGCATGAAGCCGCAGCTCCGCTTTGCCACATTTTTCTAAAAGCTCCGCCGAGCGCAGATAAGCTTCTTGCGCCTCGTCATAACGGCTGCAGGCTTCCAGAGCTGATGCCAAATTACCGTAAGCGATTCCCAATCGCTCCACATCCCCCTGCTCTTCTAAGATAGACAACGTAGGCTGAACTACCCCAAGTGCTTCTTCTCCCCGACCAAGTTGCACCCAGGCAACGCCGCAATTATTCCACATCTCAGCCGCTAAAATCACATCTCCTTGCTCTTGATAGGCCATGGCGGCTGCCTTAAAACCATCAACCGCTTCCGTGTAGCGACCTTCGCGGAAGGCCTTTTCAGCGGATTGGGCGAGTGTTCTTGCAGCGGGATTTTGGCTCATAATGTGATCTCCAACAAACCTTCGGCAACAGCACGCAATTTTTCAACTGACATTTCGCTTAATCGTTGGGCTAGTTCGAGATATGGACGATTGATCGGTTTACAAACAAAGCTCCTTAGCTCTTCCGGTAGAGCTTGAAACGCTTCCCACTTTGGATCGTAGATTGGGAAGGTCTCTTTCCCTCTCTTCTGATCCCAGAACATCTCAATTTTTAGATTCAAGACATGCGCTAAAGCCTCTAAGATGGGCAAAGGAACAGCATCTTCTCCTAACTCATAGCGTTCAAGTTGCTCAGCCTCAATCCCTACTTGTTCAGCAAGCTCTTGCAAGCTGACTCCCTGTTCCTGACGACTTTTCCGTAACAAAACACCAATCATCCGTTGGCGAATCTCGCCGAGTATACCTTGCTTTTCTGGCGAAAGAGGATTTTGATGCAAGGTTAAGAGCGTCGTTCCCCAGAAGTGCGATAGGGGAACCCGATAAAACGCCGCCAAAGCTTCGAGAGCTGGTAAAGACGGATGAAGATTACCCAGCTCATAAGCTTCTAAGACCACAGGACTAATATTCAGAAACCGCGCGCTTTCTTCCAAGCTCTTTTGCGCTGCCAGACGAGCATCTCTCAGCAGCACTCCTAATTTACGGCCTCGAATGGCAATCGATCGGGGATCAATTTTCATAGTTCACCTGTTCTTTCTTCGCCTTGTTCCAGATGGAGGATTTCGTTATCATGGGATTTCAAGCCGACCAAAACGCGAAACCCGGCTGACACGACGGAGCCTCTGAAACAGGAATAATTTCGGCTTTTTTCAGCGATCAAAAGCATCGACCTAAGCAAATTATATCTTACGAAACTCAAGCTATTTGGACTACCCACGTCCACTCTGCCGCCGACCACTGGACAAGATGTCTGCCAAATTGACTCCAAAGACTTCGGGTCTCAACTTAAATCCGGCCAGCTCAAGCCGCTGGATAAATAATGGACGCATGCCCGTGGGTTTCAGCTCGCCGAGTACCTTTCCGTCCTGATCACTGCCGACTTCAGTGAACTTAAAGATGTCGGTCAATACGATCGTATCGCCCTCCATGCCAACCACTTCAGTCACTTGGGTGACTTTACGCGATCCATCGCGCAAACGGGATACTTGAATGATTAAGTCCACGGCTGAAGCAATCTGTTCACGAACAATGCGTAAAGGCAAATCCATGCCTGCCATGAGGGTTAAGGTTTCCAAGCGCGAGAGCGCATCTCGGGGTGTGTTCGCATGAATGGTGGTCAAGGAGCCATCATGGCCCGTGTTCATCGCTTGCAGCATATCTAAGGCTTCCCCGCCTCGACATTCGCCAACCACGATTCGATCCGGGCGCATGCGCAAGGCATTACGCACCAAATCACGGATGCGCACTTCTCCTTTGCCTTCTAGATCAGGCGGTTTGGTCTCTAAACGGACAACATGCTCCTGATGTAACTGAAGTTCAGCCGCGTCTTCAATGGTCACAATGCGCTCATGTTCTGGAATAAAAGAAGAGAGGATATTCAGCAGGGTTGTCTTTCCTGAGCCAGTGCCGCCGGAGATAACAATATTCAAACGGGCTACCACACAGGCTTGTAAGAACTCTGCCACCGCAGGGGTGAGCGACCCAAATTCGATGAGCTTTTCCACTGTTAACCTTTCGCGTGAGAATTTGCGAATCGTTACTGACGGCCCATCTATTGCCACCGGCGGGATGACCGCATTAAAACGGGAGCCATCGGGCAGGCGTGCATCCACCGCCGGGTGATCGACATCAATGCGTCTGCCCAAGGGGTGCACTACCCGCTCGATCAACCGCAGCACTTGTTGATCATTTTCAAATTGTACATCTGTTTTATAAATGATGCCTTTTTTCTCGACATATACCCGTTTTGCTCCATTGATCATAATTTCAGTCACCTGCGGATCATCGAGAAACGGTTGTGCAGGCCCCAGACCGAACACTTCATCAAACACCTCTCGAACCAACGCTCTTTGAGTGAGCCATTGACACTGACTCCCGCTTTTTGAATGGCTTGCTCAATTAGAGCATAGGTAGCATTGCGGTCAAAAAGGGCAAAACCGCCTTGTTGTTGAAGTTTTTGAATCAGATACTGCTTAAAGGCTAGGTAGTTTTGGGCGGAAAGTGCGCGTTGAGAGTTGGTTGTTTCGCTCATAAAAAGCACCTACTCAGAAGGAAAACGAACTTCGGACTGTGGGGCAAGCCAAACAATATGATCTCGATTTAGACTGAGAAACTCACACAGCACTTCGCATTCGCCGTTCAAATCGTAAATTTTGGCATTGGTGATGGCAATAAATTGCTCAGCATTATTGATTTCGTCCTTCAACCTTGCTCCAGCCATCACATAGAAAAAACCTTCAATGCGGCCAAAGATGGTTTGGATCATCACCGGAATTTGTTCTTTGGTCACGCGGTCGGTAAAAAATTTTCCCTTCTCGTCGTAACGCGTGCTCATGCTTTATGCCTCCCACACCGGCATGGAATATCCCATCCCTGAGCGAGTCACAATATGAACCGGATTTTTGGGGTCATCTTCTAATTTCTGACGCAGACGCGAGATGCTCACCCAGAGAATTTCCTTGTCCTCCCGATATTCGGGACCCCAAACACTGGTTAACAGCTCTTCCGATGTCAATACTTGACCTAAATTATGGGCAAACTGCAACAATAAGCGATATTCAGTTGCCGACAAGAATACCAAACGGTCATTCCGATACACTTCAGCTTTGGCAAAATCAATTTTGAGGTTGCCATGAAAGAAGAGCGCCTGTTGGGTTGTAGTCGTTGTTTTTACACGGCGTAAAACTGCGCGCACACGTGCCAGAAGTTCCGTTGCTGAAAACGGCTTGACGATATAATCGTCGGCGCCTAAATCCAAGCCCCGCACACGGGCGCTCTCTTCGCCCCGGGCAGTAACGACAATAATCGGCACACTAGAGAACTCACGAATGCGCTCAGTAGCAGCAAAGCCATCTAGGACCGGCATCATGATATCCAAGAGTACCAAATCGGGCTGTTCCTTAGCCACTTTATCAACCGCTTCTTGACCGTTGGTCGCTTTAATCACAATATAGCCTTCGGTGATCAAATTCGCCTCCATCAGACGTAAATAGCGAGGCTCGTCATCGACAATCAAGATTTTCGTGGTCATTGGTTACTCTCCCTTAAGGACAAAACTTGATCCGCTTGTTGTTGGTTATAAGGCAAACGGATGTGGAACGTAGTCCCCTCGCCAACCTTTGATTCAGCCCAGATTTCACCGTTATGAGCATTCACTATTTGGCGACAGATGAATAATCCCAAGCCGGTGCCGCGCACATTTTTATCCGGGTTTGGAACCCGATAAAAACGTTTGAATAACGATGGCAAATGCTCTGCAGCAATGCCTGGACCGTTATCGCTCAATGTGATATGTACTGACTGTTGTTCCTCGATAACAGAAATCTTCACGGTTGAGTTAGGCGCATATTTGCTGGCATTCGTCAAGAGGTTATCAAATACCTGCGCCAGACGGCTTGCATCCGCCATAATGCGCAGTTCGGGCAAACCATTTTGTAGCTCGATTTGAATGTTATCATGCAAGGATAATGCCCGCATGACGACATCGCGCAAAAATGCATCTAGCCGCAGAGGTTGAAAACTCATTTTTAAAGTCCCCGCTTGAAGTCGAGAAGAATCCATTAGATTTTCAATCAACTCTCTTAGACGATCGGATTCTTCATCGATGATGGTCAAAAATTCTCGCCTTGTTTGGTCATCCCACTCTATATCCTCTCTGAGCAGAGTCGTTGCATACCCCTTAATAAAACCGAGCGGTGTCAGTAATTCATGGGAAACAGTTGCAATAAAATCCTCTTGAAGTTGATTCAATTTCCGTTCGGCTTCTAGGTGAGCGATATGCTTCACCAAGCGATCATGCCCAATTAGCTGTGCCACCAGACCGGCAATGAACTCCGACAATCGCACTTGGTCAGGCGTATAGGGGGGGCCACCGAAGCGGATGAAGACCAACGCTCCTTCAAGATGATTTTCCAGATACAAAGGCAAGCCTAATAAAAAACGAAAGCGGGTGCGATCGGTGATCTCTTCTCCGCCTTCCTCAATCCGAGATAACAAGCGACCCGTCTGTAACACTTCGTAAGCCGTAGCTTCTCCCCACGATAATTCGGCTTCTTTGAAGCGACCTCGCCCAATGGCACGTGCATAAGCCGGCTCAAGAAGTTCCTTGCCGCGCAGAAATAACACCATGTTATCGAAGATAAATACCGGCCGTGCAAGACGGATAATTTCATCTAGAGCCGAATCAATGTTCTCTGCCAGAGCGACAGCGCGACTGATGGCATAGACCGCTTCTAGCTCTTCAGGACGTAAAGTAGCCGGGTTGATTTTTTCGCTATCTGCTCGATCCATTGAAATGCTCCTCTTCGAGAGCCGGAAGTGAAAACTCAAATAAGGAACCTTTTCCCACTTCTGATTCTACTCGCAACTGGCAACCATGCGCTTCTAAAATCCGAGTTGCCAATGCCAGGCCCAAACCAGTGCCACCATAGCGGCGGGTTGTTGAACCATCCAACTGGTGAAAGGGTTCAAAGATTTCTTGTAACCGTTTGGCGGGTATGCCAATTCCTTGATCTTGAACCGCAACCGTGATTAAACCTTGTTGATGGTAAACAGTGATGGATACTTTACCGCCAGACGAGCTAAACTTAATCGCATTGTTGATCAACTCACTCATCACCCAAGCGATCCGCTCACGATCACAATGCACAGATGGCAAATCCTGCTCGATTCGGGCTTCTAGTCGGATGCCCTTCGCCTGGGCTGCATAACGATGACTTTCCACAATCTGACCGGCAATTTCCTGCAAGCGAACCTTAGATAAGGTAAGCGTAAGTTCACCCCGCTCGGCATAGGCAAACAAGAGCAGGTCATCAATCAATTTTTCAAGGCGGGTTGCCGAACGCAACAGAGCGTCCAAAACTTGTGCTTGTTCGTCGGTAATCTCTCCAAAAGCACCCTCTTTCATCATATCCAAGTAGCCTCGAAGCAAGGCAAGCGGGGTGCGCAATTCGTGGGAAACATTGGCAATAAAATTCGCTTTGACCTGATTAAGCTCACTCACTCGCAGGAGAGCCTGGCGCAATTCTTTGGTGCGCTGTTCTACCCGTCGCTCTAATTCTTGGTTAGCTCGCTTTAACGCTTGTTGCAGTTGAAGAATTTGAAGGGTAATCGCTTCATCTAAGCTAGATTCGTCCAAGAACCCGAATTCAACCAAAGCTTGACCGAGGCGCACCAACCGGCCTTGCGCGTTCTGATCGGCTTGGTACTTCAAGGCGATTTCAAGTTGTTGTGGGCTGATTTTTCCTTGTGCCACCAACGTTTCTCCCAAACGGGAGATGAGAATTTCGGGTTCCAAGGGCACTTCGCTTCCCGCAGGGAGATTATACTCTGCCAGCAACTCACCGATAGTTGCTTCAATCGCCAAGTCTAACCCACACTGTTGACAAAAACGATCTTCTGTGCGCAGCGGCTGATGACATCTCGGACAAATAAAAGCATCTACCATTCTGCCTTAATCATATCGCCGAATGATGCTCCATGCAAGTGACGTTTGCTCCAAGCCATGACAGGGCATGATTTTCGAGGGGAAAGGATATGGATCGGCATGCGAAGCTCCATAAAATTGCCATTAATAAGCTGTAAAGTTTTTGTAAGGTTCAAACTTCTGAAAACCATGCATAATAGAGAACGTAAGTTGCATCCAAACAAATCCCGATTTGCAAACTTGGAGAAGAAAGTAACGTGCAGAGTGACAAACCCAAAAAAGTGCTGATCATCGATGATGACCTTGCCTTATGCGAAGCGCTAAAGCTAATCCTTGAGCCAAAGGAATTTACCGTGGCTAGCGCTTCCAACGGGCAAGATGGCATTCAACTCTGTCGGGAATGGCAGCCAGATATTGTCGTGCTGGACTTGCTCATGCCTGGCATGGATGGTTGGGATGTTGCTGCTCGGATTCGCTCTTTCAGTGAGGTTCCGATTATCGTCCTATCCGCGGTTAGTAAACCAGAACTGATTGCCAAAGCCCTCGATCAAGGCATTGATGAATACCTGATCAAACCCGTGCCAGGCAGTGTGCTTGCTGCTCATCTCAAACGTCTGACGCGGCGTTCTCACACCCCTGCCCCCAACCCATAAAGAAGTCAGAGAGGGGACAGCTTCATTTGCCGATCTGAAAGGGAGGCTTGATTCGCGTATTCAAGAGCAGAAGTCTTCCAAACCACTGCACGCTGCAAGCAAGTATATTTCCTAAAATCACAACCCGCATAGGGAATGCTCTTGTTCAATAAAGGTTTGTAGGCCTGCTAGCCTGCAAATCAGCTCAGCTTTTAGGGTTGAGTGAAAGCCCCTACTCGCCTAGCGAGTTTAATCGGGAGCACCTGTGCTCTCAGTCAGGAGAGTGCCGGTCTTCGCCAACCCAATTCCGCAAGCGTCTCCGCCTGCGATTGCGGTGCACAGGAAACGACGAAACGGGCGGTTCCATCCCAAAGGGTGAACTTCTCTGTTCAATTCAAGATCAAGCTAAGCACCCCTCTCACCTATAGATCACGGTTCAAAACACAGCTTAAACTCCTTAACATAACCTGCAGTTGATTAAGAAATCCTAGCATGAATGCGAAGAAAACTTAATCGCATTTTGACACGCTCTTAAAGTTAATCTGATAAAGTTACTCTTGAAAGGAGAACAGCAACAATGGGTTTCGCTGATCTGCATATTCACACAACCTACAGTTGGGATGGCACCGCAACGATCTCAGCGATCTTAAAGTATGTGGTTGAAAAAACCGATCTAAACGTGATTGCCATCACCGATCACGACGAAATTATCGGCGCCCTGCGCGCAGAACAAATCGCTCACCAATATGGGATCGAAGTCATCCCCGGCAGCGAGGTCTCAACCGCAGAAGGACACCTGTTAGCCCTATTTATCCGTGAAAAAATTCCGGTTGGCATGTCGTTGGTGGACACAGTGCGCTATGTAGGGAAATTGGGTGGACTGTGTATCGCTGCTCATCCAATGGCAGCCGGCTCTCCGAGTTTATCGGCCGAAGCAATCCGCAGTGCATTGCGCCATGCGGACGTTGCTCAAGTGTTGGTTGGTATCGAGGCAATTAATGGTGGGCTTTTCCACCAAGGCAGTAATTTCCTCGCTACGGCTCTGGCGGCATCGCTGCCGGTCGCGGCAGTTGCAAACAGCGACTCGCATATTCTACAAACGATTGGGTTCGGTAAAACCGAGTTTGCAGGGCACACCGCTCAAGATTTAAGACGCGCCTTAGAAGCTCATCAGACGCGCGCCATCTGCACTCGTCATGCTACGCCTTGGCTGGTCATTCCCTCTTGGTTGGAATTCTTCCTGCTTAAGAAATTTGGCTGGGTGCGCTGGAATCCTCATCCAATGCAACCCATGCGTCTAGGGCGCGCCAAACTGGTTATCTAGTGAGGCCTCTGCATGAACCGCGACGTCCTGTTTATTTGTGGTTCGCTTAATCAAACCACCATGATGCATCAAATTGCGCAACGTTTGGAAGGAGTTAACGCCTATTTCACGCCTTTCTTTGCAGATGCACCACTATCTATACTGGCAAAGAGCGGTTTTCTGAATTTTACGATCCTCGGTGGGCGTCACCGACAACAAACCCTGCGATACCTTGTTGCCCACAACTTACCCATCGACTACGCCGGTAAAGCCAGAAGCTACGATCTGGTGGTCACCTGCACCGATCTGATCACTCAGAAAATTGTGCGCAAGACTCCAACGGTTCTGGTTCAGGAAGGCATTATGGAACCCGAAGACTGGACCTTCATCTTGGTTAAGTATCTCAAATTGCCGCGTTATCTAGCCAATACCGCTGCGACTGGCTTATCCGATCAATATGAGGTCTTTTGCGTCGCTTCCGAAGGCTACCGCGATGAATTCATTCGCAAGGGAGTCAAACCTCACAAATTAATCGTTACGGGCATACCAAACTTTGATAACGTCAAAGCTTACCAAAACAATGACTTCCCCTTCAAAGGATATGTGTTAGTAGCTACCTCTAGTGCTCGTGAGACCTTTAAGCCTGATGATCGTCAATATTTTTTGAAACAGGTCAAACAAATCGCAAACGGGCGACCAATCATCGTCAAACTTCATCCCAACGAAAATCACAAACGCGCCCTATTTGAAATACAACGCTTGCTTCCCGAAGCTTTGATTCTAAGCGAGGGAAATGTCTATGAAATGATCGCCAATTGTGAAGTCCTGATCACTCAATATTCGACGGTTACCTTTGTCGGTTTACTTCTTGGTAAGGAAGTGTATTCCTATTTGGATGTGCAAGCACTCAAACGCCTTTTGCCAATTCAAAACGGAGGGAAATCGGCACAACGGATTGCGGCGATTTGCCAAGATTTGTTAAACAAGCCCCGCTTGGATCGGCAAAAAGCGCGCCACTCCTTGCGCCTCAAGCCTCAACTGAGCTATTCTCGCGATTCAGGTTAGCGATTGGGTTCTTCTCCTCGAACAGGTGCCAATTCGCCTCCCCCTCTCCCGACTGCCCCCCTCTTGAAATGCAAGATGGGGGGCAGAGCCTCTTAATAATGACTCTACTGAAAAAAGCCTGTTCACCACGAAGACACAAAGGCACTAAGACAATAAAATAATGAAAACTTCGTGACTTTGTGTCTTTGTGGTCCCATACCTTTTTTGCAGTGATTTATCTCGTGGTTTCAGGTGACATGCATGTCGCTTACGCGGTAGCACGAGATTTATCTCGTGGATTCAGGCGACATGAATGTCGCGGCACGAATAAACTGCGTAACGTCAGATAATGACTCTACTGAAAAAAGCCTGTTCACCACGAAGACACAAAGGCGCTAAGACATTAAAATAATGAAAACTTCGTGACTTTGTGTCTTTGTGGTCCGATACCTTTTTTGCAGTGGACTCAATTAATGATTCTCCGAACAAAAAAGGGGTGATCCTCCTTCGCCGCACAGGGATTTGGATTAAAATTAGGGCAAATCTTCGCAAAGGAGAAAAACCGTGCAAATTTGTTCTCTCTGTCACGCTTCATCGCCAGACACGGCCACTCACTGTGAGAATTGTCAGGCAGACCTCAGCGAGTATTCTGAAACCGCCCAAGCCTTGAAACGGATGCTCGCCAATGATCGCATTTCATTGGTCAGGGTGAGTGTAGCTCAAGATTGCTGTCCAGCCTGCCGGGAATTAGAAGGCGCTTATCCCAAACATGAGGTACCTCGCCTGCCCATCGAAGGATGCTCGCATCCGCTGGGCTGCCGCTGTCATTATCTGCCGGTCCTCGAGGTCTTGTTCCCTTAATCCCTAACCCTGAGACTCAAGCTGCTCGGCATGGATGATCTGCTCTGCCAAGCGTAGCGCATCGGTTTTGGATTGAACTTCGCCGGCCGCTTGGGCTTCGCGCACCCCTTCTAGCACCTTTCCGATCAGCGGGCCTGGTTTCAATCCAAAGCGTTGCATGACCTCATTGCCATTCAGCAAGGGTGAAGGCGAGATTTTGGTTTGTTTTTCTTCCCACCATGCCTGAAGCAGCTCACGGATGACATCCACATGCTTTGACCAAAGAGAAGGTGGCAGCGTAAAGCCATAGATGCCCAACAGATCGGCAAGCGAAATGAGACACACACCGATTCCGGCTTCGCCTGTTTGACGAAAAAAACGGTACACAGCGCGCCGGCTGGGTAATCCTTCGGAATTGGTGAACAGAATGGGACGCATGTGATGCAAAATTACCATCTTGACCCATTCGATTTCGTCATTGGCTAAAGCCAACTGCCGCCCACGCTCCTCGAACAGTTCAGCACTCCTGCGTTCGTGCCCGAAGAAGCGCCATTGACCCTTTTCATCTTTGCTGGCAGTTGAGGCTTTCCCGCTGTCATGATAGAGCGCCGCTAGAAATAATAAAGCGCGTTTGTTGCGCTCAGGGGTAAAGCGTTCTGCAAAGTACTCGCTCAAGCGGTCTCGGTACCGCCCTAGGCGCAAGGAAGCCATGCCCATGACCAGGTTCGCCTGACGCTCCTCATCGAAAGCCTCACAAAGTGCGCCTAAAATTTCCTCCAGCCGATTGAGCACTGCTAAAGTGTGCTGATAGACATCCTGGCGATGAGGAGGGGATTGCTCAACCCTCTTCAGCGTAAGCAATTCAGGCAAGGTATAGGGGAGCGCGCCCACCCGATCGAGCAAGCGAATGCCGCTAGCAACCGCGTGCGAGGACAACAGACGGAAAAGTTCTTCAGCTTTTCGTTCGGCAGAAACAGTCACCAAACCAGGAGCGTTTGCTACCATAGACCGCCAGGTGGGCGGCTCGATTCGAAAGTTCAATGTTAATGCAAAACGGATGCCCCGAATCACCCGCAACGGATCGTGGCGAAAAGCCTCATCCGAGCAAGCCCGCAGAGTTTTCGCTAAAATATCTTGAGCTCCATGGAGAGGATCGATGATTCGCTGCGGACGTTGCAGGTCAAGAGCAATGGCATTAACCGTAAAGTCTCGGTGTTGTAAATCCTCTTCGATGGAGTTGCCAACCTGAAGGGCAAAATCCAGTTTTATGCGCTCTCCCTGTGGCGAACTCCAAACCACCCGTCCATATTGGCGCTGGCTATCCAAAGGATAATACGCACCAGAGAGCGCATTGGCGACCCGGCGGGCAATCTGAAGGGAATTTTCGGAGACTACAAAATCGAAATCGGTAATCGTCTTTCCCAGCAACGCATCCCGCACGGCGCCGCCAACCAGATAAATCGCGGCGCTGCCAGCCAGGGCTCGGACAGAGTCTAGGACAGGAAGTCGTAATAAGGAGTCCATTCGGAGATCGAATTTCTACCCTTGCGGCGGACGATACAAAGCCGCGTTGACCGTACCGATGAACGGCAAATTGCGGTAGTATTCATCCAAATCCAAGCCATATCCAAAAACGAACTTATTTGGGATGCGGAAACCGCAGTAATGAATTGGCACATCGACCTCGCGCCGTTCAAACTTATCCAGCAATGTACAGACCTTCAAGCTTTTGGGATGGCGCGTCTCTAGCAGGTGGATGACAGAAGCGATGGTATAGCCACTATCCACAATGTCTTCTACCAACAAGACATCTCGCCCGGTAATGCCGCTCTGTAAGTCAAGCGTAATGCGCACTTGACCGGTAGATTGACGCGCGCCAGTACCGTAGGACGAGACCGCCATAAAATCTACGGTGAGCGGCACTGTTATACAGCGCATGAGATCGGCTAAAAATAACACCCCACCGCGCAAAATACAGATGAGATGAATATCTCCGCCGGCGTAATCGCGGCTGATCTCGGCGCCCAATTCCGAAATCCGCTTTTGGAGTGCATCCGCTTCGATTAGGATTTCGTCTAAAAACTCATGATAATCTTGCATAGCTTAATCTCTCCGCACAATATGATGTTTGCGGCAGCGCGCTTCGTATAGTTCGGCTGCCCCAACAATCACCACCGGGTCATTGTAGTGCGCCGGCTGGCCATTGACCAGCCTTTGGGTACGGGTCGCCGGTTCACCGCAGACCATGCAGATCGCCTGCAATTTGTCCACCCGCTCGGCCTGCGCCATAAGGACTGGCATCGGTCCAAAGGGTTCACCGCGAAAATCGGTATCCAACCCGGCAATGATCACGCGTATCCCTTGATCGGCTAATTCTTGCACCAGCGGGATAATCTCATCATCGAAAAATTGCGCTTCATCAATAGCAACAACGGTGACATCCGCCTCTAGCAATTGGCGAATTTGGCTCGCCGATTGGATCGGCGTGGCAACAAACTCCGTCCCTGCATGGGAGGTCACCTTTTCCGCCGCATAGCGCGTATCGATTGCTGGTTTGAAAACTTGCACCTTCTGACGGGCAATGGTCGCCCTACGCAAGCGCCGGATGAGTTCATCCGTCTTGCCGCAGAACATCGAGCCCGTAATGACTTCAACAGACCCCGAATGATGTCTCATGTGCCCTTCCTTTGATTGTAGTATTCCTAACCAACACCATCAATCTTCAGCCATCCCGCGCCGATTGTATCATAAACTGCCTGTGCAACTTGCTGATGGAACGATCTCGCAAGATCGCCTCAACTCTATCTCTAAGGTGCTTGGAGAGAGGACGAAGTTGGGTCTCGATACGGCGGAGAGAACACCGCCTACTCAACCCGCAGACACAAACGCGGGTTGAGTAACGAGCACCTGCGCGCCTACCCCCTCACCCCCGCCCCTCTCCCAGCGGGCGAGGGGAGTTAGACTCCCCCCAGTCCCTCTCCCAGCGGGCGAGGGGAGTTAGACTCCCCCTAGCCCCTCTCCCAGCGGGCGAGGGGAGTAGAGCGGGCAAAACAAAAAAACAATCACTTGCAACCGATATCCGAGTTCCTGCCCAAAAATAGCCATCGTTTTGCCTGACCAAACATCGAAAGAAGCACAAGACACCAAATTCTCAAAGCTTACAAAAATAATAGGAACTTTTTTAAAATTTGCAGTTAAAATTTAGAAAACACCTATCGAATCTTTGGAGAGCAGAACCAGCCAATAACCAACCATCGTTCGACAAAGGCAAACCCGGCGAAAGCCGGCGACGCAAAGCCATGGGTCTAAAGACAAGCTCGTCTACGATTGCCAGGCTGCCGAAAACGAGAAATGAACCAAAAATACACTCACCATCCGTATTCAAAGGGATTTTTCCCCACCGAACCGCCCCGACCGAGGCGCAGACATTCTCCGTCTGTAGTCTGCAGTCGGGGCTTTTTGATTGTATTTGATCCAGGCATGGTGAGTTTGCTGCGGCTTCTTGTCGGGGCGCCTTTGTCATGCAGGAGGAAATATGACAAAGCGCCTCGTTGGAATGATTAGCGCCGCTTTGGTCTTGTTTAGCGCCTTAAATCTCACCTTTCCCAACAACCCTTCCGTGTCCCATGCGGAGCGGGAAAACTATTCCGTCTATCTGCCGCTTGTGATCGGCAATGGGCAATCAGCTAACGCACCTTCAACCAATCCGACCCCCACTCCGATTCCTTCCCCAACCCCCACTCCTGAAGCGACTTTCCCAACCCTTGATGAATTTATCGCCAGCATCGCCAGTGGGCAGAGTTCTGCCTGGCGAGGCTTGTATCAACCGAAAAATTCACCGCTCGGATCGTACAACAACCCCCAAACAATTATAGCTACATCTCATCCGAAAACGAGGTGCTAACCCAATATATGCTGGCTGAAGAAGATGTGGTTGGATTGCTCGCCCATAACACCCATGCCGGTCAATATTATTTTCTGATCAGCATGGGTGATCAATTCTATTTAGTCAGCGACGATGCTAAAACTCAACTTTATCAGGTGCAACAAATCGACCGCTACCAAGCCCTACAACCCAGCAGTAACATCAGCGACTATAAAAACCTTGAAACCGGTGAAATCCTGACCACAGCTCAAATTTTCGCCCGCTACTATATGGGTGACCCACACGTCACTTTACAAACCTGCATCGCCCAGAACGGCCAAGCCAATTGGGGACGGTTGTTCATTCTGGCATTGCCGGTAGAATGAAAAACCCTGCAAGGGCATCGATGGAGAACCTGTTGCGAGGGATTGAATTTCGGTTCTCTGGGCGAAGATAGGAACAAAAGGCGGGAATCCTCAGAACCATAGCGACTAAAAAGATGAACCGGAGCGCTCATGAAAATGAGCGCTCCGGTTTTCTCGGACGAGTGTCGCTTATGGCGCTGGATTGTTCAGCACCAACGGCAAGTACAAGATATAGGACGGACCCGTGGGCGGCAGTTCGACGACTGTTGTGCTCGCTGTTGCCTGGTTGTTCGCCGGGTTCGGATCTTCCATGCTCTCCGACATGCTCACCGTCGCCGTCGCTGTAATGCTCCCAGCCTGCGCCGGTGCCGTCCCTTGCACCGTGATCTGCACCGTCTGCCCCAAGCCTAAACTCGTTCGCGTGCAGGTCACGACATTCCCAATCTGGCTGCAGCTCCAACCTGCTCCACCGCCGCTCTGAAGTACATAGCCAGCCGGCAGTTGCAAGCTCACGCTTACCCCCTGCGCTGTGTGCGGCCCAGCATTCGCCACAGCTACAGTGTAGGTCAACCCTGCCCCAACAGTCACCGGATCCGGACTATCCGCCACTGTTACCGAAAGATCCGCCGATTGTTTGAGGACATCAAAGGCAGCCCCTTCTGTTAATATAAAATCACCGCTCGAACCCAACCCAAAGGCCTTGAGGGCGTACCCTTCCCCCGCTTTATTGATGTACAGGCCACTGAAGGTGGCGACCCCATCGACAGCCTTTTTGTAATAGGGGCCGGGCAGTAACAGACCCCCAACCGGATTATTGGCAAGATCGATAAAAATGTAGCCCTCGTAAGTAATTGCAAGATTACCGTCATCATCCTCCGCTCGGACGACAGGTTGCTGCGCAAAGGGAAGGTTTTCAAAAGCGCTGCTCGGGTATTGGGTGAAGACCAACTTGGTCGCCAAATTGGTGCATTTGTCTGCATCGGCCGCAGGTTGGAAACCCAATTCATCGGGTCGAGTATCTGTTCCCTCACAGAGCCAAGG
>QEXX01000034.1 GCA_003130835.1 Anaerolineae bacterium | reverse complement strand
TCATCGATAAAATTGGCATCCCCATAAACCAAACCGACTTCGGGGTGTTGTTGTAAATATTGAACTGCCTCCGAGACAGCGTGAGGAAGGTAGGTGTCATCGGAATTGAGCCAGGCGAAAATTTCACCTTTGGCATGGGCAAAACCTTTGTTGATTGCCTCGGTTTGACCGCGGTCGGGTTCGGAAACCCACCAAGCCAAGCGATCGGCGTAGCGAAGGATGATATCCAAACTGCCGTCGGTTGAACCCCCATCGACAATCAGATATTCCAGATTGGGGTAGTCTTGCCCTAAAACCGAAAGAATGGTTTCTTCCAGGAAAGGCGCTTGGTTAAACGAAGGGGTGACGATTGAGACGAGGGGAGCCCCTGTTTGTCTCAAAAGGTGTGAGTCCGTTGACCGGTGATTATCTGCCATCGCTTCTGATTTTACCATTGCCGATGACTGCGGCGGCTCTTTGGCTTGGTTCGGTGAGGCGCTTTTTCATCGTCAGGGTCAGCGGGTGCTTATTCGCCTCGAGATCGCGCCATACGCGCAGGGCGGACGTCCCTGTCCGCCAACCAGTGCAGGCGCGAACGTTTGTGACTCCAAAGGAGGTCAAGTGCGGATGCCTTTCGCAGGGTGAATGCCCCCGTCCAACCAAGATCGCAAGGAGCGCCCTTACCCCCAGGCTTTCGCCCACGCAGGGCAGAGGGGCGTTGGTCTCCCTTCTCCCTTAGGGAGAAGGGCCAGGGATGAGGGAATTCAGGCAGCGGATTTCGCGGAGCTCAACCCGCTTTGTGGGCGTGGGTCGAGCAGGGCGTCAGCCCGTACCAAGACCCTAAGGTGCGGGTTTCGGTACGCACGCTGCTCAACCCGCTTTGTGGGCGTGGGTCGAGTAGGGCGTCAGCCCGTACTAAGACCCTAAGGTGCGGGTTTCGGTACGCTCGCTGGCGCTCGCTACTCAACCCGCTTTGTGGGCATGGGTCGAGCAGGGCGTCAGCCCGGACCGAGACCCTAAGGTGCGGGTTTCGGTACGCTCGCTGGCGCTCGCTACTCAACCCGCTTTGTGGGCATGGGTCGAGTAGGGCGTCAGCCCGTACCAAGACCCTAAGGTGCGGGTTTCGGTACGCTCGCTGGCGCTCGTTACTCAACCCGCTTTGTGGGCGTGGGTCGAGCAGGGCGTCAGCCCATACCGAGACCCTAAGGTGCGGGTTTCGGTAAGCTCGCTGGCACTCGCTACTCAACCCGCTTGGTGGGCGTGGGTCAAGTAGGGCGTCAGCCCGTACCAAGACCCTAAGGTGCGGGTTTCGGTACGCTCGCTGGCGCTCGCTGCTCAACCCGCTTTGTGGGCATGTGTCGAGCAGGGCGTCAGCCCGTACCAAGACCCTAAGGTGCGGGTTTCGGTACGCACGCTGGCGCTCGCTACTCAACCCGCTTTGTAGGCGTGGGTCGAGCAGGCAGGTGCTCTCCCCGCCGTATCGAGACCCCACCCAGCGAGTTTCGAGCGTCGAGGCTCGCAGGCGAGGACGCCTGTGACTGCGCGTGATGTAAACCGCAGACGCCAGCGCTGTGACGGCCTGCCGCAGGGTGGACGTGCCCCACCCAATGTTGCGGGGAAAGCAAATCCCTCACCCCCAGCTTCCTCGCAATGGGCGAGGGGAGCCTGGTGGGTCAAGGAGGCCGGTGCTCTGCCGGCCGGGATGTGCCTCCTAACCCAATCGGTTTCAAGGGTAGATGCCCTCCCAGCTCTCTGGACGGTAATAGTGAGACGCAATTTCCCAAGTGTGGGCTTTGATCTGCTCGATTTCTGTCTCGGTGAGTCTTTTGCGCCAGTTCATCAGATTCGAGCGGCTGTCTAAGCGCACCGAATGCCGTTTTTTCGTTTGGAGTTCTTTGGGGTTCTCCGCACTGCTCGATGCCGCTATCTGCAGCCGCGCCCTTTCGGAGTAGCTCAAGCCCAAAGCTTGATAGAGCTTCTCAAATTCGGCTAGCGGGTCGAGCGATAAATCCTCGTGGCGCACCAGCACAAGCGAATGACCTTCCTCTTTTAGCCTCCAGATTGTCTGATACACCATCGTCCACAACAAAGCCGCCTGCTGAAGGATATCGTGCGGTTTTGCCAGACAAGCCAGCATTTGCTCCTGGTAAGGCGCCAACCAATCGCGCATCAAAAGGGGCTGTGCCAACAGGTCCTGCATATCAAAGGGCCAATTCAGGCGTTTGAGGCTGCTGGCAAAGGCAGCCGGATGGCGGATGGTGACCACCACTTGACAGCCCAGACGCTCTGTAAACCAGGGGATCGAGAAAGCGGCAAAGGGGTCTTTCAGCAGGGGACGCCGGCGCAGAAACTTACCGAGCAAAAACGTGCTGCCATCCCGCGCCATCCGCCCTAAATCATGGAAGGAACGCAAAGAGAGAATCTCCTTCCCCCAATGATACTGATAATTCAACAGTTGTCGAAAGGCTGGCAGGTATTGGCTTTCGTTCTCCTCGCAAAGATAAAAATACCAATGGGGGATATCAACCGCCAAGACACCGCGCCGATGCCAAACGTTGAGTGGCTCGCTGATATAGGCCGCCTCTCCGCTGGCGGTGAGCATTTTCCCCACCCAGGTCGTCCCAGAACGATGAACGCCGGTAACCAGAATGGGCGGATGATCGCTCAGCATATAGTTAGTCAAGCCTTTCTTCTTCCAAGATTGCCTGCACGATGCGCTGGGCAGCTTTGCCGTCGCCATACGGGTTGACCGCTTGCGCCATGGCTTGATAGGCTTGCGGATCATCGAGCAAACGGCGTGTTTCTGTGATGATCGTATCCGCATCGGTGCCCACCAAGCGCACTGTGCCGGCTTGTACACCTTCAGGGCGTTCGGTGACGCGGCGCAAGACCAAGACCGGCTTCCCCAAGCCAGGGGCTTCTTCTTGTAACCCCCCAGAATCGGTCAAAATTAGGGTGGCATTCTTCATCAAGTGTACGAAGGGCAAGTAGTCCATCGGCGGCAGCAGGGTGATATTCGGTACTTCGCCCAGCAAACGATAAACAGGTTCTTGGACATTGGGATTGAGGTGCACCGGATAGACAATGCGCAAACTTTCCCCGTAATCGGCCGCCAAAGTGCGCAGGGCATGACAGATGTTTTCCAAAGGCTCACCAAAGTTTTCGCGGCGGTGAGCAGTGACTAAGATCAACCGCGTTTGCTCGGAGGGTTGGTAAGGAGGCAGGCGATAGCGGCGAAAAAAAGCCTCTACTTCGGGTGACATGGGCAAGTTCACCACGTGTTGAAGCGCATCGATCACCGTGTTGCCAGTCACCCGAATGCGGTCGGCCGGGACGTTCTCTTTGAGCAGGTTCTGACGCGCCCATTCGGTGGGTGCAAAATGTAGGTCTGCGACGACACCGACCACCGAGCGATTGATTTCCTCCGGGAAGGGCTGCCATTTATCCCCACTGCGCAAGCCGGCTTCCACATGCCCGATTTTGAGGCGATGATAATAGCCGAGTAAAGCGGCGGCCATCACGGTGGTTGTATCGCCCTGCACCAGAATCCAATGCGGTTTCAGTTGGCTGAGGACGGGGTCGAGATGGGTAAAGATCGCCGCGGTCAGTTCTGCCAAGGATTGGTTGGGGCGCATCAGGTTTAGGTCAACATCGGGTTGGATGTCGAACAGGCTGAGAATCTGGTCGAGCATCTGGCGGTGTTGAGCGGTCACACACACCAGCGATTCCACCGCTGGCTGACGGGCTAACTCGCGCACCACCGGCGCCATCTTGACCGCTTCAGGGCGGGTGCCAAAAACGGAAAGCACGCGCAGAGTCATCCCCATCTACCTCGCATTGAGAGAACTTCTTCTCTTAGAGGAGGGGAGAAGGTTACTTTCTTTTCCTTCAAGAGAAGGCTTTAGGGCGGGGACAGCACCAATCATCTCAATCCCTCTCCTACCTTAAGCACCTGAAACCCTTCCTTCTCCCAGGCGGCGCGGTTGAGCAGGTTAACGGCATCCAAAGCCTGTCGATGGCGCATGAGTTGAGCGGCGGCCGCTGCAGATAGGCTGCGAAACTGACGATGAGCGACCAAGACGACCAATAAATCGGCTGCCTGTAAGACTTGGTTTAGGTCGCGCCCTAAGGGAATGCCGTCCACCTGAGGCTCTTGGCGATAGGGCTCAAAGGCAAGCACTTCTGCACCGGCTTGTTGAAAAAGGCGACAAATTTCAATGGCCGGCGATTCGCGCAGGTCGTCCACATCGGCTTTATACGCTAAACCCAAAGCGGCGATGCGCAAGCCGTGCAGATCGCCGAAAGCCTGGCGAGCGAACTCTACTACATGATGCGGCTGACCGTCATTGACCTCGCGCGCCGTGCGAATCAAGCGGGCAAGATCAGGTGCCGCTTCGACCAGAAACCACGGGTCAACGCTGATGCAGTGTCCCCCCACACCGGGACCGGGGTGGAGGATATTCACGCGCGGGTGGCGATTCGCCAGCTCGATGGCTTCCCAAACGTTGATTCCAAAGCGCTCTGCCAAGCGGGCAAACTCATTCGCCACGGCGATATTCACGTCGCGGTAGGTATTTTCCATCAGCTTGACCATCTCGGCAGTGGTGGCATCGGTTAGCAGGAGTTCGCCGCGCACAAAGAGGCTATATAAATGGCGAGCGGCTTCTGCCGAGGCGCGGTTGACGCCACCGATCACGCGATCGTTCTCGATCAACTCACGCAGAATCGAGCCTGGCAAAACGCGTTCCGGCACATAGGCAAGGTAAAAATCCTCCCCGCTTCTCAAACCGGACATTTCGAGCAGGGGAGCGACTTTTTCTACCGTGGTCAAAGGCGGAGAAGTAGATTCCAAAACCACCAAATTGCCCCTTTGAAGCAGCGGAGCAATCGCCTGGGCTGCAGCTTCGACCGCGCGCAGATCCGCCCGTTTCTGCTCACGGAAAGGGGTCGGTACGGCAATGATAAAAGCTTCCGCTGCGGCCGGTTGATTTTGGATGGTCAGGTTGCCGGAACGCAAGGCAGCTTGCACCAAAGTGCGCAAGCCTGGCTCTTGGATGTGCAAACCACCGTTGCGCAAGGTATTGACCACTTCCGGGTTGACATCCACACCGATCACCTGCACCCCGTGCGTGGCAAACGTGCTAGCCGTCGGTAAACCGATATATCCTAATCCTAAAACGCAAATCTTTTGGAATTTCAAGGGAGTTAGCTCCTGTAGAGTTAGGGGATAAATGCCTTGCTTGACCTGTGCAGGCAGACTCGAACGGTAACAAGGCGATTATGGCAATGTCCATCGAAGCCTTGCAAGAAGGGACATGTCTGACATCGCATGATACCATAGAAGACAGGGATTCAGAATTTATTTCCTTTCGGAAATTGGATGTCTCTCCGCCCATTTCGCAGGCGGGGACGCCTGCGACTCCGGATAAGCGAGGAGAGCATGGCGGGTCGAGTAGGGCGTCAGCCCGTACCGAGACCCAACCAATTGCGCTCCCCTTTCCGATGCAGGCAGACACTGCTACCCAACGGCTTGGCTGCGTCTCGGCATAAAGATTGCATCGCTTTTGATGTGTTCTTAAAGAAAACTCGTCCGCTACTGCGGACAAGTTCAAATTGGTCGAGGAGGATGACTTCGAATGCCGAAGGTGGGATTTGAACCCACACGAGCGTAAGCCCACTACGCCCTGAACGTAGCGCGTCTGCCAGTTCCGCCACTTCGGCTTTCTAGTCAAAATTTTACTCCGATTATGGCGTTTGTCAACCTTGTTGAATGAATTTTTCGTGCCACGTGCTATAATTTTAGCAAGGATTTACCCATGCCTGTAGTTTTCCAGCCCTTTTTGGACTTACTCATCCACCCACCCGGCAACTTAATTTACCACTTAGTGGTGGCGTTCTCCCTTATGGCGGTTTTACCGGTCAGTCTCTACTTGTGGAATAGCGCTTTGCCCTCCCGCAGCCGCCGTTTGTTGATCGGTTTTGTGCCGCTCTTGGTTTTGCGCCTAATGCTCTTCGTTGCCGGGGGCATGGCTTGGCAAGGCTTGATCGCGGAACAGACCCTATTACCAGCCCTTGAGCGCAGTGCTGGGCTGTTGAGCCTGATCATCCTCCTTTGGCTTTGGGCATTCCCGCAGCCACAGCGCCGTGCGGATCAGGCAGCGCTCTTGTTGGCTTTGTTTGGTTTGTTTTATGGCGTTTTTCTGTGTGTGTGGTGGACGAATCAGAACAGCAGCGCATCGTTCAACGGCAGCTTGGTCGATCAGACTGCGACCCTTAGCGGTGTTGGAGTTGCTTTGCTGGCTGTCGTCTTCCTCATCCTGCGTCGGCCGGAGGGTTTAAGTGCCGCCTTGCTCTTCTTTGTGGTCATTGCAGCCGGGTATCTTATTCACTATCTCTTCCCCTCGCTCGAGCAGGATTTTTCAGGCATCATCCGCCTATCAGAGATTATCGCCTATCCGCTATTGATCTTGATTCCGTTGCGATCATCCCTAACGGTTACGACTGAAGCGCCTGTCCTCCAGCCTGAAAGCGCCGCGCAGCCGGAGCGGCTGAAACCGCTCGATCTTCAACTCATTCAGACTTGTCTAGGTTTGCCGGCCGACATGCAGAGAGACAGGTTGAGCAATGCCCTATCCGCTCTCTTCGCTCGCGCCTTACGGGCGGATTTGTGTTGCCTGGTCTCGCCACCGGATGAGACGTGGCAAATCATCCTGCACGGTGGATATGACCTTATCCGCGAAGTCGACCTTGAAGGCGGCGTTCTGGATGGGCGTGAGATGCCCACCTTAGCCGCCAATCTTCGACATGCCAAACCCATGCGGATCAAAGGCGACGCCCCAACGCCAGACTTGAGCTATCTTGCTTCTGCTCTGGGCTTAGAAGAATGCGGTGACCTCTTGATGGGCATCATCCTTGCTGACGATCAATCCCCCCTTTTTGGCGTTATCCTGCTTTCTCCTTATTCCAAACACGCTTGGAGCGGTGATGAGCAAATCCAACTGGTGAACTTGAGCCGCATGGTTGGCAAACTCATCCGTCAATTACAAGCCCCCCTGCAAGCTATAGCGGAACTTGCCCAAACGCAGCAAGCGCTTGCCGAAGCACAGCAGCAAGTACAAGCGCTTCAAGCCGAGTTGGTTGCATTGCAAGAACGTTCCGCTCAGCAAACCGAGATAGAGCCGCCGCAAGCAGAACCAGAAGGCCTTTCACGCTTGGCAGTGAACGAGTCTGCCAGCCTTGAAGGCGAACTGCGCTTGGCGCTGGAAGAAATTGCCCGGCTGCGAAGTGAGCTGGACGACACCCAACAAAAATTACGCCGTGCTCAATTGGAGGGCGGTGGTGGAGAGGCGGCCACCGTGTTGGCAAATCTAGGCACAGAGCTGCGCCAGCCGTTAGCCTCCATTGTCGGTTATACCGACTTTTTATTGGGTGAGTCGGTTGGTATCTTGGGCACTTTGCAGCGCAAATTCTTGGAACGCGTTCGCCTGGCCACCCAGCGCATGATGGCGATCTTGGATGACTACACCCCGGCTACCGATCAACAAGGCGGCCAAATTCAACTCAATGTTCAACCTGTGTCCCTGCCAGCCGTCATCGAAACCGCTCTTTCAGAAGTTCGAGAACTTCAGCAAGCTCGTCAAATCGATCTGCAAAGCGATCTGCCGACCGAACTTTCGCCTGTCTTAGGCGATTCGGGCGCCTTGGAGCAGATTTTGGTCAAGCTGCTCCAAAATGCCCTAAAAGTTTCTCCTGAAGGGAGTACTGTGCGCATTTCTGCTCGCCAGGAAAGGGAAAACGCCACCCAAGGGTATTTGCTGTTGCAAATTCAGGATAGCGGCGGTGGCATTGCGCCAGAAAATTTACCCAATCTGTTTGCCCGTGAACGGCGGGTGGAGATCCGCGGTGTAGCCGAGAACGGTGCTGCGTTGTATATCGTCAAAACCTTGGTGGAGGCTTTAAACGGGCGCATTTGGGTGGATAGCACCGTGGGGCAGGGAACGACCTTTAGCGTCCTTCTCTCCACGGCTTGCCCGGACTTGGATGGGACGGCACAGGAGCGTGAATCATGAAAGGGAAACTCGGCTGGTTGATCGGGATCGGGTTATGGATGGTCTCTTTGGTGGTTGTGCTGGGAAGCTTAGTGCTCTCCCTATCGGAGGGAGGGCTGCTTCGTCTGAACAGCGGTAGCAATGAACCGCTTGCGCCAACGATGCCACAGGAAGTGACCGTTGCCAGCGAAACGGTTTTGGAGCTACTGCCAAGCGCAACCTTTACCCCACTGCCAACCCAAACAGCTACGAACACGGCCGTGCCTACTCCTACCTGCGCCTACCCGGCCGGCTGGGTGAGGACAACCTTACCAACCGAGCTTCCTTTGGAAAGCCTTGCCCTTCAATATGGACTTAGCTCGGATGCGATTTTGCAAGCCAATTGCCTGACCGCCGAACAATTGAGCGCCAACAGCGCCATCTATCTACCGCCAGCCACCATCACCCCCACCGCTACGGCAACCGAAAAGCCACGCAAACCCAAAGCTACCGAGCCGAGCGGCGGGGCTCAGTGCGGGCCTCCGCCAAATTGGGTGATCTATATCGTGCAAAAGGGGGATACGTTATACAAAATCGCTGTTCAAAGTGGCACGTCGGTGGCAGCGTTGCAATGGGCGAACTGCCTGGGCACTTCTTCCACCCTACGAGTAGGGCAAAGGTTGTATGTGCCTCGTCTGCCACAGGGTGCGCTGCCCACCGCTACCCAAAAATCGCCCAAACCCACTTCTCCTTCGGGCCCTGGAGTGACGCCGATCGTCATCACTCCCCTACCAACCGCCAGCCCATAGTCGGTGAGGCTTTTGGTGCAAAAAGCTCAGGCGTGAGTCCATGTTCGCGGCCCCGGTGAAGAAAATGGTATCCTTCTTGCAATCCTAATGCCTTGATGAACCATCCGTACCGTTTTGTACCCTATCTTCTTTTCGTGCTCCTCTTGCTCAGCGGCTGTGCCCTGCCTAACCTTACCTACCTCTTGCCACCGCTCACCCAAGGGTTCGCGCAGGAGATGCCGGCCGAAAGAGCTGTCGCCCAAAACCCCAACGTCACCCCCAGTCCAACGCCGTTCCAGCCTTTGCCCCCGACACCGGTGATGACCCCCACTGAAATCCCAACCTTTACGCCCGAACCCAGCGCCACACCGCCACCTGCGCTCGAAACCCCAGCCCCTGACAGCACTTTTATCCCCACCGAAGCGGTCGGGAATCTGCCCAAACGGCTCAATATCCTCCTGCTTGGCTCCGATCGCCGTCCAGGCGGCAGCCTCTTCCGCACCGATACAATTATCCTGGTCAGTATCGACACCCAGAAGGGGATGGTGCATATTTTGTCTTTCCCGCGCGATTTATACGTCTATATCCCTGGCTGGACACAGGATCGCATTAATGTTGCCTGGCAACATGGCGGGTTTGAGGGCTTAGCAGCGACCATGCAGCAGAATTTTGGTGTCAGGCCCACTCATTATGCGTTGGTCAACTTTCGTTCCTTCAAGCGCGTCGTGGACGATTTGGGTGGCTTGGATGTCAAAGTGAGTCAACCCTTATATGACAAATACCCCGGCAAAGGGTGGATCACCATCCCAAAGGGCAAGGTGCACATGGATGCCGATATGGCTCTGTGGTACGTTCGCTCGCGCAAGACCTCGAATGATTTTGCACGCAATCGCCGTCAGCAAGAGGTCTTGCTTGCCCTGTTCGAAAAGTTCATCAGCCTAGACGCGCTCACCCGCGCCCCAGAGTTCTACAAAGCCTACAAAAAGGCGGTGGTCACCAACCTGCAGTTCGAAGATGGTTTAGCCCTTTTGCCTATCGCTGCCCAGGTTGCTCTTGACCGCTCGCGCATCAAGCATTACTTCATCACGCCCGAGATGGCGTATGACTATATCACGCCCGGCGGGGCAATGGTACTGCTACCCAACGAAACCGCCATCCGCAAACTGGTCCATCAAGTGGTAGGCGGCAAGTGAGCACCAAGCGAGAGGCTCAGGGATGACTCTGCAAGGAAAAGGCTACTTTATTTGGCGCATCTGGGCGTGTGAAAATGGTGATGTAAACGCAATTGCCAATTTGGCACACCAAGCGAACTTTACGCATGTTTTGATCAAAGTCGCCGATGGTGCCTTCAGCTACAACCTTGTCAATAACGTTGACTTGGTGCCGCCGCTGATCGCCGCCTTGCGCCAAAAGGGAATCAAGTGCTGGGGCTGGCATTACATCTATGGGAACGAGCCGATTAGCGAAGCGGATAAAGCCATTCAACGCATCGGCCAACTTGGCTTAGATGGATATGCTTTGGACGTGGAAGGGGAATACAAGCAACCCGGCAAAGATGCGGCGGCGCGCACCTTCATGAAACGCTTGCGTAGTGCCTATCCCAACTTCCCAATCGCCTTGTGCTCTTATCGCTATCCAACTTACCACCCCCAAGTGCCGTGGAAGGAATTTTTAGAGCAGTGCGATTACAACATGCCCCAAGTATATTGGGAGCAAGCCCACAACCCCGCCGATCAACTGCGCCGTTCGGTGATGGAATTTCAAGCCATGACTCCGTTCCGCCCCATCATCCCGGTGGGGTCTGCCTACCGCAGTGGCAGTTGGGCGGCCAGCCCGACCGAAGTGCTGGACTTTCTCACCACAGCCCAAAGCTTAGGGTTGAGCGCAGCCAACTTTTGGGAATGGTCGAACACCCGCAAGTATTTGCCCGAAGTGTGGAACATCATCTGCAATTACCCTTGGGCATATACCCCTCCATCGGCTGATATTAGCCAACTCTTGATTCAGGCTTTGAATTCTCGCAACCTGGATGCTATTCTCGCTTTGTATCTGCCTGATGCTGTGCATGTCAATGCCGCCCGCACCGTCCAAGGACTGATGGCCTTGCGCGCCTGGTACGATAACCTGCTCAATCAGCTTTTGCCCAACGCCACGTTCACCCATCTTGCCTATAGCGGTCAGGGCAGCGCACGTTGGTTCACCTGGCGCGCCGTTTCACCGCGCGGTCGGGTGGAAAACGGCAGCGACACCTTGGGCTTATATCAAGACAAGATCGCCTATCATTACACCAGTTTTACGATCCTGCCCCCTTAGCGAACCCTCTTCCTCTTAGAGAGCGAGCGGAGAGATGCCCTCATCCCCAACCCCTCTCCCACGAGGGGAGAGGGGAGTATGGCGGGTTGAATAGGGCGTCAGCCCGTACCGAGACCCATTTTGCGGGTTTCTAAAGGCGCTTCGACAAGCTCAGCACACTGCTCAACCCAGCGGGTTTGGGCACGCTGTGCGACTCAACCTGTCCCCTCACCCCCAACCCCTCTCCCACGAGGGGAGAGGGGAGTGCAGCGGGTCGAGTAGGGCGTCAGCCCGTACCGAGACCCATTTTGCGGGTTTCTAAAGGCGCTTCAATAAGCTCAGCACACTGCTCAACCCAGCGGGTTTGGGCACGCTGCACGACTCGACCTGTCCCCTCATCCCCAACCCCTCTCCCACGAGGCTTATCATTACCCACAATTTAGTGAAAGGGAGGTAAAATCATGGGGTAAATTGAGCGAAAGAGGAGTAGAGCAAGGCATGTGCAGTTGGACAGAAGAGGAACTGCGCTATGTAGAGTTAGGGGATCGACGCAGGACGAAGCGATTGATTCGGATGGTCAAGAAGCTGGCTGAGAAGCCGTCAGCCGGCATTCCCGAAGCGATGGAGAGTCGGAAGGAGACCAAAGCCAGCTATCGTTTTCTGGCTACGAAAGATGACGAAGCGCAGAAAATTCGCCAAGCCCATATCCTGCAGACGGTGAAGCGGGTCGAGAAAAGCGGGGCTGTGTTAGTGATCCAAGACACAACGGAGTTGGATTTTACCCCGCATCGTGCCACGCGAGGGTTGGGGGTATTGAGTCACCCGGCGCATCGCGGGCTGAAAGTGCATACGGCGCTGGCGGTGAGTATGGAGGGGACGCCGTTGGGGGTGATACACCAGAAGGTATGGGTGCGGGATGAGCAGGAAGTGGGCAAACGGCATCGGCGATATGGCTTGCCCACGGCGCAGAAAGAGAGCCAGCTGTGGTTGGAGACCGAACAAGCGGTGCAGGCCCAGTTGCCGAGTGAGGTCAAGGTGGTGGTCATCGCTGATCGGGAAGCGGACATTTATGATTACTTGGCGCAAGAGCGCAGAGAAGGCATGGCGGTTTTGATCCGAGCCGTCCAGGATTGGCGAGTGAAAGACCAAGGTGGGAAACGGCTGTGGGAAGCCATCCGCAGCCAGCCGGTTGGTGGAGAGATGACGGTGGAAGTGGGGCGACGCTGCGATCGGTGGCCTCGTCAAGCGCGGGTGAGCCTGCGCTGGATGCAAATGCAGATTGAACCGCCCTTGCACCGCCAGGGACGCCAGAACTTGCCGGCGATTGCGGTGAGCGTGATCTTGGTGGAAGAGCAGGAGCCCCCGCCAGGGGAAAAGGGCTTGGTCTGGCTGTTGCTCACGACCTTGAAGGTAGAAGAAATTACCCAAGCCCAGCAGTGTCTGCGCTGGTATGCCTTGCGCTGGCAGATCGAACGGTATCATTTTGTGCTCAAAAGCGGCTGTCAAGTAGAAAAACTGCAGTTGTCAGATGCAAAAAGCTTGGAACGTGCTTTAGCGATCTATTGTATCATCGCCTGGCGTCTGCTATGGTTGACCTATGAAGGGCGACGCCAGCCAACTCAGTCTTGTGAGACCATCTTGCAACGCGAAGAATGGGAAGCGTTGTGCTGCTTGGTGGATCGCACGGAACAACCGCCTGCGGAAGCACCGAGCTTGGAACAAGCTATCCACAAGATAGCTTGTTTGGCTGGCTTTTTGGGACGGAAGGGAGACGGATCGCCGGGGGTCAAGACCCTGTGGCGAGGTTGGCGGGCCTTACAAATGGTAGTGGAGATGTATCGTGTCATGCGTAACTCGGTTCCTCCTTCAAGTGATGGGTAATGATAAGCCCACGAGGGGAGAGGGGAGTGCAGCGGGTCGAGTAGGGCGTCAGCCCGTACCGAGACCCATTTTGCGGGTTTCTAAAGGCGCTTCGACAAGCTCAGCACACTGCTCAACCCAGCGGGTTTGG
>QEXX01000005.1 GCA_003130835.1 Anaerolineae bacterium | reverse complement strand
TTTTCTTTGAACGCATCGAACACCTAAAAGCCCAAATGGCAGAGGCGGGTTTGGATTTGGTTGCGATTACGACTGCGCCAAATCTGCGCTACTTCAGTGGTTTTGTGCCTCACCTAGACGAGCGTTTCAACGCTCTACTGGTTAGTCAGCAGCAAGTTGTGTGGGTTGCGCCGGAGTTGAATCGGGAACAAATCGAAGCCCATGTTCATTTTCCCCTGATCGCTTGGCGCGATGAAGAAGGCCCACAGCAAGCCATCCGTCAAGCCCTGCAAAAGTTGGGTAGCCCTCGTTCGTTGGGGATTGACGGAGCTGGACGGGCGGATATCCTGCTGCGCTTACAGGAGGTCGCTCAACCTCAGCACAATCAATCTGCGGATGCAATGATTGCCTTGCTGCGTCAGGTGAAATCGGCGGACGAGATCGAAAAGCTTGCCCTAGCTGCTGCCCAAGCGGATCGCGCCGTGCAAGCCGCCATACAGGCTTGTCGCCCGGGTGTTTCAGAACGGGAGGTTGCTTGGGTGGTCGAATCGTTCTTCCGTCAGGATGGAGCCGAGCAGGTCGATTTTACCCTTGTCGCCTCGGGTCCTAATGGCGCCTTTCCGCATCATCACTATTCCGAGCGGGTGCTTCAAGAAGGGGATGCGGTCATTATCGACATTGGAGCGACCTTGAATGGTTATAAATCGGATATTACCCGCATGGTCTATTTGGGAGAACCGAGTACTGAGTTTTTGCGTGCCTATGAAGTGGTCAATCAAGCAAACCTTGCTGCTAGGGCTCAAGTTCGAGCTGGCGTTAGCGCTCAGGAAGTCGATCGAGCTGCGCGCAATCTACTGAAAGAGCATGGACTGGCTGAGTTCTTCGTTCACCGCACCGGACACGGGATTGGTTTGGAAATCCACGAACCGCCCTACATAATGGAAGGAAACCAAACGACTTTGCAAGCTGGGATGACGTTTAGCATTGAGCCTGGAGTTTATCTGGTGGGCAAATACGGCATCCGCATCGAAGATATTGTGGTTGTGACCGACCAAGGCGTGCGGGTTCTATCTCAAACCCCCCATGACTTGGTTGTCAAATCATCCTAATTGGGAAGGGAGCCATGATCAAGCTAACCGTACTTTACAACCTGCCTGCTGATGCCGATCACGAGGCTTTTCTAAAGTGGCGGACGACCGAACATCAAAGGGAGAACATGGAGATGCCCGGTCTGATTAAGAGCGATTTTTATATTGTCACCGATGCGTGGAATATCGAAAAAGCTCCATATCGCTATATGACCGAAGCCTATTTTGTCGATCGGGAAAGTTTCGAGAAATCTTTTTACGATGCGGAGTATCAGGAAAAACTAAAAGGGTGGTTGAAAAAGATCGCTGAGCCGATGTTCCTGATCTCTGAGGAAGTATTGACCGAAGTCAAGCAAAATTAACCAACCATTTCGCACAAGACTGCCGAAGTCCGAGCGACTTCGGCAGTCTTGTTTATTGCGATCAACCATGCTTCAAGCAAGAGTCAAAAAACCGCTCACTCCTCAAGAGTGGTGACATCCCCTTCGGGAAGCCCTAAGGCACGCGCTTTTAACACCCGACGCATAATTTTTCCACTGCGTGTCTTAGGCAAGCTATCCACAAAGGTCACTTGTTCGGGGCGGGCGATGGGCCCGATCTCATGGGCAACGTGATTGCGCAGTTCTTCCGCGAGTTTGTCGCTCTTCTCTACACCTGCTTTTAGGATGACGTAGGTATAAATGGCATTACCTTTGACATCATGGGGTAAGCCAATTGCAGCAGCTTCGGCAACAGCGGGATGCGATACTAGAGCGCTCTCCACTTCGGCGGTGCCAAGGCGATAGCCGCTGACCTTGATTACGTCGTCCATGCGACCGATAATCCAGAAATAGCCATCTTGGTCTTTGCGGGCTGAGTCGCCGGTTTGGTACATGGTGCCGAATTTTCCCCAGTACTGTGTTTTATAGCGTTCTGGGTCTTTAAGGATAGTTCGCAACATGCCTGGCCAAGGCTTTTTGATTACCAAATAGCCTTCTTCGCCAGGTGCAACGGGGTTGCCATGATCATCTACTACATCGGCTACGATACCGAAGAAAGGTTTGGTTGCCGAGCCAGGTTTTAGGGGAGTGATAGGCAGGGGCGTGATCATGAATCCACCCGTCTCGGTTTGCCACCAGGTATCCATAATCGGGCAGCGTTCCTTGCCGATCACGGTATAGTACCACCGCCAGGCTTCTGGATTAATCGGTTCGCCAACACTGCCTAATAAGCGCAAGCTGCTCAGGTCATGACGGTTCGGCCAGGCATCGCCATAGCGCATCAAGCCTCGGATCGCCGTCGGAGCCGTATACAAGACCGTGATACTGTAGTTTTCGATCATCCTCCACCAACGGTTCGGATAAGGGTAATTCGGCGCCCCTTCATACATAAACGAAGTCGCCCCGAGCAGCAATGGGCCATAGACGATGTAAGAGTGACCGGTGATCCAACCCGGATCGGCTGCACACCACCAGCGGTCTTCGTCGCGCAGGTCAAAGACATATTTGAGGGTTGTGTAAATGTGCACCATATAGCCCCCATGCGTGTGCACCACCCCTTTGGGACGCCCAGTTGTTCCGGAAGTATAGAGGATGAAGAGGGGGTCTTCGGCATCGACTTCGTCGGTGCAACAGGTCTGATTTGCAATGGGTAAAGCCATCAAATCGTGGAACCAATAGTCGCGCCCGGCTTCCATGTAAATCTCCTGCCCGGTGCGTTTGACCACGATGCAGGTTTCAATGGTTGGCTGACGAGCCATGGCTTCGTCGGCGGTGTCTTTGAGGGGCACAATTTTGCCCCGCAACCAACCACCGTCAGCCGTGATCAAGACGCGGCTTTGGGCGTCCTCGATGCGTTCTGCCAAAGCTTCCACACTGAACCCGCCATACACTACACTGTGTGCAGCGCCAATTTTGGCGCAAGCGAGCATGGCGATTACCTGTTCGGGAATGCGGGGTAAGTAGATGGTGACGATATCGCCTTTTTTGACGCCCATGCTGCGCAGGACGTTGGCAAATTTGCATACTTCGCGATGGAGCGCATGGTAGGAAAAAGTGCGCATATCGCCAGGTTCACCTTCCCAGATCAGAGCCAATTTGTTTTTACGCCAGGTTTGTACATGGCGATCTAGCGCGTTATGGACGATGTTAACTTTGGCACCTACGAACCATTTGTAGAAAGGGGGATTGCTGTCATCGAGCACTTTTTCCCACTTTTGGAACCATTCTAGCTCTTCTGCGCGTTCTGCCCAAAAGCCCTGCGGGTCTTCAATTGAACGTTGATAGAGGGACTCGTACTCTTGAACCGTTGCTCGCTCTCTGACCTGCTCCGAAGGATAATAGATTTCCCCTTCCGTTACCTTTGCCTCGCTGGCTGCCATCGCTGCTTCCTCCTTTCTGATATTCACCAATATAGATAGTCTATGTAGATATTCTAAAATTGATTTTATGGAATGTCAACGAGGGCGAGGAAATTCTTCCATCGCCAGCGTGCTTGGCAAAGTTCAGCTCTTTTGTGATATGTCAGCATAGGCAAACTTTTATCTATGCCGCTCATAAACCCGAAGAAGTGACGAAGAGAAGCATTTCAAGATCGGGTCAGACTGTCGTCCCAGGCTGACGGGTGGAGCGCTGGTGTTTAGGGTAAATGGAGATTTAGATAAGTAACTTTCCCCGCTAGGACTTCTATTATGAGGGTTTCTGGCTTCGTATAGATATAACTCAGGCGATAGGTTCCGGCAGGCAAATCATTGATGCCAAAACTTTCCCTCCAAGGCGGCAAACAGTGCATAGCCGGGTCTTCGTAGGTGGAAAGATAGCGTCTCTCGAGGAGGGCATTCTCCGCCCCGAGAGGTTCTAATACGATGTTCTCCATTGTTAGGCATTGCCCTTGCGAATCTAGGAAACGACCCATGAGAAGGCCGCTCTCTGGCAGGGCAGGCGGTAACCAGAGTTCTGGATTGCGGGTTGCGTCGTAATCATTGGTGCGATAACGCACTTCAAAGTGCAGATGGGTGCCAGCAGCAACCCCGCCCAAACCGACTTCGCCAATGAGCTGCCCCTGACGGACGGTTTCTCCACTCTGAACGCGAAGGTTCAGAAGATGCCCGTAAACAGTGTAAAGCGGCAATGCCTCTCCTTGCAGATTGTGTCTTAAGATGATCACTTTACCGTAAAAACCTCGTTTCGTGGCAAAAGAGACGTCCTCGTCTTCACCGGCAAATGCTACGACTCCATCGGCTACGGCATAGACCGGCACTCCAGCCTTGTTGATAAATTCAACCCCATGATGCACTTCCCGTTGGCCTTGTTGGGTACTGCCGTACCGATAGGTGGGATCGACCGTATCCGTCCCCGGGGGTTGAATCGGACGTTGAAAGGGAAATGCCACCTCTAAAATGCAAATTTCTTTCTTACATTCCCTGCTAAGGCCGAGCGGAGAGGAATCGGGGGTGACTATCTTCCCAGCTCCCCCTAAGGGAGAAGGGGTAATGGTTTTCCCGCCTTTCTCCGCAGGAGAGGGGGTGACAACTATTGCCCCTCTCCCATTGGGAGAGGGGTCGGGGGTGAGGGACAGAATAGTGGAGGGATTCGATCCCTCGCCCTGTGGCGCGCTGCTCAACCCGCTGCTTTTCCCTTCGGGAGAAGGGCTGGGGCGCTGCCCTGTGCCAGGCACTGAGCTGGTCCAAGTGCTGGGCGCAGGGGTGAGGGTACATCCCACCACCAACACCCCCACCACCCAAAACAGCCTCATCCAACGTCTAAATTGGCGCGTTCCTTGAGACTTGTCTTCACCCGTTCCCATAAAGTCTTGGCTTGTGCTTCCAATTTGGTTAATTCATCCAACATCTTCTCGGTTGTGGCAGCATCTTCTAAGCCTTGCAGATTGATGCGCACATTCAAGGCGGCGCCCCGCAAAGCAGCTTGAGCCTGAGCCGCTGCCGAACCACCGTCGCTGATGGCATTGAGATTTCCATGATCAATGACTTCTGCTGCCAACTGCAATGCTTCGACCGCGCCTCGCACCACTTCCAAAGGTACGCTGGCTGCCTGGAGGGTGGCTGCTCGTAACGCCTCTTGACGCGCCTGTTGTTCTTGGGCACTCTCTTTGGGCATGCGTAAGGCGTTCATCACCGCCTCAAAAGCTTGAGCGTCCCGCGCAACGGCTGACTTCATCCTTTGACACAGCCCATCGGCTTGTTGGGCAATCGCTTGCATTCGCTCTTGGACTGGTGCATATTTTTTCTTCCCCAGCGTTAGCCGGGCGACCATGCCAACCAAGGCCGCTGCTGCGGCGGCGCTGAAGGCTGCTGCTGATCCACCACCGGGTGTGGGAGTTGGCGCTGCCAACTCGTCTAAAAAGGCATTGCCTGCTTCTGGGGTGCTTGTTTCGCTCAGGGCTGCCTCGAGGCGCCGCTCCAAGATCTGTTCTGGTTCAAATTGATCCAACTGCAAGTACCAGACGGCGCTGTCTATCAAGGCATCTTGTGGAATCAAACCGACCAACTCGCTGTGATGGATTCCCACGCCATAACGGGCGGCCTCGCGGCGCACCATTTCCTGGACCGTGTGAATCGCCGTTTGGCGGAAATCGGTCAAGTTCATGGAGACCTGCGCTCGCCCCTCGACCGATAAGCCCAAGGCCTTTACAAAACGCAACCCGCCTGAGGAGTGACGAATGACTTTGGCAATCTTTTTGGCAATCGAGACGTCATCAGTGGTCAGATAGATGTTATAGGCAATCAAGAACGGGCGGGCGCCGATCACCGTTGCCCCAGCTGATCCCAATTTTGCCGGGCCAAAATCGGGTTGACGCTCAGGGTTGGTTTCGATTTCTGTTTTAAGGCCTTCATATTCTCCACGGCGCAGGTTTTCCAGATTTTTTCGTTCTGGGCGAGTGGCGGCTTCTTCATAAAGATAAACCGGAATGCCGAGTTCCTCGCCGACGCGTTTGCCAAGTTGGCGGGCAAGTTCGGCACATTCTTGCATGGTTACACCGCGAATCGGGACAAACGGCACAACATCGGTTGCCCCGATGCGCGGATGTTCGCCGCGATGCTGATTCAAGTCGATCAGCTCGGCGGCTTTGGCAATGGCGCGAAAGGCCGCTTCAGCAACCGGCTGAGGTTCGCCGACAAAAGTCAGCACTGTGCGGTTGTGATCTAAATCCGAGTGGCGGTCGAGCAAGATCACCCCCGGAACACTTTGCACCGCCTCCATAATTGCCTCTACCACGCGCGGCCGGCGGGCTTCCGAAAAATTGGGTACACATTCCACCAAAGCTTTGGGCATAGACCGATCCTTTCGAGTGGGAATTAGAAGAAAAGCCAGCGGAATTATACTCTGGATGAAGAGCCTTTGGGCGCACTCATTGATGGCTGTGCAACCTGTGAACTGCGAAAGCCAGGCTTACGCAACAATTTGAGGCCTGGTTTTAGTCCTGTATATCCCTCCGCCCGGTTTTCGAGCTGAAGTTTTTTTGTTTGTTGGTTTTCCTTAGAGCCTATCCTAGGATGAGGGGCTTGTTATACCCATGAGTTCGGGTTAGGAAACCAAAGCGGATAGGATGCCCAGCCCGAGAGAAGGTTTTTTTGAGCTGACGACAATCGGCAATCAGCTCTCACAGAGGTAGCTTTTGTCACCGGACAACGTTCCAAACAGGTTGCGCGCGAACTTGCAAACGAGTTTACGGTCATCGACATTGCCGGGCGTGAGCATCAGATAGAGCAATGCGATGCACTCATTGAAAATCAGAAGGAGTTTGAAGCTAAAAAATCAGCCCGTGCAGGTTTTGCCACGCTCTGCCAATCCAGCAAAGACCTTATGAGCGTGGATTCTGGGGTTTTTGCAGACCGCCAGAGCGGTTGAATCGATAAACGAAATGCCTGTACAAGTTCCTAAACAGCGTGTGCGCAGGTACACACACAAGGGAACCAGGACGGAAGGAATGAACTCAACGAAGCGGTTATAACTGACCAGACCAGGAAATTCTGGACGCAGGCGTTCCAAGACATACTCAAGGTAGTACGCCTTGAAATTACGATAGTGTGACTGATGAAAATGGATC
>QEXX01000033.1 GCA_003130835.1 Anaerolineae bacterium | reverse complement strand
CTTTAGGCTTGTGGGTCGAGTAGGGCGTCAGCCCGTATCGAGACCCAGTGGCGGGTTTCGACGGGCTCAACCCAACGGGTTTCGACAGGCTCAACCCGCTTTAGGCTTGTGGGTCGAGTAGGGCGTCAGCCCGTATCGAGACCCAGTGGCGGGTTTCGACGGGCTCAACCCAACGGCTTTGGGTACGCTGTGCTGTTCAACCTGCCATCGATGGCTACGAATTGCCTGCCTGTTCTGCCTCCTCCTCCACGATTGCCAAGAATGCCTGAACAACGCGTGGATCAAACTGCCTACCGGCTTGCTGGCGGATATAAGCCAGCGCCTCGGCGCGGCTCCAGGCGCGCCGATAGGGACGGTTGCTGGTCAATGCATCCCAGACGTCGGCGACGGCAAAGAGGCGCGCTTCGAGTGGGATTTCTTCTCCTTTCAAACCACGCGGATAACCGCTGCCATCCCAGCGTTCATGATGACAGTAGGGAATGTTCAAGGCTGGTTGCAGATATTCGATGGGAGAAAGCATCTCATAAGCGAAAGTGGGGTGTTTGCGCATCAATGCCCACTCCTCTTCGCTCAGCGGTCCGGGTTTCTGCAAAACGGCATCGGGGATCGCAATCTTGCCAATATCATGGAGCAGGCTTCCCCGCCGGATATGTGGCAGCAGAGCAGGATCGACACCCAAACGCTCGGCTAGCTTCAAGGTCAATTCGGTCACGCGCAAGGTGTGTCCTTCGGTTTCTTTATCGCGTAATTCTAAGGCTTTCGACCAACCCTCGATGGTCGCTTCATAAGCCAGCGAGAGTCTTAAGTTCGTACGACGCAACTCCTCGAACATCTCAGCGTTATCGATGGCTATAGCGGCTTGATCGGCAAGCAGTTCAAACAAGCGTTTCCAATCAGCGTCTGCAGAGAAGGGATAACGATAGAAGACCTCTAAAACACCCTTCAGTTTTCCTTTAGCGATCAAAGGCGCTGCGCCGTAGGTTTGAAAACCCTCCAAACGAAAGGTCTGAGCAAAGCCAGGGCTAAGTTGGCTTAAATCGGTGATGGTAAGAATTTGGCGTTCCATGGCGGCTTTGCCAGCCAGGGAAGTCGTCAGTGAGAGAAAGGTCTGTTCATAGTGACGGGAACGGAAACCGCTATTGGCAGCATATTCGAGCGTTTGCAAGTAGGGATTGTATAACAAAAGGCCTACGGCATCTGCATTCAGTTGGCTTAGCACTTGTTGAATTAATACATCGAATACCAAGTGGACATCCAGGGAAGCGATCAGCGCTTTGCCAACCATTTGCACTGCTTGCAACTGACACACACGGCGGTTTGCCTCTTCGTGCAGTTGAACATTGTGTAAGACCAGGGCTAACGTATTGGCTAAGGTGTTCAAAAGGTTTAATTCTTCCGGCGTGAAAGCCTGGGGTTGATTCGACTCAAAAGAGACAACGCCCATGACACTTTCATGAACCCTCAGCGGGGCAACCACCGCACTGCGGATCGCCCTCACTTCTGGGATCGTCGCCATATCTCCATCTTGACGAAGCTCCATATCTTGTTCGATGTCGGCAATCAGTAAGGGTTTTTTCAGGCGAAAGCAGCGTCCGGCGTACCCCCAATCGATGGAATAGGTCAGGCCGCGCACGGTTGGGTCATGATAGCCCACCAGAGCTATGACTTTCAAATGGGTTGGGTCGGTGAGGACAGCCAAACTACCCTTTTGGGCACTCGGCACAGCCGGAAGCGTTGCCTCAATGAGGCGTTCGGCTAGGGATTGAAAGTCGGTCTCTTTCCCCACAGCTTGGCTGACCTGCGCCAGAGCTTGCAGTTCCAATTCACGCAACTTATGCTCAGTAATATCTTGGGCGGCACCATAAATGCGCACCACCCGTCCCAATCGCTCATCCCAGATCGGCTTACCGTGATCGCGCAGCCAGCGAATGCGTCCGTCTTTGCGGATGATGCGAAACTCGCTGACATCGGATTCGCCCGACAGCAACGTCTCCAACCGCCGCATGGCAATCGGCATATCCGGCGGGTAAATCAGCGCCCGCCAGCCGCCCCGCGCTTGCGATTCCTCAGGGGTGAAGCCGGTAATCTGTTCAAAGCCGCCGGCCAGCCATTCGCGCACCAAGCTGCCATCCTCCTCAACCCGAAAGGCGTAGGCGTAATCGGAGATCATCTCCGAGATGATGTGATAGCGCTCTTCGCTCAGGCGCATTGCCTGATCGGTGTGCTGTGCGTCACGCCCGTGCCGTTGTTGGCGAAAGACCAGCACAGCCCCCAGAATTTCTCCGTTCTCCGCTCGTATTGGGGAGCAGCTACCAAGGAGGGGGATTTCCCCGTTGTCCCCCTTCACCAAGACGAGCTGATTTGTCAGTTCAACCTTTTCTCCCTTGAGCAAGACCTGCTCGAGCAGATTTTCATCTTCCTGACCCGTTTTTTCGGCGATGATCTTGAAAACGGTGGCGAGAGGTTTGCCTTGCACCTGCTCTTCCCGCCAACCGCTCAGCCGTTCGGCTTCGGGGTTCATGTGCAAGATTTTCCCTTCGCCATCGGTAGTCAGGAGCGCTTCCCCCGTACAATAAAATGCAGCCCGGAACCAGGCATCTATGCCTTTCTCGGGAGAATGGGTTGGCGTTGTTTTCCTTTTGGCCACCGATTTCAATCCTAAATGGAAAGGACTGCCTCGAAAAACAAAAGTTTAACGTGCGCCTTGAAGTAGCGAAGCACCATTTTCAGGGGTAGAAAAATCCCCTGGAAAATCTAACGAAGCGGCTTTTAACTCCCAAAACCTGCGGCGGTTTACAAACCGCCACTGTACCCAGGAGATGGATTTGAGCCTTCGTTGTTGTTGCCAATGGATGACAGGGTTAATTTATTGTAACACGGGAAGCTAAAATCGAAAGCAAATCCAGCCGCCTGACCACATCTCCAAACCAAAGACGGGGCAACAACCAGAAGGGTTCCTGTTGGGCAATGGAGGTTTTCCAGGGTGTAATCCTTGGTAATCGGCGAAAGCAACTGATGGTGTAAAATTAGCGTGCCTTTGGATATCGCTGGCTATCAGTCCTTTTCTTTTCAGGAGTGTATCTCCTGGCACATGGGCGAACCCTACTCCAAGGATGTGGTGATTGGCGATCTGCTTCATCTCCAACATAGAAGGGGTTCTCAATGGTACAACCATCAGAACAGTATCTTACTGCCGATGACCGAGTTCAGTTATTTGTTCGTGCCTGGTTGCCTGAGGTTGCTGTTGAACGGGTGATCCTTTGCCTTCATGGGATGAGTTCCCATTCAGGCTTTTACGCCAAGTTCGGTTATGACTTGGCGGAGAGGGGCAGTGCTGTTTATGCCCTAGATTTGAGGGGAAATGGCCTTTCTGGACGGCCAGGGGAAGCCGAAAGCATTGACCGACAAATCTCAGACATCCATCTTGTTGTACAGCAAATTCGCAGGTATCATTCGGAACAACCCCTCCACCTCTTGGGGCATAGCTTAGGGGCTGGCTACCTGCTGCGGTATGTGTGTAAACATCCTGTTCCTGCCCGCAGTCTTATCCTGCTTGCCCCAGCCGTGAAGGTTTATTCCAAGCCCTCTTTGAGCCTTTTTTTAACGACAGCCATTATGGGCTTCCGCATCTTGCTGACCCCCCAGTCGCGTTGGGATACAAGCATCGGTTGGCCAGAGGCTTTGCGGAAAAGCCCGCTAGGCGAGACGCTCCTCAGCGATCCGGCCTGTGTTAAGCAGTTTACATACCGCTATACAATGGGCTTGATGCAGGTCAGCGGTGCAACCTTGCTACGAACTGCAGGTTCGGTTGCGCTACCTACCCTGATTCTGCAAGGGGAAAGGGACAGCGTGGTAGCGCCAAAAGGGGCAAAAACCCTGTACGATCGGTTGGCTACAAGGGAGAAGCAATTCGTTGCACTTCCTGATGCAGATCACGATCTGTATGGGCTGTTGCTTCCAGGCGGTGATGAACTTACAGAAGGAGCTTGTCAGGTGGTTGAGATCATCGCTCAATGGCTGATTAAGGTTCAAGGAGCATGAGTGGTCTTTTGAGCGTTGCTGGGGTCATCCTGCCGCCTGCAAGGTCCAAAGGTGTGGATGGGTTGTCCTCTGATTTCGGTGATCTTTTCACCCCAAAACATTGCCCTGCATTGGGCATTTTGTTGCTGCCTGCACCCATCCCACACGCTTTACCGGGGTGCCCAACAGGCAATGACGACATACCCCGTGTAAACCGGATTTCATCGGCATGAAAGATGGATTGAGCCGTTTGGCTTTACCTCACGAGAAAGGCTGTTATCTCTTGGTGCTTTGCTTGTCAACGGCGCAGCAAATTCGAGTGGGTAAGTTGGGAGAACTGACTTTCCAAGCCGGCTTTTACCTCTATGTGGGAAGTGCTTTAGGAGCAGGGGGCATTGCCGGGCGGTTAAAGCATCACTTGACCTCTCAAAAACGCCATTGGCACATCGATTTTCTGAAAAGCATGGCTGTCTTGCAAGAAATTTGGTATCGGGGGACAGAATGGGGCGGAGAATGTCAATGGGCAACTGAGCTGTCAAAATTCTCTCAACTCAGTTGTCCGCATGTAGGTTTTGGCGCTTCGGATTGTCGCTGCGTCGCACACCTTTTTTATTGCCCCGAGCCCACAGCGCTCTTAAGTGTGCGAGCTGCGATGCAGGAAACCAGCCGGATTCTCGTTCTTCCCTAATATGTGCCTCCTCTGATCTTTTTCGAGCTGTTGACAGGGGGGGGTTGGGGTGAGATCAGCCTTCCCTATGCTGGGCAGGTTGATGCCTAAATCCGACAGGTAACGAGCGAATCGATCTTGACATCACGATCTAACCAAGAATTTGCCCTCATCTCCAGTGGTACGCATTTGCACGTAATCCTATCCGCACTAGCGGTTGGGTCTCGAACCACCCCCTTTTTTGCTGTGGGCCACATGAATTCCATCCCTGCTCTGTCCGGGGGTGGACGGCCTCGTCCATCGAGTTTTGCAGACGCGGGCGCCTGCGCTCCGACCTCCTGCCGCAAGGTGGACGTCCACGTCGAATGAGTTTCGCAGGCGTCCTCGCCTGCGACGTCCTAATTGAAGAAGGCACTAATCAGACTTTGCACCGAACTTCTGGAGTTGTTCTGCCATCTGACGCAGGCGGGCATCGACGCGCGCAAAGAAGGTGTTCTCCTCAAATTGCCCATCGACGCTGCGCTTGCCAGCCGGCATTCCGCTCAAAATTTCGATTCCTTCTTCGACGGTGTTCACTGCCCAAATGTGGAATTTGCCTTCCTGTACCGCTTGGCGCACAGCCGCTTTGAGCATTAAGTTCTCCACGTTGCCGGCTGGGATGATCACCCCTTGCTCACCGGTTAAGCCCATCGCAGAACAGACATCGAAAAAGCCCTCGATTTTCTCGTTGACGCCTCCAATGGCTTGAATTTCTCCCTTTTGATTGACCGATCCGGTCACAGCGATGCCCTGACGTAAGGGGACATCGGCTAAAGCGGAAAGCAGGGCGTATAACTCGGCGCTAGAAGCGCTATCCCCTTCAACGCCGCTATAGCTCTGTTCAAATACCAAGCGAGCGGATAAAGTGAGCGGTTTATCATGGGCGAACTTCTCGGTCAGATAGCCGCTGAGGATTAAGACGCCTTTCGTGTGGATCGGCCCTCCCAACTTCGCTTCGCGCTCGATGTCGATCAAGCCTTCGCGCCCTAAACCGACGCTCACGGTGATGCGGTTCGGCTGTCCAAAGCTATAATCGCCTAAAGAGATGACCGACAGCCCGTTGACCTGACCCACCCGCTGACCGCTGACCTCGATTTTTAAGGTGCCGCGCCGAATCATTTCGTAAATGCGCTCTTGGACGAGGTTTGAACGTAACCGTTGTTCCTCTAAGGCTTGCTCTAAATGCGCTACCTGGATGTGTGTTGCCCCATCCTGCTGAGCGTAGTAGTGTGCTTCGCGTAAGATGTCGGATAGCTCGCGAAAGCGCACCGAGAGTTTGCGCTGGTCTTCTGCTAGGCGCGAACCGATCTCCACAAAGCGCGCCAGCGCAGGACGGTCTAGGTGAAGCAAGCCTTCGTTTTCACATAGCGTACCGACAAATGCCAGATAATCTTCGATGCGTTGTTCGTTGCGCTCCATCACGGTATCAAAGTCGGCTTTTACCTTGAAGAGTTCGGCAAACTGATCGTCCAACTCCTGTGCCAGTAAGAAAAGGTATGGTGTGCCGATCAGAATCACCTTGACGTTCAAAGGGATGGGTTCCGGACGCAGGCTGCGGGTGGCAAAACCAATCCGCTCACCGAGCTCTTCGATGACAATTTCTTGGTTCTCTAAGGCGCGTTTCAGCGAATCCCAAGCAAAGGGATTTGCCAACACTTGTTGAAAAGGCAAAACGAGGTAACCCCCATTGGCGCGGTGCAGTGAGCCTTGGCGGATGAGGGTAAAGTCGGTGACCAAGGTGCCGAATTGGGCTTCTTGTTCGATCTTGCCGAACAGATTGGGCAGAGTCGGATTCATCTCTAGCACGACCGGCGCACCGCTCAGCCCGGCATTGTCTACCAACACATTGACCGAATATTTGCGCAATAGGGTTGGGCGGCTGCGTTTGTTTGGCGCAGAAGCCTGACTATCTTCTTCTCCCTCGCCTTCGCCGCGAATCAAGGCAAGGTTCTCCAACATATCCTTCTGAACCTGATCGATAAACTCATTGACCTCTGCCACCGAGTGGTATTTTTCTTTTAGTTCTTCGATCAGGCGTTGCATGGCAAAGGAAGCCACGCGTTGGTCGAGCTGTTGCAGCGCCTCAGCCGCAGCGCGATCGGCGTTGCGCGCTTGGCGCAGCGTTGCTTCTAGAGCTTCCTGTACCTTTTTTTGTCGTGCCAGGATAGCTTCTTTCTGTTCATCGGGCAATCGTAAGAACTCTGCTTCCTCAAGCGGTTTGCCATCCAGTAGCGGAATGGTCAATAAACCGACCGGGGTAGGCTGGATGAGGAAACCCTCCTGCCGGGCAAATTGATTGATGTTCTCCAGCAGAGTTTGCTTTTGCTGTTGAAAACTGCGCAAAGTTTCTTCTTTCAACGCTGCATATTGCTCGCCTTCAAAAGCGCTGCGAATTTCCTTGACTGCTTCACGCACCAGCCGCTCCATATCCTTTTGGAATTCCACTGCCCGACCGGGCGGAAGCAGGATAGCATTAGGACGGCTGGGATCGTTGAAATTGTTAACATAGCACCAATCCGGCGGGGTGGGCTGGGTGGAAGCAATTTCTTCGAGGAACTGTTTGATAGCCGTTGTGCGGCCAGTGCCCGGCAAACCAGACACATACAAATTGAAGCCTTTGCTTTGGATACCCAAGCCGAATTTCATCGCTTTGACGGCGCGGTCTTGACCAATAATGGCTTTTAGGCGGCCTGAGGTTTGGCTGGAAGGGATGGGAATCGACTCAGGGTCACAGCGATGATACAAGAGTTCGACAGATAGTTCTTGGATCATGAGATACTCCTAGCGTTCCACAAGCACCACAAGAGCAGCTTTGAGAGCGCCAATACAGGATTGCCACCTGCCAGCGGCAAATGGCGAACGAGCGGGAGCTTGACCTGCTGGGTTGCTGCCGCCTAAGATGGAGGACAAAAGCCATCTTGCCCTATGCTGCTTCTTGCAAAGCGCGTTGGGCGGCAGCCACAGCCGAGCCAATCGCAAAACGGTATCCCAAGCCAGCCAGCGCTCGCTCGATAGCGCTGATGGTGCCGATCAGGTCGCCAAAGCTGATGTTTCCCATGTGACCGACGCGAAAATACTCTTGCTTGATGGGGGGCAATAATCCGCCGGAAATAATCACCCCTTCTTGAGCGACCCGTGGCAAGAACTCGGAAGCCTGGATGCCTTTTGGATACCGGACGGCCGTCAGGGTGTGAGCTGCTATCTCTTCCGAGACCGGAATCTGGTCAAGTTCGAGGGCGTTCATGGCTGCTTTGAAGGCATGGCTCATGCGGCGGTGACGGGCGTAGCGATTCTCAATCCCCTCGGCGACGATCTGGGAAAGGCTGACATTCAGGGCGCGGATCAGGTTGATGGCTGGAGTCGCAAAATAATCGAATTGACGCGCTTCATGCGCTTGCATGACCGGCAACCATTTCAGCCAATCGCCATAATAATTCGCCACCGGCGTCTTGCGGGTGCGACACACCTCCAAAGCCCGCTGGCTCACCATCCATAGAGCTAAGCCTGGTGGCACACCGATTGCCTTTTGCGAGGCAGTGAGGGCGACATCCACTCCCCATTCATCCATGCGCAATTCTTCGGCAGCAATCGAGCAAACCCCGTCGACAACGCAAAGAGCGCCGTAGCGGTGGGCAAGCTGGGCTAGGGTGGGGACGTCGTTCAGCACACCCGTGGAAGTGTCGACATGGGAGAAGAAGATCGCCTTATAGCCGCCTTTTTTGAGTTCATCTTCCACCAATTGGGGATCGGGGCGGGCGCCGATGGCGGCTTTGATTTGGGTGACCTTGGCGCCATAGCGTTCTAGAATCTCTCCAAACCGTTCACTGAAGTAACCGATATTGAGCAACAGCACCCGATCCCCCGCTTCGATGAGGTTAGCTGCAGCCACATCCATGGCAAATGTCCCTGAAGCGGCAACCACGAAGGGTTGTCCTTGAGATGACTGGAAAACCTGACGCATCTTCTCGAGGGCTTCGCCAAAGGTTTGAATAAAAGCCGCATCAGTATGACTGCTGGTTGGCACGCTCATAGCGGCTAGAACCGCAGGATCAAATTCAATCGGTCCGGGAATCATGAGCAATTTGTGGCTTTTCATCTTCGTTATCCTTTGCAGAATGAGATTGGGTTGCTGAATAAGGCCGTGACTCAGCCCAAGGCTTGACAAAACAGATAGCCTATTTTACTCCAAAAAACGATCAAGCTAGCCAATTGGCAGCAAAAAACGCTCCTTTCCCAAAGTCAAGCCTGTGCTCTTGATCGAGACAGTGTTTCAAAACTTGACAGAGTAGCACTTCGATGATAAATTACTTCTGCAAATGAAATTTGCTTGACAAAGGTGCGCTGGATGCCCGGATGCACAGCGCGCAATGGGGAAAGCCGGTGACTCGTGCAAAACGACAGTCCGGCGCTGTCCCGCAACGGTAACGTCTTTGACGAAGCCCGAATACCCGCCTTTGTCCAGCTCGTTTGCTCCCTCGCGGTAAGGGAGGCCGGGCAACCAGAGCGATTTTTTCGCTTTGGGGATTAGGAAGTCCTCCCGCCCGACTTGGGCGGGTTTCTTATCCAACGGCTTCTCTGGAGCGAGAAGCCGTTAAATTTTTTGTGTTGATGAGGTAAGTCGTGCGAAAAGTTATCCTTCTCGTAACCCTTCTTTTGACAATGATTCTGTTGGCAGCCTGTACTACAGGTGTGCCAATGCCTACCTCGCAGCCTTCACCCACGGCTCCTGAGCCAACGCCCCAAGCCATCCGTTTACAGGATGGGTTGGGCGTGCAAGTTGAATTGTCGGCCGTGGCACAACGGATTGTCTCCCTTGCCCCTTCTAACACCGAAATTCTCTTTGCCCTTGGAGCCGGTAACCAGGTTGTCGGCCGCGATTCCTTTTCCGATTATCCTGCTGAAGCACTGCAAATTAAGGATGTGGGCGGTGGCTTTGGCAATCTGGATACTGAAACCATTGTTGCCCTGCAGCCCGATTTGGTGCTTGCCTCCCCGCTGACGGCACCAGAACAGGTGCAAGGCTTGCGGGATTTGGGCTTAACTGTCTTTGTTTTGCCAAACCCGCTCCAATTTGACGATCTCTATGTCAATCTCATCAACGTTGGCACCTTGACCGGTCGCTCCCAGGAAGCAGAACGCCTGGTCGCCCAACTGAAGCAGCGCGTGCAAAGCGTGGAGGAAAAACTGGTCGGCATTGATCAACGTCCATTGGTTTTTTATGAAATTGATGGCACCGATCCAAACGCGCCGTGGACGGCTGGCCCCAACACTTTTATCGATATGTTGATCACCAAAGCCGGCGGCCTGAACTTTGGTCACGAACTGCAAGGCGAATGGGTGCAGGTGAGTTTGGAGGAGATTTTACGCCGCGACCCAGACCTGATCTTGCTCGGCGATGCGATCTGGGGTGGAGTTACCGTTGAATCCGTTGTCGCTCGACCGGGCTGGAGCGAGTTGAGCGCGGTTAAAAATCAGCGTGTTTACCCCTTTGACGACAACATTGTCAGTCGCCCTGGCCCGCGCTTAGTGGATGGGCTGGAAGCTTTGGCAAAATTGTTCCACCCCGATCGCTTTCAATAGGCAGGGGTTTCGGAAATGAAAGCTACGACTGTCAAGCCGTTTGGGGACGTGAGACCTTATCTAGTCAACGGTTTGGCGTTGGCATTAGCGTTATGCTTCAGTGTGGTGGTTGGCGCAGTGTGGATTCCGCTGCAAACCATGGTACGGCTCTTAGCTGCGCTGGTGCTGCCAGTCGATTTGTCGGATGTTCCCACCGCCTATCAGACCATTGTCCATAATGTGCGTCTGCCTCATGCGTTCCTCATGGCACTCAGCGGGGCAGCCTTGGCAAGCAGTGGCGCTGCTTATCAGGGCTTGTTCCGCAATCCCCTGGCAGACCCCTATTTGATTGGAGTCGCCTCAGGGGCAGGGCTAGGGGCTGTCATTGCGCTGGCTTTCCACTGGCCTGCAACCTTAGGGGGTTGGATGGTTGTGCCGCTGGCAGCTTTTGGCGGCGCGCTGTTGACGGTCTTGTTGGTGTACCGCTTGGCAAAGGTTAACCAATCCCTTCCGACCACCACCTTGATCTTAGCGGGTGTAGCGGTGAGTTCTTTTGCCACCGCGTTGACCTCTTTCATCATGTTACGCTCACGCGATGAGTTATATCGGGCGATGGCATGGTTGCTAGGCGGCTCCACGGTCAATGGGTGGACGCCGGTTTGGGCTGCTTTTCCCTATATCCTGATTGGCTTTTTGGTCTTATGGTCGCTTTCGCACGCGTTGAACGTGTTGCAATTTGGCGAGGAGCAGGCTCACCAATTAGGTATTGCGGTGGAGCGTGCAAAACTGCTGCTCATCCTTGCGGCCTCCTTGACAACGGCAACGGCGGTTTCCTTTTCGGGTTTGATTGGATTTATCGGGCTGATCGCCCCGCATACTATGCGGCTGATTTGGGGGCCGGACTATCGGCGGCTATTGCCCCTCTCTGCTTTAGGCGGTAGCTGCGCCTTGTTGCTTGCCGATCTGTTGGCACGGGTTGCCTTGGCGCCGCAGGTCTTGCCGGTGGGCGTGGTGACCGCACTGGCTGGCGCGCCTTTCTTCCTTTGGCTATTGCGCCGTGCCAAGAGTGAATTAATTTGGTAAATAGGATGGATAGTTCAATGAAAGTTGGAGCTACGCTCAGGTTAAACTCAATCCGAGTTGCCTATAACGGAAAAGTCATCCTTAAGGATGTCAGCATACAAGTGCGGCCAGGCGAAATTTTAGCCTTGGTGGGTCCCAATGGGGCTGGAAAAACAACTTTGATTCGCACTGCCAGTGGTGTGCTCTCACCCATACAGGGTCAAGTCCAAGTAAACGACCGTGATTTACAACAGTTATCTACGGTCGAAAGGGCAAAATGGATGGCCGTTGTGCCACAAGCGCGCCAATTGCCCGCCACCTTTTCCGTGTATCAGACGGTGATGCTTGGACGGACTCCCTACTTGGGTTGGTTGGGATTTCCCAAAAAGGAAGATGAGGAGATTGTGCAACAAGTCTTAGTGCGCACCCAACTGGATACCCTTGCCCACCGCCGTATTGGGGAGCTTTCGGGTGGAGAACAGCAGCGGGTTTTGCTGGCGCGTGCTCTGGCTCAAAACACCCCCATTCTCCTGTTGGATGAGCCAACTGCCCATTTGGATTTACACCATCAGGCGTTGATCCTGAAGTTGGTGCAACAGACGGTAAAAGAATGCGGGCTGGCGGTTTTGCTGGCAATTCACGATTTGAATTTAGTTTCCTTATATGCCGATCGAGTTGCTTTGCTGGTCAATGGGCATCTGCAACGAGAAGGCAAGCCTGCCCAAGTCTTAACCAAACAGGAGATCGAAAATGCCTATGGGGTGGAAGTCGAACTACTCGATCATCCCCACTTGTCTGCTCCGTTTATCATCCCTCGTTCCAATGGTTCATTAGAAAGGATAGCGTATGTCGGCTAAAGGACGGCGTGGTTTGGTGCTGGTTTTCACCGGTAATGGCAAAGGGAAGACAACCGCTGCCTTGGGCACGTTGTTCCGGGCATGGGGAAGGGATTTTCATGCCTGTGTAATCCAATTCTTGAAAGCCGAGACCGGCTCATGGGGGGAGGTAAAAGCTGCTCAACGCTTGGGCATTGAATGGCATAAGACTGGCGATGGCTTCACATGGACCTCGAAAGATATTGACGAGACCAAAGCAAAAGCGCTGCACGGTTGGGAGTTGGCGAAACAAAAGATCGCCAGCGGTGAATATGACTTGATTATCCTCGATGAGTTCACTTACCTGCTTGCTTTTGGTTGGCTGGATACGGCTGAAGTCATCGAGTGGTTGCGCGCACATAAGCCGTCAAACATGCACTTGATTATCACCGGCCGAGATGCACCCTTGTTGCTGATTGAATACGCCGATTTGGTGACCGAAATGAAAGAGGTGAAGCACCCTTTTGCTATCGGCGTCAAAGCTCAGGTAGGTATTGAATATTGATGCGCTCAACCTGTGGACAAACCCTGCGAGATCGCTCTTGCTGTGCGTTGACTGATCCAGAATTGGGCGATGAAGTCTTTTTGCCGCAGGTCAGGGCAAGTATGGCTCTGACCCGCAGACGATCTTGTTCTAGGGCGAGGTGAGCCATGCCATCTTAATCAGCCCTTGTCCGACAAAGGGCACAAGTTGCATTCCCCTCGTTCCTTCGACCAGCACTTCGACAAGGTCAGTGCATTGCTAGAGTAGTGCGCGAATCCCTTGCCCTTAGGGCAAGGGGAGTCTGTATAAGGTATAAGGAGTGATAAGATGGCGTTAAGTGAACTTATCCGCACCATTCAGCCTCTTGATGAACGTGCGATGGAGCAGGCGCAAAACCGGCAGAATCGCCTGACCAAGCCGCCGGGCAGCCTGGGCCGTCTTGAAGCACTCTCGATTCAAGTGGCTGGCATCACCGGCCAAATGCCGCCCCAGGTGAGTCAGAAGGTGGTCTTTGTGATGGCGGGCGACCATGGTGTCACCGAAGAGGGGGTGAGTGCCTACCCGAGCGAAGTAACTGCCCAAATGGTCTTGAACTTTTTGCGGGGCGGGGCAGCGATCAATGTGCTGGCGCGCCATGTGGGGGCAAAGGTGGTCGTTGTGGATATGGGCGTCAAAGGATCGCTCGATGCCCAACCCAACTTAATTTCCGCAAAAATTGCGCCCGGCACGCAAAATATCGTCAAAGGGGCGGCGATGAGCCGCGAACAAGCTCTGTTAGCCATTCAACGCGGGGCAGCGCTTGCCGAAGCCGAGATTCGCGCCGGCGCACAAATGCTGGCTACCGGCGATATGGGAATTGGCAACACAACGCCGTCAGCCGCAATTGCGGCTGCCCTCAGCGGCAAACCGCCTGCGCTGTGCGTGGGTCGGGGCACTGGGGTGGATGAGAAAGGCCTGGAGCGCAAAATTGCGGCTGTCGAGCGCGCCTTAACGGTCAACCAACCCAATCCCGACGATGGTCTGGATGTCCTGGCAAAGGTCGGCGGCTTTGAGATCGGCGGCTTGGTTGGAGTGATTCTAGCCGGCGCTGCCTATCGTAAGCCGGTTGTGGTGGATGGCTTTATCTCCACGGCAGCGGCGATGATTGCAGTGCGTTTAGCGCCGCTTGCCCGCCATTACCTGATTGCTTCGCACCGCTCCAAAGAACAAGGGCATACCCTGATGCTGGATTGGTTAGGGTTAGAGCCGGTTTTCGACCTGGAGATGCGCCTCGGCGAGGGCACCGGCGCCGCCTTAGCTATGTCGGTTGTGGAGGCGGCTTGTAAGATTCTGGCTGAGATGGCAACCTTTGACGAAGCCGGCGTGTCGGAAAAAATCTAGTTCAAACGACAAATCGAATGAACGAATCCCCGCCCTCAAAGCTGAAAGCAGCCCGGTATCAATTATCGCAAAGCTGGTATGCCTTCTGGGCAGCGCTGCAATTCTTGACCATCCTGCCACCGCTTATCAAACGCCCGTTCACCCCGGCTGAAATGGGGGCATCGCTTGGGTTTTATCCGTTAGTGGGCTTGCTCTTTGGAGGCGTTTTGGTGGTTTTCCACCAGTTATTTTTGGCGATCTTGCCTTCAACGGTGAGCGCAGCGTTTACCCTAGCTTTGTGGGTGGTGCTGAGTGGCGCCTTGCATCTGGATGGCTTTTTAGACACCTGCGATGGCTTGTTGGGGGGGTGGACGCCCGAAAAGCGATTGGAAATCCTGCGCGATGAACACCATGGAGCATACGCTCTGGCGGGTGGAGTTTTGTTGTTGCTCACAAAGTACAGTTTGCTTGCCACAGCAGGATTTCCTGTTTTAGCTTTGTTGTTGGCTGCCGCCTATGGGCGCTGGGGGATGGCAATGGCTGTGCTTGCCTTTCCTTACCAACGACCTGAAGGGGTCGGGCGAGCCATCAAAGACGCTGCAACTTGGCGCGAGGGGGCGCTTGCGACCGTATGGGTGTTGATTGCCGCCAGCTTGAGCTTCTCCTTGCAAGGATGGATAGCGCTGGTGGTGGTCATGGTGGTGGTATGGGGTGGGGCGCACTTGACCTTGCGCCTCATCCCGGGCCTCACCGGGGATATTTACGGCGCCCTCAATGAGCTATCTGAATTGGCTGTGTTGATGACCTTTGTGGCATGGAAGAGCGGCTAATGCAACCCTTTCCAAGCGTGCAGGTGAGCATCGATGCGCAGCGAGTCATCTTAAGAGCTTCTCCAGCTTGGCATGCCCTCTCTTCAGCGCTTCTCGGAGGCGGATTCACCGACTTTTGTTCGCTCTTTATTTACCACGTTGATAAAAACTATGACCATCCCGAACCTTGGCATCACTTGCAGGAGATTGCCCTGATCGAGCGGTTGCCTCCCCCGACCATTGGCTTGTTAACTGCAGCATCTTTAGAACGAACGCAAGTGATTGTTTTAGACGAGGGAGAAGTGCGGGTGTGCGCTTTGGTTACCGCCGGGGTAAGCAACGCCACCAGCGCCGGCTTGACACCCCCGCTGCGGCTGACTCAGGCGCATACCATCAATATCGTACTCTTGGTCAACCAGGCTCTGAGTTCTACGGCAATGGTCAATGCCGTTATTACCGCTACTGAAGCCAAAACCGATACGCTAAACCGCTTGGGCATTAAGACCCCGCAAGGCGAGGTTGCCAGCGGTACTTCTACGGATACCGTGATCATTGCTCACAACGGCAAAGGCGAGCCCTTGAAATACGCCGGACCGGCAACCTTGGTTGGCTGGTTAATGGCGAGAGCCGTGCGTCTTGCTTTGTCTCAGGCTTTACGATGAATTGGAAGCGCCTAATTGTTCCTTGGCTGGCTGTGTGGTTGGATGAGGTCTTGGGTGATCCGCCCAATCGCTGGCATCCGGTGGCATGGCTGGGTTCTGCCATCGCCATGGTAGAACGGAGGGTGCAGCGCGCCAATCCGAGCAGAGATTTTAGGGTTGGGTTGGGCGTGTGGTTGGGAGGTGTAACCTTAGTTGGAAGTGCCTTAAGGTTGATCACCACAGCTTTACACAAAATACCCGGCCGCTTGGGGTGGATTGCGGAAGCGATGTTGCTAAAGTTGAGCCTTTCGCCGCGTGGTTTACGCCAAGCGGCTATGGCTGTGCAAGCGGCTTTGGAAGAAGAGGATTTGCCCAACGCTCGAAAACAGGTGGCATGGCACTTGGTTAGCCGAGATACTCAAGCTTTGGATGCGAGTCAAGTGGCTGGAGCGACCATCGAATCGGTAGCCGAAAACGCCTCAGATGGTGTTCTTGCGCCACTACTCTATTACACCATAGGCGGTTTGCCACTGGTTTGGGTGTATCGCTTTGCCAATACCCTTGATTCAATGTGGGGATACCACTCTGAACGCTACGAATGGCTGGGCAAACCGGCTGCCCGCCTAGATGATCTGTTCAATTGGTTGCCGGCGAGATTAACGGCATTGTGTTTGGTTTTGGCAGCATTTTTACGCAGGGAGAATGGCCTCCAAGCCCTCACCATCTTGCGACGAGATGCGCGCCTCACTGCCAGCCCTAACGCAGGGTATCCGATGAGCGCCATGGCTGGGGCACTAGGGGTGGAATTGGAAAAAGTGGGGCAGTATCGTTTAGGACAGGGCCTGCCTGCCCCTAGGCCGGGCGACATCCGCCGCGCCGTGCATCTGATGCAAACCGCCGTTTTGCTTGGCATGGGGTTGCTCTCACTGATCACGCTCCTGTTCCATCATTCGCCTCAGCGCACAGGAGCAAGAAGATAGAGAGACTTGCCCCCCACATTTTTACCTAGGGAAACCATGACATGCCAGTAAGCCCGCTAACGCACGAAGATACGCTTTAGGGGTGTGCAGTTTGGTTTTCCTGCTATAGACCAGTTTTAGCCCTGCGCATTGGATAAAAGAGGCGGTCTAGGATGTCCAAGACAGGGGATTTTCTTCTCATTGACACAACTCATCGAAATAGATTTTTCTCATAAGAATATTTTAGCCAAAACGGTGCTCAAGCCAAATTACAATTTTGTACATTCGGCGAACAGAACTGTTAAGGGGTAAAATTGAGTTGATGGAGGTGCTCTCTTGGCGAAGTTAACCCTGCTTCTCGGTGGGGCGCGCAGTGGCAAGTCCCGCTTTGCCCAAACGTTGGCAGGTTCCCAGAGCGGTTTGGTCGTTTACATTGCTACAGCCCAAGCCTTGGACGCAGAAATGGAACAACGGGTGGCAAAACACCGCCGCGAGCGACCTGCACATTGGCTGACTTTAGAATTGCCCCGTGCCATCGCACAAGGGTATCGCCGAAGCGGCTTGCAGCCGCGTGTGGTTATTTTGGATTGTCTTACCTTGCTGGTCAGTAACGTGCTTCTGGCTGAATGCCCAAGCGAGGAAATCGAAGCCGAAAAAGCGATGGCAGCGGTCCAACTAGAACTCGATGCCTTGCTTGAACTCCTTGAGCAGGATGCGGCGCAGTGGATTATCGTCTCAAATGAAGTAGGCATGGGGCTGGTGCCGCCCTATCCGCTTGGGAGGGTCTATCGCGATGCCTTGGGGATTGCCAACCAGCGCTTGGCAGCAGTTGCCGATCAGGTTTTCTTGATGGTAGCCGGCATTCCACTCCCCTTGCACCCCTACCGAACAACGCTTGCGTCAAACCCTGATGGAGAATAAGGAGAGAGAGCACCTAGCCTGAAAATTTTGCCTGCTTAAATTACTAGCTCACCTTACGCGGTAGCACGAGATTTATCTCGTGGTTTCAGGCGACATGAGTGTCGCTTACGCGGTAGCACGAGATTTATCTCGTGGATTCAGGCGACATGAATGTCGCGGCACGAATGAACTGCGTAACGTCAGTTAATAAATCCGCGCGCGGTGGTGTTCGAAATGCTGGGTTGCGCCGGTCCGGCTTGGGTCACTCGGGAAGGTATTGTTGTACCCTTTCACAGTGACCCAAAAATGGTTGCCCTTGCCGAACGCTTGAGTTCCCAAAATCCCCAATGGGGTGCCTATCCCGCCAAGATCAGCGGAGGCAACTCGGAGCTTTCCGATGCAGTGCGCTTCGGCGTGCCAGGCATCACCTTTTTCGGTTTGACGCCTGACGGGGAAGCGCCATACTGGCATCAACGCCAGGATACCTTCGACAAGATGAACCCTGAAGTAATGGAAAAAACCTGGCAAATGGTTTGGGAGCTTATCCGACAATTAGACGCGGAGATACCAAACAACCGAGAGCCTGCTTAAGCCAAAGGGCTGGGCATCTTAACAGATGGCAGTGGCTCTCGTGCGCCAAGAGTCTGGTAGGTCGAGGAAACCTTTAGCCCATAGCAAGACCCTATTCAACGATTCGCTTAACCTTATTGGCGTTCCTTAGCCAGCCTAAAGGATATCTGGGTAAGGACAGCGGTGATTCCAAACCCATCCTGTACTTTGGCTCAATTTGTCCTTTTGCTCCTTCAAATTTCTAATAAAAATCTATATAAATCTACATTGACAGAGCGTTCTATAATCTGATAAATTAGGGCGGAATTTAATCGTCTAAGCAAGGAGTGTGCTATGTTGCGAAAACGCCTGCAATTAGGATTGATCCACGTTGCGGTGGCGATTACCCTGGTGCCCATCAATAGCACGTTGAACCGCGTCTTGATCAAAGAAATGGCGGTATCGGCGACCTTGGTTGCCATCTTAGCCATTCTACCTTACCTGTTCTCCCCGATTCAAGTCTGGATAGGCTCTTTTTCGGATCGTCATCCGATCGGCGGCTATCGGCGCACGCCTTATATTCTTTTTGGCCTTTTGTTGTGTGTCTTGGGGGTGGCGATTAGCCCGCAGGTAGCTTTTCTATTGGAGCGAGATCGCCTGCTGGGCACGCTGCTGGGGATGCTTGTGTTTGGCGCCTGGGGGATGGGCTACAACTTTTCGGCAGTCTCGTATTTGTCGCTGGCTTCTGAGATTTCCGGCGAAAAGGGGCGCGGGCGCACCATTGCGGTGATGTTTGTGATGATGATTATTGGAATCATCTTCACCGCTCTAACTGTCAGCAACCTGGTCGAACCCTATACTCCGGCCGCTTTGCAATATGCTTTCTTAGTGGTTGCGGCAATTGCCCTTGGGTTAGGGTTGATTGGCATGGTGAAACTCGAAGACAAAGTCTCTGGGCAAACCTTGACCGCGTCAGATAATTATTCCTGGGGTGAGATGTTTGGCGCCATTCTACAGAATCGCCAAGCAACCTTTTTCTTCTGGTACTTGGTCATTTTATTGGCTGCTTTGTTGGGGCAGGATATCCTCTTAGAGCCGTTTGGTGCAGAAGCCTTTGAGATGTCGGTCAAAACCACCACCCGCATCACGTCGATTTGGGGAGCGTGTAATCTCTTAACGTTGATCTTAGCCGGCATCTTAGAAGGGCGTGTTCAGAAAAAGAGCGTGGCGCGCTGGGGGGGGTGGATGACGTTGCTGGGTTTTGTGCTGATCTTTGGTAGTGGACTTTTGCGCAGTCCATCTGTCTTCTACAGCGGCGTGATCTTGCTGGGCAGCGGTACCGGTTTGGCGACCGTCTCCAATCTCTCCTTGATGCTAGACATGACCACCCCGACCAACGTTGGCCTGTACGTCGGGGCGTGGGGGATGGCAAATGCCCTCTCCCGCTTGATCGGCACCTTGCTGATCGGTGTGGTGCGCGATGTAGTCACCCAATTGAGCCAATCGCCGCTGAGTGGTTATCTGACCGTCTTTGGCATTGAGGCATTGTTCGTCGCGGTTTCCTTGGCGATGTTGGGTAAAATCAGTGTGGAGCAGTTCCGCAATGCCAGCACTGTATCGGTTGTCGAACGAGCAGCTTTGGCAAGCGATCTGTAGAAATTTTGGATGGAAGACTTTACCGATAGCGAGTGGCTCAGCTTAAGTGAAGCAGCTCAACTGCTGGGTGTCCACCCCGGCACGGTACGCAATTGGTCCAATCAGGGGATGATCCCCTTTCACCGCACGCGCGGAGGGCATCGGCGCTATAAACGCGCCGAAATCGAACTGTGGAAGCAATCGCAATCTCAACTTAGTGGTTCTGAAATCGATCAGATGATGCAATCTGCCTTGCGCAACACCCGCCTGCAGGTTAGCGAAGGGGGTTTACAAAATCAAAGTTGGTACAACAAACTGGATAACGAAGCCAAAGAACAATATCGCTTGAGCGGGCGATTCCTGTTGCAAGGCTTATCGCGTTTCCTCAACGCCGTGGAAGAAGATGGCAACCAACAAGCGCAGAGCATCGGTTCGGAATACGCCCTGCGCGCCCGCCGCTATGGCTTGAGCTTGGTGGAGGCTGCGCAGGCATTCTTCTTTTTCCGCAACAATTTGATTGAAGCCATGCTTAAAGCCTACGAAGCGGCCGCCGTGCGTTCCCCACATGCCTGGAGCCAAATGTTTCGGCGCATCAACGCCTACACCGATCAGATCATGACGGCCTTGTTGGAGGTGTACGGGAATCACCCTAACGGAAAGAAGTAGGATCAGGGCTGGGGCGCGTTTTTCTCAACCTCCACCCAGAGTTGTTCCCCGTCAGTCTGGAGGTGAATCCAGCCATGGGTATCGGTACGCAGGAGCGGATACCCCTGCAAGCGTTCGAGTGTTTCTGGATGGGGTAAGCCATACCAATCTCCTTGGGCAACGCTCAACAAAACGAGTTGAGGTTGTAATCGGTGCAGGAATTCGATTGGGTTATACCAACTGGAACCGTTATTTGCCAGCAGCCAGATTGTTGCTGGTCTCAACTCCCCACTTTCCAGCATCTCTTTCCGTAGCTCAGCATCCAGTCCGAACGGTAGGAAGGCTCGAAAATGCTTCCATTCCAAAATGAACACGGCGCCGCGTTCACCCAAGGCACGCACGGATAACCGTGCTCCTTCTCCAAGGTCAAGGCTTTGACCGATTTCGGCGAAGAAAATCGGGAGATTGCGTTCTTTTGCAGCGTGTTGGATGGCTGTCCTGGCACTGTTCTCTCCTGGCGGGATTGCCCACCATAGGTTCTCAGCCCGTCCGCGTTCGATGACCTCGACCAGGGCGCCAATTTGGGATTGGCGCCCTCCTCCGAGCACAATCCAATCCAATTGTCGGTTGGCAAGCGGCAGCCAGCGGTCGAGAGCATCCAAGAGCAGGCTGGGGCTGTTCCCTCCGTTGATCAACACATAGCGACCTTGGGGGGTTTGGATTAACAAGGCTTCAGCAGATTGGGATGGGCGGCTGATATCCAGTAGGATGAGGTGTAGCTTGCCATCAGGCGCAGAAAGCGCCATTTGCCAGGTGAGGACTGTCACCAGGGAGAGCATGCCGATAACAGGCAATGGCTTAAGACTTGTCCAAACGGGGTTTAATCTTGGTTGGAATCTTGTCCAGGCAAATAAAGCCAGATAGACCAAAATTACCCAAGGTAACGATAAAGCGGATAGGCGCAGAGCGCTATAGGGTAAAGAGGCGCTCCATTCCACCATGCGGATGGTGTAGGTGACCAAGGGTAAAACAAGATAGGCGCAGAGTTGACCTAGGGTGGGATGAATCAGAGCCATAAACATGGCAATGCCACCCCCTACCATGACTGCAGGTTGGACTGGTAGGATCAGCGGATTGACCAGCAAAGAAATCAACGATAGACGGCGGAAATGATGGAGCAGAATGGGCAGGGTGGTCACCTGGGCAGCGAGGGTGAACAGTGCCCATTCGCCGATTAGATTGCCCAAGCGTTCAGCCCTTTCGGCGGATGTGAAACGTCCCAATTGGCGGATTGCCCATTCACTCAATGGCGAGGCGTAGAGAATCAATCCTAAGGTTGCCGCGAAAGAAAGTTGGAAGGAAACCTCCCACAGGATAAACGGCTCAAACAGAGCCATCAGGGCGGCGACAAAGATTAAACTATTCATCCCCGATTGACGGCGTCCAATTTGGGCAGCAAAGAGGCTGAGAATGCCCATCAGGGCAGCGCGCACCACGCTGGCATTGGCACCGACCAAAACAGCATAAACTGCAATCAAGCCCGCCGAAGCCACAGTGCCCCACCAGCGTCCCAGGGCACGACTGAGGATTGCCATGAATAGTCCGCTTAGGAGTGTGATATTGAAACCGGAGATGGCAACGACATGGAGAGTGCCACTATCGACAAAGGCTTGGCGTACGTCAGCCGGGATGCCGCTCTCTACACCGAGCAGGATGCCTGCCAACAAAGAAGCTTGGGGTTCAGGGAAGACTTTGAGCAGAGCGGATAAACAGCGGTGGCGCAATGCGTAGATGGCGCGATAGAGTAAGTTGCCAGCGCGGCGCTCAAGTAAAGTGGCTTCGGCGCGCGGCAGATAGGCTGGGATTTCTTTGCGAGCGAGATAGGTGCGATAGGAAAAGTCCTCGTTCTCAGGTGGCAGCTCTAATCGTCCAACGACAGAGAGGCGATCGCCGTAGCGCCAGTCCCCGTATGGAGAGAGGCGCACCAGCACATACCCAAGCGGCGCTCTGCTTGCCCGCTGTTGGGTCAGCGTTTGATGGGAGTCTTTTAGAGAGAAGCTGTCAATTGCTATCGTCAAGGAAGTATAGGTATCCCGCTGATCGGGGTCGGTGATCACCACTCCTTGCAGGACGACTTCGCGACCGATGGCTTGATAGACCAAGACGGTGAAACCCTGCCACTTTTCGCGCCCCCATTGATACCGCCATCCACCCAACGCGAAAGCGATAAGACAGGCTGTCAGCGGCAACCAGGTTGGATAAGATAGGGCTTGGGCAAAACGTTCAATTGGCAGGGTGAGCGCTGACGAAATTGGCTGGCTCCGCTTGCGGCGCAGGGAGAAAAGCAACAACAAAACGCCGATGCCACCCACACCGACCCAATGAATTGCCTTTAGAGCCAGGAGGTCGGCTAGCGCAATGCCGCTCAAAAATGCCAAAGAGAGCCAAAGCAGCGGCATGGCAAACCGCTGTCCTAGTTAGGGACGCTCACCACGCGCAAGGCGGAGTTGGATGTCATCCAATACCGGGGGTAAGTCCCAAATCCCATCGATGACGTAATGTGCCCCGCTTTGATACAGTTGTTTGGCGATCGCTGCCCGCTTTTCCGCTAGTTCCTCAGCGGGAAGAGCGGCTAGCTCGCCCTCAGTGAGGCCAAGCAGGTTGCCGCTGAGAGCTAAGCCGACTGTCCAGAGGCCGGCATTGAGTCCCTCCTCGATGTCGGGTAGGGTATCGCCCACCTTGACCACCGCCTCCGCGGGATAAACTTGCAATTGAATGAGATTTTGAAAGATCATCCACGGATAGGGTCGACCGACGGGAACGTCATCGGGACAAACCAGTGCATCCGGGCAGTACCCCTGCTTCTGAGCTTCGGGGACAATGCTGTCCATCATGTCTCGCAAATACCCGGTGGTAGAGCCTATCTTGAGCTGACGGCGGCGCAGATCGGTGATGGTCTCTAAAAGACCGCGAATGGGAATTGTGTATTGGCGTAAAATTTCTGTTTGTAAGGAGGTAAATACCGCAAACAAGCGCTCGACATCCGCTTCGGTTGGCGGCATGCCTTTGAGCTGTTGCCAAGCCTGCGCTACGCTTGGACGGTTTAAGATCAGGCGCAGGTGATCTTTCTTCATCAAGCCCATCCCACTGCGCACATCTTCTTTAGAGACAGGAATGCCTTGTTGCTCGAACAAATGCAGGAAGACCGCAACTGGAGCAAAGGAGCCGAAGTCAATGGTGGTACCTGCCCAGTCCAGGATGACCGCTTTCAAACGGCCTCGGTAGGAGCGATGAAAAACAAAATCCATGCCCACCTCCTCGATCAACATGCGTGAGGTCTCTTGAAAACCCGGTGGCGGGGCGTTTTGGAGGGCGCTTATTGATTTTACGCAGCGACTCCGCCCGCCTCACCGCTCGTTCCATGTCCTCGACCTCGATGAGTACTAGAGCATTATAACAAGGATTCCTTACTCTCCTTACCTGTATCGCTAGATGATTCTGAGGAGATGTTCTGGGTTTTCCTTGTCTTTATCCTGACACTATCCTTCTACGAAACCGGCTTGCAATTCCATCTCACGGCGGAACTGCTGCGTGTATAAACGATGATACCGTCCGCGCGCACGCAATAATTCCGCATGAGTGCCCTGTTCGACAATGCGTCCATCTTCGATAAACAAGATACGGTCGGCGCGTCGAACGGTGCTAAGTCGGTGTGCAATGATAAAAGACGTACGCCCGCTCATGAGCGTTTCCATCCCTTTTTGTATCAAGGCTTCGGTCAGGGTATCTACACTCGAAGTCGCTTCGTCCATAATAAACAGTTCGGGTTTGGCTAACACTGCCCGTGCCAGACTAATTAACTGCTTTTGCCCGACGGATAGGAGGTTGCCGCCTTCGCCGACTTCTTGGTCATAGCCTTTTTCAAGGGTGACGATGAAATCATGTGCGCCGGCAAGTTTAGCCGCTTCAACAACTTCCTCATCGGTTGCCTCCAAGCGTCCATAGCGGATGTTATCCTTGATCGTCCCCGAAAAGAGATGCGGCGTTTGTAACACCACGCCGATTTTCGAATGAATTGACTCAAGTGTATATTCGATGTAATCACGTCCGTTGATGCGAATCACGCCTCGCGTGGGCTCATAGAAACGGCAGAGCAAGTTGACAATGGTCGTTTTGCCTCCGCCGGTTGGCCCGACCAGAGCGATTGTCTGACCAGCTTGAACCTTAAGTGAAAAATCTTTGAGCACAGGGGTGCGATCATCATAGTAGAAATCCACATGTTCAAACTCGATCTCTCCCAGCAGGGTTGCGGCTGGAACAGCATCCGGGCGATTGCGCACTTCGGGTTGGGTGTCGACCAATTTGAAAATGCGCTCGGCAGAAGCAATCGAATGTTGCATTTCGGCATATACCCGGGCGAGATCTTGAATCGGCCACATCATAAAGGTCAGGTAAGAGACAAAGGCATTGATGCCCCCCAAGGTGATCAATCCACTGCGGATTTGTACCCCGCTATAGCCAATGATGATGCCCAAAACGATGGCGGCAATGATCTGCACGCTAGGCAAGAAGAGTGCCGAGAGCCAAGCCGCGCGGTAGGAGGCGTTATACATCTCTGTGGTCAGCCGTTGAAATTCACGGGTGTTTTGATCTTCCCGGCGCAGCGCTTTGACCACCCGCACGCCCTGAATGTTCTCATTGAACGCGCCGGTGATCTTGCTGTTGGCGCGACGACTGCGGCGAAACTCGGTCAAAATCCGTTTACGGAACTCCACAGCCATGACGACCATAATCGGGATAGCTGCTAGCACGATCAACGCTAGCTTCCAGTTGATGATCGCCATAAAGACTGCCGAAGTCGCGATATTCATGATTGCCCAAGTGACATCCACGATTCCCCAAGTGACCAAATCGGATACCCTGCCGGTATCTGAGGTCACGCGCGCCATCAGCCGCCCCACTGCATTCTGAGAATAAAAAGAGAGCGAGAGTTTCTGTAAATGATTGAAAAGCAACTTCCGTAAGTCGTATTGAATGCGCTCACCGAGCACGCCGGCAAGATAGATAAAGGCAAAGACAAACCCAGCTTGAATCAAGATCAAACCTCCGTAGAGCGTTGCTAATTCCATCAGGCGAGCTGGGTCTTTGAGGGTAATCCCTTGATCAACAAATTGCTTATTGATATAGGTAAAATAGGCGTCCAACCAAGACGTTAGCGCAATGGTCACAAAAAAGCCTAGCACCCATAGCCAATGAGGCTTCAGTAGCCCTGCAATGCGCTTGATGATGGGTAAGGTCAACTGAGACGTATATTCTTCTTCCTCGAGTTCGATCATTTCAGCGGTCATGGTAAATCTCCATTGCGTTCATCGATTCTCTAATGCCCTGCTACCTAACGGTGACCAATTCGAGTTCTAATTCCTTATCCAGACGCGTCTGTAAGTCATAGATCCGCCGGTACATGCCTTCTGGCTGCTGGAGCAGTTCTTCGTGCGTCCCCATCTGGATAATCTCGCCCTTGTCTAAAACCAAGATCAGGTCTGCCATCATCACCGATTGAATGCGGTGAGCGATGATAAAGGTAGTGCGTCCGTGCATGAGCTGACCCAACGCTTGGCGAATTTCAGCTTCAGTCTCTACATCCACAGCGGAGGTCGAATCATCGAGGATCAACAAGCGAGGATTCTTTAGCAGGGCGCGTGCAATTGCCAGTCGCTGTTTTTGCCCACCGGAGAGCGTCACACCTTTTTCACCGACCAAGGTGTTGTAGCCATCCGGGAACGAAAGAATGACGTCGTGTAAGGCAGCTGCTTTGGCAGCCTGTTCGACTTCTTCTTGAGAGATTTGACGCCCAACGCCGTAGGTTATGTTGTCGCGAATCGAGCGGCTGAAAAGGAAAGGTTCTTGCTCCACAATACCGATCTGCTGGCGCAAATAGGCGCGCGGATATTCCTTCAACTCCTTGCCATCTAAATAGATGTGTCCACTGGTATAGTCGTAAAAGCGGGGTAGTAGATTGACCAGTGTGGTTTTGCCACATCCGGTTGAACCCAGCAGGGCGACAGCTTGACCGGCGCGGACGCGGAAAGAGATGTGTTTCAAGGTTTCCTGATCGCTATCCTCGTACATAAAGCATACGCCTTCAAAAACCAAATCGCCGCGCAGATCCCCTTGGGGCTGCACCGAGCCGCTGTACAAGTCTTCGCGCTCCTGCTTGACGATCTCCATCAGGCGACCATACGAAACCATGCCGGTAGAGGTCTGGACAATGATGCGCCCCAAGTTGCGGATCGGCCAGATCAACCAGACGATTAAGCCAGTATATGCCAAGTAGCTCCCTACACTGATCTCTCCTTGAATAACCATATTGGCTGCCAGGACAAACCCAAACAACATCTGAAAGCCTAATACGATATCCGAGAGCGGCCAGAAAAGCGAGTGCATGAAGAGCAAGTTCTTTCCCTTGAGAAACTTATTCCAGTTGTCTTTCTCGAATTTAGCGATCTCATAGGCTTGCCTGCCAAAGGCTTTGACCACTCGCACTCCGCTTAAGTTTTCTTGTAACGTTGTCGAAAGGATTGCCTCTTGAGCTTGGTAAGCCTCGTACGCCTGGGTGACTTTTTTGAAGAACCATAAAGAGACGGCCAACACCACTGGGATCACGACGATAGAGCACCAACCCAGTTTGGCGTTTAGGCGCAGGATTGCCATAAAGTTGATCAGAAAGAGCAAAAGAATACGGCCGATTCCAATGGCTTGTTCGCTGAAAAAACGGCGCAGCGCATCTACGTCCGACGTTACGCGTTCAATCAGGTCACCGGTGGGCGTGTGCGCATGATAGGCGACGCTCAAACGTTGGATGTGGTCGAAGAGAAAATCGCGCAAGCGGCGGGTAATTCCCTCAGCGGTATAAGCGGCTAGACGGCCGGAGAGAAAAGCGAAACCACCATCTGTTGCCGCCAGACCGACAAATCCCAGCGCAATCCAGCCCAGGGATATTGTCCGCGATGGATCGAGAATACGGTCGGCGAAGAAGCGCAGGAGCAGGAAAGTTCCCGTGCGCGCGAATGCCGACACCGCTAAAGACAGGGTTGCCAGTAGGTAGGGCAGATGGTAACCATCCATCATTTTCCACAACCCTAGCAGGCGATTTTTTTGCAGGGCAGGACGAAAATCGGTGATGGTCAAATGGGTGAAATTGTCAGTTGAGGTTGTGTTCATGCTTGCTCCAAAAAAATCAAAAAGGCTGTGACAGTGCGCCACAGCCTTTGTAAGATATTCCTTGAAGGAAACAGGTTACCTGCTAGCAGGCGCACTTCCACATGGGAGGAATCCCTGTGTATTGCTGAGTTCAAATGCATGGTTGTGCATGAAGTGCGCCTCCTTTCTTTGCCAGAATCGTGATCGGTACGATGTGGTTCGGTAAAGTGTTAAGGGTAGTTTACACTTGTACCCCAAAAGAGTCAAGGTATGATCAGGAGGCGTTTTTGCTTGCCCAAGATCGAGCCACACCGAAACAGTGCGAGAGGGGCGCCAGGAAAAGTTTTGTCGAGCTGTTCCTGACAATGTGTCTCCAAAGCGTGACAAGATTCGCACTGGGTGGATCGCTACCTGGTCTGATATGAAGAAGAGGTCTTGTTGCAATTCGGGTTGCAAAACTTGGCGCATACGATATAATTTGAGCAAGGAGTCCCCCGATGCTCATTCATTCTGCTTCCCAATTGTTGACCCTGGCCGGTGGACCCCAGCGCGGCGATGAGCTGGGGCGGTTGGAGATTATCCCCAACGGCGCCGTGCTGATCCGTAACGGCATTATTGAAGCGGTGGGGAAAAGCGATGAACTGCGTGCTGCTTACCCCGATGAACCCGATTTCGATGCTCTTGATCGCGTGGTGATGCCGGGTTTTGTTGACCCGCATACCCATGTCATCTGGGCTGGTGACCGAGCCGCCGAATTTGAAATGAAACTGCAGGGCAAGACGTATCTGGAGATTCTGGCTGCCGGTGGGGGCATTCTCTCCACCGTGCGTGCTACCCGTAGCGCCTCACTCAATTCTCTGCTCGACCAGACCCGCTTGCGCCTGTGGACGATGTTTGAGCATGGCACCACCACCGCTGAAGCCAAAACCGGCTACGGGTTAAAGACCGCGGTTGAACTGCGTTTGTTGCAAGCTTTGATCGCTCTCGATCGCGAAGGGCCGATGGAGTTGGCATTTACGTTTTTAGGCGCGCACGCCATCGCCCCTGAATTCAAAGACCAGCCCGACCAGTATACCGACTTGATCTGTGAGACGATGTTGCCCATGCTCAAGCAATGGTGGCCGAATCACGCCCATCAATATCCGTTACCGTTTGTGGATGTGTTTTGCGAAAATGGGGCTTTCAACTTAGAGCAATCGCGGCGCATCCTCAGTACCGCCAAACAACTTGGATTTCCACTCAAGATTCATGCCGATGAATTCGGTAACCTCGGAGGGGTGCCGCTTGCTGTAGAGCTGGGCGCAGTTTCCGCCGATCATTTGGTGCTCACCTCGGATGAGGATATTCGCGTGTTGGGTCAAAGCGAGACCGTTGCGGTGGCTTTACCCTGCACGCCGTTTGGATTAGCCGAAAGGGATTATACGCCGGCGAAGAAAATTCTCAAGGCTGGCGGAATCCTTGCCATTGCCACCGACTTAAACCCCGGCACGGCTTGGTGTGGCAACATGCAATTTGCCATTGCCTTGGCGTGCCGTTATATGGGATTGACCCCTGCCCAAGCGATTGCAGCCGCGACAATCAATGCTGCGGCTGCCATCCAACGTGCTGACCGCATTGGCTCGATTGAAATCGGCAAACAAGGTGACTTAATTGTCTTGGATGTCGATGACTACCGCCATCTCGGTTATCGTTTCGGCACGAATCTGGTCAAAGCTGTCATCAAAAAGGGTCGCCTGTATCCGGTGTGAAGCTTCGGTTATAGGCAGCAAATAGCGCATGTTCACCTTGGAGACTCTCCAACGCTGGTATGATCCAGCCGATCCCGTACATGGTGTGGATCATATCCGGCGGGTAGTCGCTTTGGCGGAAAAGATCGCTGCCCGTGAAGGAGCTCAGATAGAAATCGTCCGCGCCGCTGCTTATCTGCATGATGCGCTGGATCGGGAGCAAGCTACTTCTGTCTCGCGCAAGGAGCATCACCTTGCTGCCGCTGACCTGGCTGCCCGAGTGTTGAGGCAAGAGGGTTGGAGTGAGACGATGATCGCCGCCGTGCAACATTGCATTCTTTCCCATCGTTTCCGCCACGTCCAAGAACCGCCGCAAACGTTAGAAGCCAAAGTCGTTTTCGATGCCGATAAACTGGATGCCATGGGTGCCTTTGGAGTAGCGCGGGCGATCGCCCGTGCTGTGCAAAAAGGGATGCCGATTTATGCGCCTCCCTCATCACTTTTTCTGGAAAGAGGTGTTTTAGCAGAACAAGAAGCTCACAGTGCTTACCATGAGTATTGGTTCAAATTGCGTCATCTGCAAGAGCGCTTGTTCACTTCCACGGCGCGTCAGCTCGCCATCCAGCGACAAGCCGTGATGGTTGCCTTTTTTGAAGCTTTACAGCGGGAGGCAGACCTTGCGGATGGATTTTATTCGCCAGAGGAACGGAAGGAGATAGAAGATGAAAACTCTATTGAATAAGAATCAATGGATGGGGATGCTGGCAGTAACCTTGCTTGTTTCGCTTGCGTGTAGCCTCTTCTCGCCTCCTGCTACGCCACAAACAGAAGCCATTTACACCGCTGCAGCGCAGACGATGGAGGCACAGCTCACCCAAACTGCTTTTGCCAATTTGGTCGGCAGCTTAACACCTCCAGCGGCGAGTCCTCCACCTGCTGAAGTTACGCCGACTTTCACCGAGCTGCCGCCAACCGCTACCGAACCTCCCACGCCGCTGCCGCCTACTCCAACCAATACCCCGATTTGCGATCAGGCGCGCTATATCAAAGATGTCACCATACCGGATGGCACCAAATTTGCCCCGAATCAGACCTTCACCAAGACTTGGCGTATCCAAAATACTGGCACCTGTACGTGGTCGGGCTATAGTTTGGTGTTCGATAGTGGCGATGCAATGGGAGCCAGCCCATCGATCCCGATTGGCACGGTGAATCCAGGCCAGGAGGTCGATCTGTCCGTCAACCTCACGGCCCCGGCTACAGAAGGTAAATATCGGGGCTATTGGCGCATTCGCAACGCCAGCGGCGCTTTATTGCCGGTCATCGGCGGGTATCAAGGTAAATCGTTCTATGTCGAAATCCGCGTTGTCCTGCCGACCCCGACCCCAATTGTCTCATCCGGTTTTGATTTTTACAGCCGTGCTCCAGAAGCAGAGTGGATAAGCTGTGGTTCGCCCTGCACCAGCGGTACGGTGCTGACTTTTGGGGGGTCGGATAGCGATCCCAACGGTTTTGTCCTCTATCGCGGTGGCTATAAACTAGAGGATGGTTCTTCACCGGCCAAAATCCTCGAAACCCACCCAATGTGGGTAGATGATGGCGTGATCTCTGGCTTGTTCCCACCTTATACGGTTGTTACTGGCGATCGGTTGCGGGCTAAATTAGGCTTCCTCGCCAAAGCCGATGGCACCTGCGGTGTGGGCAATGTCAAATTTCAAATCAATTACAAAGAAGGCGGCACGCTCTCCCCTCTTGGCTCGTGGACGGACACCTGCGACGGCAATCTGATCAACGTAAACATTGACCTAACTCCCCTAGCGGGCAAAACGGTGCAATTTGTGTTGGTCGTCTTGGCGAATGGCTCTTCTGCCCAAGATTGGGCGGTTTGGGTCAATCCCCGCATTGAACCCTGACATCTTTGTTCCTAGAGGTGCAACATGGAAGAACAAAATCTCCCCTTGGTGATCATCACCCACTCCCTACCGACAGAATGGTTGGCAAAACTAGAGGGAAAGTGTCGGACGGTCATTGGACCTTGGGATGCCACCCACTTTGACCCCTCCCTCGAACCCTATCTAGCGGAAGCTGAAGGGTTGTTTTGCCTGCTGACCATCCCAGTTCGGGAAGAACTGCTTAATCGTGCCCCGAAACTACGCGTGGTCAGCAATATGGCTGTTGGTTACGATAATATCGATGTGGCTGCCTGCACGGCGCGGCGTATCCCAGTTGGTAACACACCGGGAGTCCTGACCGCCGCCACAGCCGACTTGACCATGGCGTTATTACTCGCCGCAGCGCGCCAGCTCCCGCAAGCCAGCAAAGATGCCCGCGAGGGGCGTTGGATCACCTGGTCGCCGGCCGGTTGGCTGGGTGCTGACCTGGACGGTGCAACGCTGGGTGTTGTGGGCATGGGTAAAATCGGACGCGCCGTTGCCCAACGCGCCAAGGGGTTTGGAATGAAGTTGTTATACACAGACATTCCCCTACCTCCTGAGGTGGAGACAGAACTCGGCGCGCAGCGGGTCGAGTTGCCCGAATTGCTGCGCCAGAGCGACTTTGTCACCTTGCATGTGCCCTTGACTCCCGAAACGCGGGGCATGATCGGCGAAGAACAATTGCGCCTGATGAAGCCTTCGGCAATTTTGGTCAACACTGCCCGCGGGCCGGTCGTCCAAACCGCTGCTTTGCTCAAAGCGCTGCAAGAGAAGTGGATTGCTGCGGCCGCCTTGGATGTGACTGACCCCGAGCCGTTGCCTCCCGATCATCCCTTATATGCCCAACCCAACTGCCTGATCGTGCCCCATATCGCTTCGGCGACTCACAACACCCGCCGGCGGATGGCGGAATTGGCTTGCGACAATCTCCTCGCCGGTCTCGAAGGACGGCGTTTGCCCAACTGCGTCAATCCCGAAGTGTACGAGAATGTATGATCGTCAAAGTCGTCTTGTTCGGCGTATTTCGTGAGAAATTGCCACCCCAAGCGCGCGGCCGCACAAGCTTAGAGCTCCCAGAGGGTAGCCCACTGCGGACAGTATTGGAGCATTTCGACCTGCCTCTAAATGCCGCCTGCGCAGTCAATGGTCAACTAGAGGCAAATCGTGAGCGTATCCTTCAGGATGGGGATGAGGTGCAAGTGTTTCGCCCGGCCGGAGGCGGAAAAGACTGAGTTCAACTCTCGCGGGTGGCTAAAATCAGCCCGAGGCTGATCAGTACTCCACCGAGATAGAAAAGGTTGCTCAATTTTTCCCCAAGCAACAAGGCGCCTAACAAGGCGCCCACCAGTGGTTGGGCAAATAAGGTTAACGAGGCGATGCTGGCCGGCAGGGTGGCAAAAGCGGTGTTCCACAAGAACATGGCTAAAGCGGTGGAGATGATTCCAAGATATAGAATCCCTGCGAGGATGCCCCAATTGATTGCCCCAATCCCGCTCGCCTTCCATTCCCAGATTGCAGCCGGAACGGTGATGAACAAACCTCCTACGAAGGCTACCAAACTGACCCGTAAGGTGTCTAAATTGCGGGTGACGAGGCGAATCAACACCGAGTAGAGCGCCCAAGTGACGGCTGCTCCTACCAGACTGAGATTGCCCCAAAAGAAGTCTGGGGAGAGCCGCGCCGCGCGCGGATCGACAACGATCAAGGCGCCCAGCGTTGAAACAGCCAGGGCGATTAAGTGGCGGGAAGTCATTTTTTCTCTCAGCAGCCAAGCAGCAAAGAGCAAGACAAAGGCGGGGGTCGAGGAGGTGATCAGCGCTCCGTTAGAGGCGTTGGAGAGCTTAGTGCCCACAAATTGAAAGCCGATCGAAATGCCATAGCCGACAATCCCGACCCCTAGAACTTGTTTCCATTGCTGGCGATCAAAGCCTAATCCCCCTTGCCATTGAACGATCCATCCCAAGACCATGATGCCTAACAGCAAGCGCAGGGTGAGCAGGGTGAATGGCGGGATGACCTCCAACACCACCTTGCTGACCACGTACATGCCACCCCAAATGGCGGAGGCAGCGATACCGCTCAGGATGCCCCATTTGCTCATCGACTGTAGCCTACAAATGGAAAATAGGTTGTGTAAAGAGGATAGGTCAAAACCGACTGAAGTGCCTGCCAAGCGTCAATTCTACCCCAACCGTAGGTAGGATTGGGTATCTGTGAACCGGGTACACCCCCGCAAGACTGAGATGTCGTTTGTGGAAGGGCAGTCGAAAGAATGAGGTTTTCCAGGACATCAACCTGCCCTTTGAGATAGGGACGCGCCGAGAGGATCAGCGCAGCCAAGCCGGCCACATGCGGGGCAGCCATGCTGGTGCCGCTCTTACTACCATACAGTGAGGTAGGCAAGCTGGAACGCACACTCACCCCTGGCGCGACGATATCGGGCTTCAAGCGGTTGCTTCCATCTACGGTGACCGGTCCGCGACTGCTGAAATTTGCAATGGTATCCGAAGCGTCGGTTGCCCCTACGGTGAGCGAAGCGTCGTAGATGGCAGCCGGGTCGCTGACCGTGCTACACTCCGAGCCATTGTTCCCTGCGGATTGCACGGTAAGGATGCCAGCCGCGCGCACCGCCTCGACCACGCTTTTGAGCACATTCGGGTCGGTGCAGCCCTCCTTTGGGGGGCAAGACCAGGAGTTGTTGATCACGTCCGGCGCCATGGCTGGGTTGGGGTCGCTGCCATCGATTTTGGTTGGGGCGATGAACCATTGAAAGCATTCGGCGTAGGTGGCTGGGGATCCCCAACCGTGCTCCATGTTGCGACAGCCGATCCATTTGGCTTTGGGCGCCATGCCGATTTGGTTGTTGCCGTCTAAGCCGACCATGGTGCCCATCGTGTGGGTGCCATGATCACTGTCGTCGCAGGGTTCGGGGGAGTTATAGGGGCAGTTTAATGCCCTCACCCCCATCCCCTCTCCCACAGGGAGAGGGGAGTAAGGACTCACCCCCATCCCCTCTCCCATAGGGAGAGGGGAGTTGACCCTCACCCCTATCCCCTCTCCCTGGGGGAGAGGGGAGGTTGACTCCCTATTGGGAAAAGAGTGGAGGGTTATCGGCTCGTGAATGGCATCATGCCAGTTGTAATCGTGGTTGGCTTGGCTGCCATCCCAGCCACGATAGGCGTTTTTCAAAGCCGGGTGTTGCCAATCGTAGCCGGTATCTTGCCCGCCGATCACAGCGCCTTGCCCTTCATAACCCATCGCCCAAACCTTGTCGGCATTAACTTTCTGTAGATTCCATTCGATTCCATTTTCGGTTTGGGGAACGGTGCTTTCAGCTTGAACGGGCAAGTCTAGCCGTACAGCGGGGTTGGCAAAGAGATGTGCTACATCTGACCGCCGCGCCAACATCAGTGCATCGTTGAGATCGCCGCGCACCCAAATCATGTTTGCCACCCAATACGGGCGATGCGCAATGCCTTGCCGACGCAATCGCTCCAACAGCGGAGCTTGAGTGCGCTGAGCGACCGCCGTCAACTGCCGATAGACATACCAACCTTTCTCATCCTTGCTGGATAATCTTTCGGCTCCGCTCAGATCGGCTTGGTCTTGTAGGAAGACCAGGAATTCGGTTTGCCCTCCTTGCGCTGTTTGCCAGACCCACGTATCCAGTTTGGTGTGCCAGGAGGCGGCCTCGAGTTGGGCGGTGGCGACTTGTTCGCCCTTCCAGAGCCAGCCTAGGCTGCAGAAGAGAAGCAGCATCCACCCAAAGGAAAGGATTTGCCGAACGATGATCCGCCATGAAGAAATGAGGGTTGGGATGATTTCTCGGCTCTGCTCCATATCCTCAGGACTACAAGCGCAGCAAAATTTTGAGTTCCGGTAGCGCCAAAAAGACCAAGACCAGCATCCCAACTGCGCCGGCGACAATTGCATTGGGGAGGGTAACCGCATTCCAACGAAAAATAAAGGAAGGGATAGCGATACAAAGGAGAGCGGCTAGCGAGGCTCTCCCCAAAGTCTTGCTCATCACCCAGCTAAATTGCTGTTGGCGGCACAGCAACCCCCACAGGAAAAAAGCCTGACCACTGAAAGCCACTACGTTTGCCAGAGCAATGCCAGCCGCACCCAATGGACGATAGAAGAGAATGCCGAGCAAGATAAACGCCAGGCTGGTCAAGGCGGCGCTGGTCAAGGGCGTGCGGGCATCCTGTTGCGCATAGAACGCCCGCACTGCCACTTCGAGCAAGGAATGACCTAATAAACCGAGCAGATAGACGCGCGCTGTCCAGACCACCAAGTTCTCGCCCTCACTGCCGAAGTTAAAAATCGTTACAGCCGGTCGAATCACCACAATCAATAAGGCGATCAGAGGGATGGTTACTGCCAAGATAACCCTTAAACTTTTCTCTAGGGTCTGCTGAAAGGCTTGCCGATCTTGAAGGGCAGCTTGTTCGGCAAGGGTGGGGAGCAATACGGTACCCAGAGCTGTGCCGATCAGGGTCTCCGGCACCTGAAAGAAGAGCCAACCGTAGGCTAGAGCGGTGATCGATCCAGAACTGAGGCGGGATGCCAAATTGTCTTGGGCGATAAAGGTGAGTTGGATAAACAGCATCGTCAGGACGCGCGGCGCCATGAGACTGAGGCTTTTCAAAACCATTGCCTCCCTCAGCCCAAAGCCCCCATGCCAACGGAAGCGGTAGCGAATCAGGCCGGGAATTTGGATGAGCAGATAGAGAAAGGCCCCCAGAATCGTGCCGCTGACCAAACCATAAACCCCCCAGCCCATGCTTGGGAGTTGCAATCCGAGCAGGTGATAGGCCTGGTCGGGGGCTAGAAACACCACGCCAACCAGCCCTCCGAGATCATACAAGCTCAAGGCAATCGCCGGCAGCCAAAAATGCTGATTAGCTTGTAAGCCGGCAACGGCAAGCCCACCCAAGGAGAGCAGTAGCGTGCCGATCAGGTTCAACCGCATCAAGTTAACCACGACGTTTTGCTGTTCGAGCGAGAAGCCCGGCCCGATACCCACTTGCGAGCGTACCAGTTGAGGGGCAAACAGGGCAATGAGTAGGGAAAGGGAAGCGGTCACCAGGAAGAGCAAATTCAGTACATAAGAGAAAACCCGCCAAGCTGCCTCTTGGCCTGCTTTTTGGCGGGTTTCGGTTAGGACGGGGATAAACGCCATTGCCAGGGCGCCGCCAGAGATGAGCATGAACAACAAATCGGGTAGATTGTTGGCGGCGTTGTAGGCATCTAGCTCTGCCGAAAGCCCGAATTGGCGCGCCACTAGAAAGTGGCGTGCAAACCCTAAGACTTTTTCAAGCCCAAAGAAAATGGCGACAATGAGCGTAGAACGAGCGATATGCTTCACTGCTGCAGGGTTTCAATGTAGGTTCGAATGCTTTGGACGGCCATCAAACGGTCATAGAAAAAGGCATTGACTTCGTCCATCAATTCGGCTTGTGCTTCTAGAACCTCTTGTTCGCGCTTGCGGCTGGGATCGTTGATCAGGGTGCGCAGACGCAGCAGACGGCGCACAATTTGCTTTTCTTGTGCGCCTTCCAGAACCTCGATGGCGCCTAAGATCAGTTCGTCGAGTTGTTCGGTGATGGTCTCTTGGTTGATTTCCGAGCCGCTGGCGGAGGCTTCGTCAACGGTGCGTACCAAAGCGCTGATCTGATATAGAATGGTTGCCGGTTCGTCGAACAATTCCCGTAGATAAGCAGCCTCACTATACAATCCTTTTAGACGAAAGACGTTATACATGCGCTTGGCAGCCTTGCCGTAATTGAGCGATTTGGTGACGTATTTCTTGACTTCCTTCTCTAATTGCTCGACATACTGATCCATGGCGTCCGCAGCGACCTGTTTGGCAAGTTTGGTGAACAGCGGGATCGACTCAGCTTCCAGATAGACTTCTTGAAAATAGGGATCGAGCTGACCATCGAGGGGGAGGATGGTTCCGTCCGGGGCTTCCCAAGTGACATCGAGGTTGTTGCTGGCGTTGGCTAACTGCTTGCGGGGTGGACAGGCAATCACCCAGTCTAATTTAGTCCAACCCGGCTCTTGCGCCATTTCTTCCCAAGTTAGTATGTTGGGATTTCCCTGGCTGTCCTGTACCACAATTTGAGCGGCTTGGACATCCGCCAAACTCCAGGAGATCGGGGCGCCTTTCTTAACCGGCTTGCCGTCGCGCAGACCGTCGAAGGGGTAACTGCCTAACTTGACCTCGATAAAGCGATAGGTATCTCCGCTGGCGGTGCTAAGCACCTTTTGGCGCAGGGTTTCGCCTAAGATGCGGCAGGCTTCGGCTTTGCTGGGAGCTTTGATGTTGACCCGTTCGAAGTAATCGCAATCGCCGGGGTAGGTCTGAATTTTGGATTGCGCTGCCGACCCAGAGAGGGCTAAGGCAGTCTCAACTACGCCGGGCTGATCGGGGATCTCGACGATTTGCCCCACTTGGCGGAAGTGTGCCAAATCTTCTGGGGTGAAATCCAACAAACTGACTTTGTGTCCATAAACGCCGTGTCGGGCATCCACCGTGATCTCGTCATGCTGGACTGCAGCCATTGCTGTGAGCCACTGTAAGGCTTCTTCCTCATCGATTTCCACGCCCAAACGTCGCGCCGATTCGATGATGCGGTTTAACTCTTCTTTGGGGGAAGGGGATGGATGCATGATTCTCTCTTTCTATGGGGAACAGGAAACCAAAAATAGCCACAGGGGAGCAATTCCCTGTGGCTATTATACTGCATGGAGGAAGCCATAACGCTATGCAATCGTTTCGCCAAGCGGAGAGAAAGCAAGGGATGTTGGAGGCAAAATTCGCTTGGAGGCGAAATTCCTCTCAGTTTGCTTGAATCAATTTGCGCAAAGCCGCCCCAAATTGCTCAATTTCGCGCACCGTGTTGTAATGCACTGGGCCCACCCGCACCATGCCACCGTCTGCCTCAACGCCTAAGCGGGTGGTGACCTCTAAGGCGTAATAATTGCCATCCCAAACGTAAATGCCGGCTCGATCGAGTTCCGTAGCCACTTGGCGCGGATGCCATCCTTTCAGGCGAAACGCCACGGTGGGAACCCGTTCGTTCAAGCGCTGCAAATCGCGGATGCCATAGATGGTCACGCCGGGTGTCTCTTCTAGGGTTTCTAGCAAGGCGCGGGCTAACCCTTCTTCGTAGGCGCGGATGGCCATCATGGCTTTTTTCAAACGCAGCCGCCGCCCTTGATAAGTTTGGGCAAGCTTGCTCTCGAAGGCCGCGCCATATTCATCCCCTAGTTCTGCCAGGTATTCGAGAGCGCCTAAAACGCCAGCAATTCCTTCGTGGTTCAGCGTTCCGGTCTCGAATTTTCCTGGCGGATCGGCGGGAGCAGGGCGCACTTTATAAGCAAACAATGCTTCCAGCAATTCGTAACGCCCATACAAAACCCCCACATGGGGGCCAAACCATTTATAAGCCGAAGAGACCAGAAAATCACAACCAAGAGATTGTACATCGATGGGTGCGTGAGGGGCGTATTGAACCGCGTCCACATACACCAGCGCGCCGGCCTGTTTGGCTAAGGGAATCATCTCTTGTAGGGGATTGATCGTGCCGAGCGCATTGGAGGCATAGCCTACCGCCACCAGGCGGGGTTGACGTTCGATGGCTTGGCGGAACTCCTCAAGGTTTAGTGTGCCGTCTTCGGGGTGGAAATCTACCCAGTCCACGCGACAGCCGCGCTCCTCGGCGATCAGCAGCCAAGGGCTGATATTGGCATCGTGATCTAAGCGGGTGACGACAATGCGATCGCCGGGTTGCAGCCAGCGCGCCAAAGAACGGCTAATGTGCAAGGTGAGGGTGGTCATATTTGCCCCAAAGACGATCTCTTCCGGCCGAGAAGCATTGTAGAAATCGGCTGCAGCGCAGTGCGCTTCATAAAGCAGGGCATCAGATTGCCGACTGGTGGCGAATGCTCCCTCGTGATTGGCATTACACGTCTGCAGGTAATCCACCATGCGCTTTAGGGAGGTTTGGCAAATTTGGGTACCGGCAGGGTTGTCGAGAAAGATTGCCTTGCTTCTCTGCAGGGCGGGGAAATTCAGGCGAACACTTGGGGGATCGAGAGGCATAACAGTCTCCGTGTTTTGTGATGGAAATGAATGTGAAAAGCGCTTAAAAAGCAGATGCCTGGGTGAGGGGGGCACCCAGACATCTGCTTGTCTATAGTTTACCAGAAATTCAATATTAATCAAGGGTTTTTTAGCATTTAATAGATTAATATTTTTTAATCTTTTGAAAATTATTTATCCTTCGATATGGGTAGAACCTGTTTTGGGTGTCTGTGAGGCTCTCCAATCGAGATCAAGCCTATGATGCGATAATCCCCTGCCTTTCTCCCCTACTTTCGGTTTATACTCAGGATGATGCGGATACCTACCTCGATCCAACGCGCGAACTATCGGCGCCTGTATGCCGATATGTTCTGGTTTGGGGTTTTAAGCGGCAGCACATTGGCTTTTCTGACCGTTTACGTGGCTCGTTTAGGGGCAAACAGCCTTCAGGTCGGTTTAATCACGGCAATGCCTGGCTTGGTTAATTTGTTCCTGTCGATGCCTTTTGGCGTATGGCTGCAAGGCAAGCCCCTATTATCCACCACGGTTTGCAGTCTCTTTTTGCATCGCTTAGGCTATTGGATGTTGGTTTTTCTGCCTTGGCTGTTCGCGCCACGCGGCGAAATTTGGGCGGTCATTGCAATAACGCTCTTCATGTATATTCCGGGTACATTACAGGCAATTGCCTTTAATGCCCTGTTTGCTGAAGTGGTGCAGCCAGAATTTCGCGCCGAGGTGGTCGGGAAACGCTTTGCCATTCAATCGTTCAGCATCTCTGCCTCTTCGCTCCTTTGCGGTCAACTGCTCGATCGCCTAGCGTTTCCACTCAATTATCAATTGGTTTTCTTAATCGGTGCGCTGGCAGCTCTGTTTAGTACGCTGGCGATAGCCCGCTTGGTGGTGTTCTCCGAAGATCACCCTAGCATCAGCGGAAGATCGTTTGAGCCTCTTTCTTCTGCTGACGAAGTCCGGCCTGCCTTCGCCCAGCCGCCTGCCAACAGCCGTGGACGGCCTCGTTTTGATTTACCTTCTGCCTTGGTTGCCTTGCAGCAGCAATGGCGCTTTGATCTCCTGCGCACCTCTTTCGGGCCCTTCATGGGAGCCCTGTTGGCCTTTTATACCGTGCAGTACATTCCCATTCCACTTTTCCCTTTGGTGCAGGTCAATCTTTTGCAGATGAGTGATAGCCAGATCAGTCTGGCAAACGCCATCTTTTATACGTCTCTTCTATTAGGTTCCTTAGCTGTCAGTCGCCTTGCCCAGCGGCACGGACATCGCTGGCTACTGGTTAACAGCGGCGCGTTTATCTTCCTGTTCCCTTTTCTTTATGGGATTGCCCGCAGCGCAGCGGTGATCTATTTGAACAATGCCCTTGGGGGAATCATTTGGGCTGGGTTGTACAACGCGACAACCAATCGGTTAATGGAACGAGTTCCACAAGATGATCGTCCGGCGCACATGGCTTTGCATAATTTGGTGTTAAACCTTGGCATGTTGGGCGGTTCGCTATTGGGTTCGGTGGTGGGAGAGGCTTTGGGTTTGCGCCAAGCCATGTTGTTAGCTGCAGCTCTGCGCTTGGTAGGCTCTTATTTGTTGTGGAAGTATGGGTAAAGATTTGCCCTCGTTGGGTATCCTCTTTCTGCTTCTGGTGGCTGAACAGTCAATGAAGAGGGGGGCTAGGAAGAATGATGGAGGATAGCCTAAAAAAACCTCTGAAGCCTTTTGGCTTCAGAGGTCAATCATCGCTCAAGCAGTTGCCATCTCTTGCGGCGGTTGTGAGAGCTGCTCCTCCGCCCGCCGTAACTTGATCTCCCCTTCGACCACATCGACTAAGATGGTGTCTCCCTTGTCGAATTCGCCAGCTAACAAGGCATCCGACAAAACATCCTCTACCTTTTGTTGGATCACCCGCCGCAAGGGGCGAGCGCCCATTTCGGGGTCGTAACCTAATTCGGCGAGCAACTCCCGTGCCGCAGCGGTAGCATTGAGGGTGATGTTGTGCTCCTGCAACCGTTGGGCAACTTTGTGAATTTCGATATCTACGATCTTCTTGATGTCCTCTTTGCTCAAGGAGCGGAAGACGATCACCGAGTCAACGCGGTTGATGAACTCTGGTCGGAAGACACGCCGTAGGGCATCCATCAACTTTTTGCGCATTTCCTCATAGGCGAGTTTTTCTTCTAATTGTTCATCGCGCTTTAGGTTGAAGCCGATGCTGGTCTGGCGTTTGATCATATCCGCCCCGACGTTGGAGGTCATGATGATGATGGTGTTGCGGAAGTCCACCTTGTGCCCTTTGGCATCGGAGAGATGTCCTTCTTCCATGATCTGGAGCAGCATGTTGTGTGCTTCGGGGTGGGCTTTTTCGATTTCGTCAAAGACAACGATCGAATACGGCCGCCGGCGGATGGCTTCGGTCAGTTGACCGGCTTCTTCGTAGCCGACGTAGCCAGGCGGCGCACCCACCAGGCGGCTCACGGTATGCCGCTCCATAAATTCCGACATATCCAATTGCACAAGCGCTTCTTCGCTGCCGAACATAAAGCGCGCTAATGCTTTGGTCAGTTCTGTTTTACCTACGCCGGTTGGTCCCAGAAAGATGAACGAGCCAATAGGGCGGCGTGGGTCTTTGAGCCCGGCGCGCGCGCGGCGCACGGCTTTCGAGATGGCATCGATGGCTTCTTGCTGCCCGATGATCGCTTTGCCCAGCTCTTCTTCCATGCGCAACAGGCGTTGCGATTCAGTCTCTGCCATTTGCATCACCGGCACGCCGGTCCACATCGAGACAACTTCAGCAATATCCTCTGCCGACACCACCGGGCTGTTGGAACGATCCCAGCCGCTGCGCAGGCGTTCTAATTGCCGTTCAATTTCTTCTTGGCGCTCTAACAGTTCTTGGGCGTCATCGAAACGATTGTCTTCCAGCGCTAACTCGCGGTTATGGCGAATCTGGCGCAATTGTTCCATCAGTTCTTTGGCGGTTTTAGCAGCCGGGCTTTTATACATGCGCACCCGTGAGGAAGACTCATCGATCAAGTCGATAGCCTTATCAGGCAAAAAGCGCTCGGTCACGTAGCGAGCGGAAAGACGTACAGCGGCGTCCAAGGCTTCGTCGGAGATGTTCAAGCGGTGATGTTCTTCATAAGCGGGACGGACGCCACGTAAAATTTCCAAGGCTTGTTCGATGGTTGGTTCTTCGACATGGATAGGCTGAAAACGCCGTTCGAGGGCCGCGTCGCTTTCAATGTACTTGCGGTATTCGTCCAGCGTTGTTGCCCCGATGACCTGCAATTCTCCTCGCGAGAGGGCCGGCTTAAGGATATTTGCAGCATCCACCGAGGAACCGGCTGCTCCAGCGCCGACCAGCATGTGCACTTCGTCAATGAACAAAATGGCACCAGAGGATTTCAATTCATCGATCACCCGTTTCAAGCGCTCCTCGAATTGACCGCGATACATTGTGCCGGCTACCAACGAGCCAACATCCAGTTGCAACACGCGCTTGTTCAACAAAGGCGCCGGCACATCCCCTTCAACGATGCGCTGCGCTAAGCCTTCCACGATGGCTGTTTTGCCCACGCCAGGCTCGCCGATGAGAGCGGGGTTGTTTTTCGTCCTTCGTGCCAGGACCTGAATGACGCGTTCGATCTCCATTTGCCGCCCGATGACGGGGTCTAACTTCCCTTCTTCGGCTAAGGCGGTCAAATCGGTTGCCAATTGGTCCACCAGAGGGGTCTTAGATTTCTGCTGAGGTTCCTGCTTGGCTGAACGTTGTTGCTCTCCTACGCTAGCTGCCCGGCGGGTGGTGGTCGATTCTTGGAGGATGCGATGGGTTTGACGACGGATTTGCTCAGCGGTGATGCCAAGCTTGCGCAACACATCCATGGCAACCCCTTCGCCATGCCGCACCAGACCCAAGAGCAGGTGTTCGGTGCCGATATAATGATGCCCCATGCGGCGAGCTTCTTCAACAGCTTGTTCTAGCACCTGCTGTGTACCCGGAGAAAGGTCGAGCTTGCCGCCGCGATACTGTCCGATCCCAACCAGTCGCTCGATCATTTCTTGCACGCGTTGGGGTTCCAGCCCCAATTCACGCAACACTCTGCCGGCAACGCCGCCATCCTCTTCAATCAACCCGAGCAGAAGATGCTCGGTGCCAATGTAATTATGGCGCATACGTTCGGCTTCTTGGTGCGCCAGGCTTAACACGCGCCGAGCGCGTTGGGTGAAACGCTCCATCCCAGCCACGGCTCAACCTCCTACTTTCTTGAAAACCAATCTTGTTTGTACCATTGTTTTCTCATTTCGATGTTCGATTTCGAGTCATTTTATCCAATATGGATTCTACCAAAGTTTTGAAACCTTAGGGAGTTTCTTAGTCTGCAAAATCGTAAGGTTTAATAAAACTCTTAGATAGACTATGTTTCAAAAAACCCCCGCATACTGGATTGGATGCGGGGGTGACAAGGTTTCCCTTGTTCCAGTATGCTGCTTAGCCCGATTCTTGATTCGGTAGTTGGCTGGTAGACTCATGGTCTGCTACGCTTTCTGAGCCGCTAGGCGACTCAGCCTCAGACGGTGATGATTCAGTTTGGGCAGCAGTGCCTGGACTTTCACCCGTTTCACTTGCTTGGCTAGACGCAGCCGGTTGCTCTTCTTCCACGATTTCTTGCACTTCTTCTGCCAGGGCCATTTTCCAATCTAGGTCGGCGTAGGCAGCCGAGTCGACCTTGCGTAAACTCAAGCCAATTCGCCGACGTTCTGGATCGATTTTGATGATGCGTAGCGTGAGTACTTCTCCTTCCTTGACAACCTCTTTGGGATGGTTGATATGTTGCTCGCTGAGTTCAGAGAGATGAATCAGCCCTTCTAAATCCTCACCGATGTTAGCAAAAGCGCCAAATTTGGTCAAATGGGTGATCTTGCCTTCCACCAATTGACCTTCCTTTAGGTGAGATACTTTCTTCAGCCACGGGTCTTCTTGCAGTTGACGGATGGATAAGCCGATTCGCTTGCGTTCTCGGTCAATGCTGATCACTTTGACTTGAACTTCTTGCCCTACTTTGAGGACTTCGCGAGGATGGGTGATGCGTTCCCAAGAGACTTCCGAGAGGTGCACCAAGCCATCGGCGCCTTCGATGTTGACAAATACGCCAAAATCTGCCACGCTGGTCACCCGCCCGCGCCGCACATCGCCTTCTTTTAGTTCTTCTAAGAGGCGATCTTTTAGGCTTTCGCGGGTTTCTTGAATGGCCAGGCGTTCGGACAGGATCAGACGTCGGCGTTCTTGATCAACTTCGATCACGCGCACTTGAATCGGCTCGCCGATCATTTTCTCCCAGTGTTCTTCGCCTTGTTTTTCTTCGATCATTGCGCGGCGTACAGCGCTGATCTGAGAAGCCGGAACAAAGCCGCGCAGGCGGCCTACCGGCACCAACAGTCCCCCTTTGTTAAAACCGACCACTTTGCTTTCAATGACTTCTCCGGAGGCAAGGTACTCGTTGACCTTGTTCCAATCCTGTTGCTCTGCCGCGCGAAGATAGGATAGGACGACGTTGCCGTTGTCATCCTCCGGGTTGAGGACGTATACCGGAATCTCGACGCCCGGTTGAAGGGTAGCGCGCTCTGCAGCAGGGATACTTTCTAGCTCGCGGCCGCTGATAATCCCCTCCGACTTGGTGCCGATGCTGACCAAGATTTCATTCTCTTTTACCGCCGCGATCACCCCTTGGCGGATTTCCCCCGCCTTTGGGAAGTCTAAACCCAATCCCTCCTTGCCTAGCAGGCTTTCCATGGAGTTTAGTTCAGCATGATTGAGTTCGTTTGGGATGGAGTTTTCCACCTTGTTCGGGTCGGATGGCTCAACCCCCAAGCCATGGGTAGGGTCATGTATATCCATAAAAACGCGTGCTCCAAATCATGATTACAAGATTATAGTAAATTATAAAGCCGATGAAGCAACTTGACAACCTTTGTGATAAGATTAAGCGCGCAATTTGAGAAGGTTTTTTTTGAGGTTTACAGATGCCTGCCATTTATCCGTTTACTGCGATTGTCGGTCAAGAGCGCATGAAGCGCGCCCTCATCTTGAATGCTGTAGATGCCCGTATCGGCGGTGTGCTGATCCGCGGCGAGCGCGGCACGGCAAAATCAACCGCTGCGCGAGCCCTGGCGGCCTTATTGCCGAAAGTGGCTGTGGTGAAGGATTGCCGTTTTGGGTGCGATCCCGATCGCCCTACGACCTGGTGCACCGAGTGCCGCGAACGGGTGGCACGAGGCGAAGCGCTGCCGGTTGAATTGCGCACGACCCCCTTTGTCAACCTGCCAGTTTCGGCGACCGAGGATCGAGTGGTCGGTACGTTAGATATTGAGCGCGCCATCCAAAAGGGTGAGCGACACTTTGAGCCTGGCGTCCTTGCCGCTGCCAACCGCGGTTTGCTGTATATCGATGAAGTGAATTTGCTGGATGACCACGTGGTGGATGTCTTGCTTGACTCGGCTGCTATGGGGATGAATATCGTCGAGCGTGAAGGGATTTCGTTCACCCATCCGGCACGCTTTATCCTGGTCGGCACGATGAACCCCGAAGAGGGCGATCTGCGCCCGCAGTTGCTGGATCGTTTTGCGCTCTCGGTGGAGATTCACGGCATCCGCAACCCGCGTGAACGGGTTTTAATCATGGAGCGTAATTTGGAGTTTGAAACCGACCCGGAGGCTTTTCGCCAAAAGTGGCTTCCTAAAGAACGCGAGCTTTCGGAGCAGATTGAACGTGCCCGCTTGTTGGTCGATCAGGTGACCTACACCCAGCGCGATTTACTTGCCATTGCTGCCCTTTCCGCTTCGTTGAACGTGGATGGGCATCGCAGCGACTTGGTCATTTTGAAGACCGCCCGCGCCCATGCAGCCTTTGAAGGGCGCAAACACATTACCGATCGCGATATCGCTCTAGCCGCCGAACTCGCCCTGCCGCACCGCATCCGTCACGGTCCTTTCCACCAGACGGATGTCACCATGGAAGAACTGCAAGAACGAATCGAGCAGTTACAGGGAGAGGGCGAATTGAGCGGCGAACCGCAAGGGGAACCCGAAGAGCAGGAGCTTGCCGAAGACCAAAAAAAAAAGCGGTGAGCGCGGAGATCGTTGAAGAAGATGAGAGCGAGCGCCGCGCTACCCAGCCCACCCGTCAAAATGTCTTCGATGCCGGACGCGCCAATTGGTGGGAAAACGGCGAACGGGTCAAAATCGGCTCCACCTTTACGCCGCGCAAAATCGACAACCCTCTCGACCGCCTTGCCCGCAAACTGGGTGGGCGGCGTTCGCGTACCATTACCGAACGCAAACGCGGCCGTTATATCCAGTCCCGCCCTTCGCCGGGCAAGCCGGACGACTTAGCCTTCGATGCCACTCTGCGCGCCGCAGCGCCTTTCCAAAAGCAGCGTGCCGAACAACGTCAGAAAGTCGCTTTTGCCATTCGTTCCAGCGATTATCAACGCAAAATCCGCGTCAAAAGAGCGGCTAATCTGGTTTTGTTTGTGGTGGATGCCTCATGGTCGATGGCTGTTGCCGAGCGGATGAGCGCCACCAAAGGCGCCATCCTGTCCTTGCTCACCGATGCCTATCAGCGCCGCGATCGGGTTGGGCTGGTGGTCTTTCAAAAGGATCGTGCCACGCTGGTTTTGCCCCCCACCAACTCAGTGCAACTTGCCCAACGCGCCCTGGCGGACATCCCGGTTGGCGGCAAGACGCCTCTCTCGGCTGGGCTATTGCTGGCACATGAGGTGATCAAGCGCGAGAAACTCTCGCACCCCGACGTGATGCCGCTGATCATCCTGCTCACCGATGGGGCTGGCAATGTCTCCATGGGCAGCCTGCCGCCCCAAGAGGAAGCGCATTTGATCGCCGATCAGATTGCCGAGGATAAGATTCGTTGTGTGGTGATCAATATGGAACATGCCGCTTTTGATCAGGGTTTGGCGCAAGCCTTAGCCGAGCACCTGCACTCCCCTTGTTATACACTCAGTGAGCTGAAAGCTGAAACGCTGTATCAACAAGTGCGGCAAGAAATGCTGAACGTCTAGAAAGGAGCTTTCCATGCCATCGTTTTCTGCGCGCCTCTCCAAAATCCCCGAATCGGCCATCAGCGAGATGAACAAGGTCGCCAATCTGTCGAAAGCCATTAATCTGGCTTCTGGATATCCTGATTTCGATCCACCCGAAGCCCTCATTGAAGCCGCTGTGAGCGCATTGCGGAAGGGCTACAACCAATATGCCGATACAGCCGGTCGACGCAGTTTGAGACACGCTATTGCGCAGAAATTTTCTCGCTTTAGTGGTCTAGAAGTGAGCGGCGATGAACATGTCACCGTCACCGTGGGCGGCACGGAAGCGATGTTCCTTGTCTTGGCAGCCCTGTGCAATCCGGGCGATCGCGTGTTGATCTTCTCGCCTTTCTATGAGAATTACGCCGTGGATTTGCACTTGTTGGATGCTCAGCCGGTCTATGTTCACCTGCGTCCGCCAGATTTCCAAATCGACCGCGCCGCGCTCAGGCGTGAGTTTGAACAAGGGGTGAAGGCGATCATCGTCTGCAACCCGGCTAATCCCAGCGGGAAGGTGTTCAGCGAGGAAGAATTGCGCTTTATCGGTGACTTAGCCCAAGAATTCGACGCCTATGTGATTACCGATGAGGTGTACGAACATATCGTCTTTGAACCCTATCGCCATATCCATGCCGCTGCCCTGCCGGGCCTGTTTGAGCGCACCATTACCTGTGGCTCGCTTTCGAAAACGTATGCCATTACCGGCTGGCGCTTGGGAACGGTGATTGCCAGCGAGGAGATCACTCGCCGCATTCGCCTGCTGCACGATTATGTCACCCTAGGCGCGCCGGCGCCCTTACAGCTTGCGGCCGTCACGGCGCTTGAGTTCCCCGATACTTATTACGCAGAGATCGCCCGCCAATACACCGAGATGCGTGAGATCTTTTTGGGCTATTTGGAACAAAGCGGCTTTGGATTCATCCCGCCACAAGGCACCTATTTTGTCTTGGCGGATATTTCTCCCTTTGCAGCCCAAGACGATTGGGAGTTTTGTTATTGGCTGGCAAAGGAAGTGGGTGTGGCGGCGGTGCCGGGTTCGAGCTTTTTTGCCGAACCGGTGAAGCATTTGGTGCGCTTTAACTTTGCCAAGCGCCCCGAAACGCTGCACGAAGCCGGGCAACGCCTGCTGACGATCCAAAGGCGTTTGTAAGTTTTTGCCTCCAGCCGCCGCGCGCCAAGCTATGCAATCCAGCCAGACGCCCCTTGCCTCCCTAGCGCGTGTGATCGCTTTGGGTGTGCTGCTGATCGGCAGTCACCTTGCGGCAGCTTGCTCGGCTCCCCCGACTGCCACCCTGCCTGCAAGTGACTCAAGCCCTTCCCCAACCTCTCTCCCGCCAACCCATCCCCTGCCAAGGGCACAGCAAACCGTCCTGCCGACCCCCACCCTGACCGCCGAGCCGCCAGGCACGAACCTGCCCCACTACACCTTGCAAGCCGAGTTGGATTACAGCCGCCACTTCCTGCAGGTGGCACAGACCATCGCCTTGTTCAATCCCAGCTCAACCCCCCTAGCAGAGGTGGTTTTGGTGGTGGAACCCAACCGCTACCCAGCGACCTTCGTCCTGAAAAGCCTTGTGATCGCCGATCAGGATTTCAAAGACCAAGTTGAGTGGGTGCAGGTCAACCAGTTGCGCGTGCCTTTATCCAAGCCGTGGCAGCCACAAGAGAAATTGGAACTGCGCTTGCAATATGAGCTTAACCTGCCTTCGCCGCAGCCGAGTCCGACCACCCGCCCGGTGCCGTTTGGCTGGACCGACTTGCAAACCAATCTAGTGGATTGGTACCCCTTTGTCCCTCCATACCGCGAGGGAAGCGGTTGGCTGGCGCACCCGCCCGGCTACTTTGGCGAACATCTGGTCTTGCCGGCCGCAGATTACGAAGTGACCCTGCGCATCCGAGAGGCGGTCAACGTGCGCAGCACGGCTTCCACAGACCCTATTGGCGAGGCTGTGCCCGGTCAATTGACCCTGGCTGCCAGCGCGCCGGCCACGGAGAAAGACGGCGCCTTTCACTTCTCGCTATCCCGCGCCCGTTCTTTTGCTTGGTCGGTCAGCCATCTTTACACCCTCACCATGCGGCAGGTGGGAGGGATAACCGTTTATGGATATGCCTTTCCTGCCCATCGTGCCGCCGGCGAAGCGGCCTTGAACAGCACCGCCCAAGCCTTAGACCTGTATCAACGGCTCTTTGGCGCCTTGCCGCGCTCGACGCTCAGCGTGGTCGAGGCCGATTTTTTGGATGGCATGGAATACGATGGGTTGGTTTTCCTGAGCAAAGGCTTTTACAACTTATATCAAGGCACCCCCACAGAGTATCTGGTGGCGATTGCGGCGCACGAAACCGCTCACCAATGGTGGTATGCGTTGGTCGGCAACGACCAAGCCCTTGAGCCATGGCTGGATGAAGCCTTGTGTACCTACAGCGAGAAACTTTATTACGAAAACTTCGCCCCCGATGCGCTGCCGTGGTGGTTGACTTATCGCATCGATTTCTATCAGCCTAGCGGTTGGATCAACGGCAGCATTTACGACTACACGGCTTTCCCAAACGCTTATGAAGCCTATCGCAACGCCGTCTACCTCAATGGGGCAAAATTCTTCGAGGAACTTCGCCAAGCCTTAGGGGACGAAGCCTTTTTCGCCTTCCTGCGTCAGTATGCCGAAACCCACCGCCATCAGATTGCCAGCACGCAGGGCTTTTTCGAGCAGCTCCAAGCTGCCAGCACTCAAGACCTCACCCCGGTCGTGCAGAAGTATTTTCGCTAAGGGCGGTTTCGGCAAGCGAGGCGTTTGCCTTTGCGAGGGCTAGAGGGGGGAAGATGTTCATCCACAGTCAGGCGGGCAAGAAAAACCTCGATTCCGGCAGCGCCCATCTCCGCAGGGCGCAGGCTTAGGTTGAGCGGTCAGAAATGGTTGATTTTTAATTGACAATGGATGGGAAATCAATATAATGAAATTAACGTTTAGACAATTTAGTCCGCAAGGTAAATCAATTGGTTGTGTGATACGGAAAATTCCGCAAATACAACCGAATATGCAAGGTAATGCGGAATCCGTCTAAACCGCGAAATGGAAGACAAAGAGGGATTCCGTCTAACTAATAGTTGGGCGGCTTTTTAGCAAATATTAGGGAGAGAAGATTCTGCACTTTTGTTCGAGAAACAGGGTAAAATAAATTATCCAGTGCTCACCACTGGAAGGTAATGTATGCCTAAAGATAAAATGACTTTAAGCGAATTTATAGAAGCATTTAATAAGTTAAGAGCCAAAGGTTGGGTTAAATCAGAACGCAGAGGACCAACAGGTATTGGTCATACCCTAGAAAAGTTAATCGGTTTACCAGAAAATAACATTGTGTCTCCAGACTTGGGAACAATTGAGTTAAAGGCACATCGAATAAACTCAAATTCAATGATTACACTTTTCACTTTCAATCGCAAAGTATGGAAAATGAACCCACTTGAAGCCATAAAAAAATATGGTACACCTGATGAAAACGGGCGGCTTGGGTTGTATTTCACAATGTCTCGCACACCAAACAACGCAGGTTTATTTTTGCATGTCGAGAGCAAAGCAATATCGGTTCGTCACGTTTCAGGTGAAATAGTCGCAGAATGGCAACTTCAAGAATTGGCAGAACGATTTGCCCGAAAAATCCCAGCACTGATATTAGTCAGTGCATTTAGTGAAATGCGGGGCGATGATGAGTGGTTTAAGTTTGACAGGGCACAATTATTAACAGGAACATCGGCAGACATTATTAGAAATCAAATTTTAGCGGGGAATATACTTGTTGATTTACGGTTGCATGACAAAATAACGAGCGCACGCAATCATGGCACTGGTTTTCGAGCATGAAGATAAACTATCTTTACTGTTTCAAACCGTAAAGGATTTATAACCATGCTCAAAACCACGCAATTAAGTTTTATCGAGTCGCTAAAACGTGAAAAAGAAACCGACGATTGGACTTTTAACGGTGCATCAACCAGAGAGATAACGCATTGCTATCATGATTATCCAGCAAGAATGATTCCTCAAGTTGCTGGAAAATTATTAGATTTATTTGGCATTTCTGCTAAATATCTTTTTGACCCGTATTGTGGTAGTGGGACTTCATTAGTAGAAGCAAATATCAGGGGAATCAATGCCTATGGCACTGACCTTAATCCATTAGCCAGACTTATCGCAAAAGCAAAAACGGCAACACCCGACATCGAATTACTAGAAAAGCAAATCGCCATTTTTACTAGAATGGCTTTAAGCGATAAACTGCGAAAAGTCAAGGAAATGCCAGAAATTTATGGCATTAGTCGTTTAGATTTTTGGTTCAAGCCCGTGGTAATTGACCGATTGGTAAGAATTCGAGCGTTTATCAACGAAATCACCAATGAAGAGATTAGATTGTTTTTTCAAGTTGCATTTAGTGAAACAGTAAGAGAAAGTTCAAATACTCGAAATGAAGAATTCAAGTTATATAGATACAACGAAGAAAAACTTGCAAAGTTTAATCCCGATGTTTACGGCATTATGTCGGCAAAACTGCAAAGAAATCTTGAGGGCTATAAAAAGTTCAAGGCTATTATTGATAATCTGAAGCATCCACCCTTCACAAATATTTACAGTTTCAATACGGTAAATGAAATACCCGAAGACCTCATTCAACCAGAAAGTATTGACATCGTTGTTACGTCTCCACCTTACGGAGATTCAGGGACAACAGTCGCTTATGGTCAATATTCCCGTTTATCCGCCGCATGGCTTGAACTAGAAGAACCAGATAAAATAGACCGCAAATTAATGGGTGGAAAACCCCTTAAAGATTTGCCGCTTTTTCCTAGCGATTCACTAAATATTGCTATTAATGAGATAAGAAAAGCGGACGAAAAACGCGCCCGTGAAGTAGCGTCTTTTTATGTGGATTTACTCGACTCAATTTCCAATGTTGCCAAAGTTATCAAAAAAGGCGGCTATGCTTGCTATGTAGTTGGAAATAGAAAGGTAAAAGGTGTAGTTTTACCAACAGATATTGCCGTAAGAAACTTTTTTGAAAATCATGGCTTTGAACATGTAAACACATTTATTCGATCAATACCGAATAAACGCATGCCGTCGAAAAATAGCCCTACCAATGCGGCAGGGGTTCTTGACAGTACGATGACTCAGGAATACATTGTTGTTATGAGATGCAGCTCTACAAATTTGATTAGATAGAGAAAAAATCCATATCACTCTAAAGTTATTAACTCACCTTACGCAGTTTTGAGTAAACTTGGAGTATGAAAACCAACAATCTCCTTGACCTGTACAGCGATTATTTGATAAGTGCCTTTGGG
>QEXX01000004.1 GCA_003130835.1 Anaerolineae bacterium | reverse complement strand
AGAAAGTCGTCCCAATTGATGTAGAATTGACCCATGAAGCATTCGCCTTAGTCATTACCGGACCAAATACGGGTGGAAAAACAGTCTCGCTAAAAACCGTCGGCTTACTGACGTTGATGGCACAAACCGGCTTGCCCATCCCGGTTCAGTCGGCGACGCTAAGGGTTTTTCAGAACATCTTTGCCGACATCGGTGACGAACAGTCCATTGAGCAATCCTTATCGACCTTTTCCGGTCATGTTAGAAACATCATTCACATTCTTAAGCATGCTAATGGGAACACGCTTGTGCTATTAGATGAACTCGGCGCCGGCACTGATCCACAAGAAGGCGCCGCATTGGCTCGGGCGATCCTTTCACACTTGATCGAAAATAAAATTCCCTGTTTGGTAACGACTCACCACCCAGAATTGAAAGTGTTCGCCCATATCACCCCGGGCGCAATCAATGCCAGCGTAGAATTTGATATTGAAACCCTCCAACCCACCTATCACCTTTCGATCGGTTTACCGGGACGTTCAAATGCAATTGCCATTGCACAACGGTTAGGAATGCCTGAGGAAATCATCGAAAAGGCTCGCCTTGACTTAAGTCCAAATGATTTACAAAGCCAAGATTTACTGGACGAAATCCAACGCCACAGGGAACTGACTCGGCAAGCCTACCAACAAGCCGAGCACCATCGCCAAGAAGCCGAGAAGCTTCGTCAAGAGTTGAGCGAACGATTGGAAAATATCGAAAATGAACGGTTAAAAATCCTTGAGACCACCCAACGAGAGGCTGACCAACTTTTGCAAGAAATAAAAGAAGAACTGCGTAAACTCCGTCGCGAAATTAAACGCAACGAACAAGCCAGCGAGTCCCTGCAGGAGATGAGCGATAAAATCACCGAACTCGAGCAGGTAGTTGAAACCCATACCCAAGAGAAACAACGCAAGAAACGGGTATTGCGAGAAACCCGCACCCTCAAAGTTGGAGATAAAGTCAAACTACGCTCCTTAGGCATTAAGGGAATCCTGACAAGCATCAATGGCGAACAAGTCGAGGTTCAAGCTGGTCAATTACGTGTTCAATCCGATCTTCATGACCTTCTTTTGCAAGATGAACCCCTCACACCCCTTGACCGATCGGAGCTGCCCTCTACCCGCCTTCCCACAGCTAAAGAAACCCCTGCTTGGGAGCTCGACTTGCGCGGTTTGCGCGCCGATGAAGCCATCGAAACCATCGATCGCTATTTAGATGCGGCCATCTTTGCTGGCTTACCGTTTGTACGCCTGATTCATGGAAAAGGCAGTGGGCGCTTACGGCAAGTCATACGCGAGCACCTGCGCAAGCACCCACATATTCTTTCCTTTGAAGCGGGCGAAGAGCGCGAGGGCGGCGAAGGCGTTACGATTGTCAAGTTAAACTGAGAGAAAAACGATGAGACGCGGCTTGATCCCACTGCTTTCCGTTTTGCTTGCTACTTTTGCGGTCACTTTGCTCTTTTCGACAATCGCTTCTCAGCCATCCCACGCAAAATCTTTAAATGCAACTTCATCCATTGACGGTGTGGCTTGGAAGAAACTTCACCCTGACATCATTCGTTCACTTGCCAACCCAAAACAAGAAGAGCCAATCCCCATCATCATTGAGTGGAAACGAGATGAGACTTCGCTTCGCTCAATGGCAGAGCAGTCTTTCATATCGAAAGAAGACCAACGAGAGAAAGTGGTTTCTTTCCTCCAAGCAGAAGCCGCATTGCAAACAGCCAACCTGATGCAAACGCTCACCACAGCCAGACGACAAGGCAAAGCAAGCGATATCCACCCCTTTTGGGTAAGTCCAGTAATTTCTCTTAGGGCCGCTCCAGACCTGATCAAAACGCTCTCCACACGCAGTGACGTTGCCTTTATTCGGCCAGATGAACGCATCGAACTTGAAGTCTCAAAGATGCAAGAATTGGATTTTAACCCTACAGGGGACTTCATCTACAACCTGGACTTGGTTGAAGTTGACAAAGTGGAACAATTCCTCCACCTTAGCGGCGCGGGTATCGTGGTCGCAAACATCGATAGCGGGGTAGACGGCTTTCATCCTGCCCTGATGAAACAATATCGCGGCTATAATCCCAATGGACTAGCTCAGCATCATGGAAATTGGTATGTGGTGACCGGAGAACCCTACGTCTATCCGGGAGACGGCTTGGGGCATGGTACACACACTATGGGCACCATGGTTGGAGATGATGGGTTAGGGCATCGCACCGGCGTAGCGCCTGGAGCCAAGTGGATTGCCGTCAAAGCCTTCACCAACCAAGGTTATACCTACGAATCTTGGTTGCACGCTGCCTTTGAATGGATTCTAGCTCCGGCCGGGAATCCTGCCCTTGCGCCGGACATTGTCAACAACTCTTGGGGAACCGATGTCGGCAGTGATGATCGCTTTCGCGCTGATGTGCAGAGTTTACGCGCGGCCGGCATTTTGCCCGTTTTTTCGGCCGGCAACAAGGGCCCTCAGCTAGAAACCATTGGCGCTCCAGCTAGCTATCCAGAATCAATTGCGGTTGGCGCAGTAGACGAGACCAAACTACCTACCTATTTTTCATCCCGCGGGCCCAGCAGTTGGGGAGAAGTAAAACCCGAATTGAGCGCGCCAGGCGTCAATGTTTTATCGACATACCCCGGCGGCGGCTATGCGAAAATGGATGGCACCTCCATGGCTGCCCCGCATGTTGCAGGTGTTGCCGCTTTGCTCTTGGAAGCCAATCCATCCCTAACCATCGATCAATTAGAACAAATTCTCCTCCAAACTACCGAACCGCTCTCAAGCACTATCCCCAATAACGCCAGCGGTTATGGTTTGCTTAATGCTTATGCAGCCGCTTTGCAAGTCACCCAAAAAGGAATCTTGCAGGGCAGCGTGCGAGAAACCACAACCAATTTACCAATTCCGTATGCTACATTGACGATTCGCGATCGCCATCCCACCCAGCCCACCGTCATCACCATCAGCGCCCAAGCGGACGGCAGCTTCGAGTGTCATTTACCGCCCGGTGTCTATGACATCAACGCTACGCGCTTTGATTATGAGCCTCAAACCCAATCCGTATTGGTTCAGAACCAACAAATTTCCTCGCTGGCTTTCTTCTTGTCCCCCAAACCATTTGGGATTGTCTCTGGAAGAGTGCTAGAAGCTTACACCTTAATTCCTCTCTCAGCTACCCTAAACGTAGAGGAAACGCCTTTGCAAGTTCAAACCAATCCAACCAATGGAGAATTTCAACTCCGTCTACCGCAAGGCAATTGGCAAGTATCGGTTCGAGCGGAGAGACACCGCATTCAACAGCTCTCTTATTCAATCCAAGCCGCCCACACCTACCAAAATGATCTTCTCCTTGAGAAAGCGCCGCATATTCTATTGGTTGACAGCGGGCCTTGGTATTACCGCAGCCAAATCGGCTACTACGAACGCGCCCTGCAAGCGAATCGATATCCTTATCATAAATGGTCTATCCGCAGTCCTTATGGAATCAACAGCCTACCAGATGACCGCCCAAGCACTTCGACGCTGCGCGCCTACGACCTGGTCATTTGGTCGGCACCAGGCGATTCACCGGGCTTGATCGAGGTTGGTTCGGTCATCTCGGACTACCTCAGTTCTGGCGGCAATTTCCTGATCAGCGGGCAAGATGTTGCCTACTTGGACGCAGGCGGGCCAAACTTCTTGGTCCCCCAATACTATCTTCAAGAACAAATGGGCATTCTCTTCAAGGACGAAGGCTTTCTGACCCCCTTAAACGGCAAAGCCAACACTCCGTTTACCGGATTGACCCTCGCTCTCAACACTCCTGATAGCGCTCAACAGCAAGCGCATCCCGACTCGGTCGTGCTCTCGGATACCCTACGCAGTCAGAGCGGTCTATTATGGAATGATGACGAAGTTGGTGGTGTACTGTCAAGCTATTGCGTTCCTTTTAAAGGCATTTGGTTTGGCTTCGGATTTGAAGGCTCCGGGCCGGAACCAAACCGCAACGCTCTTTTACAACGCGCCATCGATTGGTTCACAACCCCAAAACCAGCGTATGCTTTGTTCGCTGAATTTCGCCAGAACACACCCATTGCTCAAGCGGGTCAAACAGTGACCGGCACATTTCGGATTGTCAATCGGGGTACCCAAGCAGACAGCTACACCTTACAAATTCAAGGCGCCACCTGGCAAACATCGGTTCAACTTCCCGATGGTCAATCCTTCACAAATCAAGCTACCCTAAGCTTGCCAACTTGTCAATCTGCCATTCTCACGGCTACGGTTCAGGTGCCCGCTTCTGCCCTCAGACAACAAAGCTCCGTATTGACCCTCAAGGTTGCCAGCCAAAACGACCCGGCCGTGCAAGAGACTCTGACGATGAACGCAAAAACCCCTGCTCCCCTACTGGTCGTCGACGATCAGGTCTGGTACGATTATCTGCCGCGCTTCCTTAGCTCATTGGATGACCTTGCCATACCTTATGATGTTTTCGTCACCAAAGGATTTCAGCAAAGCCCAACCACCGATACCCTTAAGATTTATCCGGTCGTGTTATGGACAACCGGATATGACTGGTATTTCACCCTTTCAGACGAGGAAGAAAGCCGTCTTTCTCGTTATCTCGATCACGGCGGCGGCTTGCTTCTCAGCAGTCAAGACTTACTGGATTTACGACAAGGGAGTAGCTTCTTACGCGACAAACTCGGGATTGGGATTGCTGCGTTTTCAGTTACCTCCACGCAGGCGATTCCGCTTAGCCGCAACCCGCTGAAGCTTGCTCCGCAACCCAGTTCGTTATCCTTCCCATTCCAAAATTGGAGCGACAGTATATCAACCTCCCAACAGACCCTACCCATATTGATCGATGAAAACTTAAATGTCATTGGCTCGCTGAACCCTCCTTCCAATGCCCGTTCAGCCTTCTTTTCTTTTCCGCTAGAGACAATGCCCGATCAATCCCGCCAACCATTGATTCAACGTTCGATTTTCTGGCTGAGTCCCTTCGGGGATACAGAATTTCAAATTCCGCCCTCGGCCTCCAAAGGCGGAGAACTTCCGATCACGATCGAACTAAAACGCAGGATCGAGAGTTCTACCTTAGACCGTTTTGTCCTCCCCATCCCTGACCATACCCATCTTAAACCATCTAGCCTTAGTGGGCCTTGGTCCTACTCCGCCGCCGAAGACGCCCTGATTTATCAAGGAATCATCCCAACAGCCCCAGGGATAACCCTAAAGGCAACCCTTTTGGTCTCAGATCAGATTCCAGAAGATAGCCTCATCCCCATCGAGGGACATTTTTACGATACCAAAGGGTTGGTCACCAAGTACCGGCATCAGGTTTCCATCGGTCAATCCTTCTTTGAAATCGACAAAGACTGGTCTCCAAAAACAGCTTACAGTGGCGATCCGATAGACGTTGTCGTAACAATCAGCAATACAGGGGTTATCGCCGATCAAGTCGTTCTCACCGAAACCTTATCCGATCCCCTCCAACTCATCTCCTCCTCGATCCTCTCTGAGCTGGGCTCAGTAACCATTCTGGAGCAGGGTTTTGTGTGGCAAGGGACTATAGCCGCCCAATCAGGCATATCGCTCCGTTACCAAGTTCGATTAATCCGCCCCTCTAGCAATGGTTTTGCCTTTACCCGCTCATCCATCCATTACGCCCATGGCGACTTACTCGCTTTTGCCAAGATCAAAACCCCTTGGGTGTATTTCTTTCCCTTCATAGCTAAGTGACAGGAGAAAAGATGCCTCCTCTCTCAAGCGGATCAGCAATCAATCATCCAAAACGTTACGCCTCTCTCGTCATTGTCTCATTTTTTACGCTGACACAAATCTTCTGCCGTTTCTCTTCCCTTTCTTTCTTTGCAACGCCAAAGCCAACTCCAACCACTACCCCCTCCCCATCTGCGACCCTCACCCTAACCCCAAGCCTGCTTCCAACCTTCACCCCCACCTTTACACCGACAGCGACTCCTTCCTTGACACCTACCCCCCTGTTCCTTGTTGAGTCGGGAACTCCTATTCCGGCGGTTTTTCCCATCATAGATACACTAAGCGCCGCTCTGGTTTCCGGCATTGCCGAATACAAAACCCCGCCCCTCGTAGATTTCAAATGGCATCCAACGCGCGCATTACTCGCCGCCGCAACAACCAATTCGATTCATCTGATCGACCCCTTTCAACCCCACGCCTCTTCGATTATCCAGTTGGATGAAGGCTTATCCACCTTCGACTTCAGCCCGGATGGCCGCTGGTTGGTCAGCGGGCATCGCTACGGAGATTCCGTGGAGAGCTTTTTTGGCAATGTTCAGGTTTGGATTGCACCGAAGTACCCGCGCGTCGCGTACTTTGGCGATTATCGGGCTGTTGGTCAAATTCAATATCACGCTGCTGGGGAATGGATTGCCATTACCTATAGCACCGTTTCAGATTCAGAGAACGCCGTCCAATTCCGAGACGGAATCACTTGGGAGATCTTGTTCACCCTCAAAACCGGCAACCTGGTCGCAATGGATATTTCTCCTGATGCAAAAACCCTCATCACCATCCCAGACCGCTACTCGATCAAAGTTTGGGACTTAGAAAAAAAAGAAGTCCGCTATGCTTTACCAACTTCCTTCAGCGGAGCTGCAAACTGTCTGGCAATCTCGCCAGATGGCTCGCTGTTTGCTACCGGCCACTATGATGGTGCGATTATCCTTTGGGATTTAGAGAAGGGAGAACGCCTGCGAGCGATGCAAGCCAATGGCGTTGTGGAAAGTTTGGCTTTTACCCCCAACGGACAAATTTTAGCGACTGGCTCTAGTTATCAATCCACCCTCATCCAACTCTGGTCGGTCTCAAGTGGAGAAAAACTGCGGGACTTAGAAGGGCATCTGCGCGGGGTCAACTTCCTGGAATTCTCTAGGGATAGCCAACTGCTTGCCTCTGCCTCTTACGATGGCACGATTCGTCTCTGGGGAATACGCCCCTAATCGACTGGGTAGAATACGGTTTAGATCAATTTCCAACTTGCACCGCGACTAGCTTCGACTTTAAACACAGCTCCTTTTACCGAAGTGCGCTCAGTGTATCGACGGTCTAATTGCTCGACGAACGACTGAACCTCCGCTTTCGCCACCATGTTCACCGTGCAACCGCCAAAGCCCGCCCCGGTTAACCTTGCCCCATAACAACCGGGGGTTTGTTTAGCAATTTCGACCAAAATATCCAAGTGCGGGTGACTGACTTCATAATCATCTCGTAAGCTGTAGTGACTTGCGTACATCAACGCTCCAAAAGCGCGTCGATCGTTATTCCTTAAGGCATTCATTGCTGAGTACACCCTGGCAATTTCCCTGACCACATGTTCGGCGCGGCGTTGCACCTCGGCCGGCAAAAACTCCCGATATGCGGCAAATTCAACCGGTGAAATATCGCGTAACGACTTCAAATTCGGAAGATAGCGTTGTAAGTAACGCACGGCTTCTTCACAAGTCTCTCGCCGTCGATTGTATTCAGAAGTCGTCAAGGACCTTTCTACCTTCGAATCGGCGATTACGATCACACAATCATCAAAGAATGGTAGGGGTTTCCATTCTAAACTGCGCGTATCAAAAAACAGCAAATGTCCCTCCACCCCACATACGCTGGAAAATTGATCCAATAAACCGCATGCCACCCCCACGTACGCGTTTTCAGCTTTCTGGCATTCTTGGGCAAGAGTCAACGGGTCAAGTTGCCATCCACCAAGTGCACTCCATAGTGTAGCAAAAGCCACTTCAAGGGCAGCCGATGAACTTAACCCAGCCCCAATCGGAATACTAGAAGAAAAGATCGCTTCAATGCCACTGATATTCAGTTGCTTTTGTAAAAGCACCCAGGCAACACCGGCTGGATATAAAGCCCAACGGGGTAGCGGTCGTCCGAATTTGTCCTTTTTCTCTTGCAAACTTTGGTAATGAAAGACAACCTCTTCGTTCAAGTCTAAAGCCACAAGGTGCGCTTCCTCTGCCTCAATCTTGCGGGCAACAATGCCGATCTCCCGATCGATCGCCATTGGTAAGACAACCCCGTCGTTATAATCGACATGCTCGCCCAAGATATTCACCCTTCCGGGCGCACGAGCAAACACTTTTGGCTGTACTTGAAAACGTTCCACAAATCGTTGAACAAGTTCAATCTCTGCGATCACGGAAGCATCCTTTCAAGTCCAAGCATACCATAAACGATTAACCCCAGAAAGAGAATCTGAAAAAGAACAATCGGGAAAAGCCGGCGCAAAATATCCCCCTCCTTGCCTCGCAATCCAGTGGTGCTTGTTCCTACAATGATCTTCGCCGGGGCTAAGGTGGAGCCAATCGAAGCTGCTGCCGTTTGAGCTGCCAAAATTAATGCGGTTGGGTAGCCTAAAATGCGCGCCGTTTGCATCTGAAGGATCGCAAATAACACGTTAGAGTTGGTATTACTGCCGGTCATAAATGCCCCAACTGCTCCAATAAGAAGAGCAGCCAGAGGATAAAACTTTGCAAACCAGACGCTCAAGCCCTGGGCAATGGCATCTGTCATTCCACTCATCTCCATCAAACTAGACATGGTTACCATCGCCCATACCCCGATTGTCGTAGGAATTAATCCGCGCAGAAGTTTCCGACCTACCCGGCCGATCGAGTCCCGCTCAAGTCTGCCCTGATAGGCGTACCAGAACACAATTAACACAATCGCATAAAAAAGCACAACGCCTGGATGAGAAAAAATTGCAATCTCACCTGCTTTGCCTGCTTTGATGAGATGAGGAGCTAAATTCAGACGATTTTGCCCCGTCTCTAAAGGGGGAAGCATCAAAGTAAACTTAACCTGCTCAAGCAGGGTCTTCAATAAGGGCACAAAGTTTACCGCAAAAATGACCACAATCAGTACCCCAAAACCAGCAAAGGCGGCGCCAAGCTCTCGAAGCGTATTGCGATCAATTCGTTGATGATTATAAAAATAACGCACCCAAAAGAGAAACCATAGCAAACCAGCCAGTGCACCGAGAAAGGTTCCTAAATTCCACACCCCCCACCACACACCCAGAATCAGAAACAACCCCATGACCAAACCAGTGCTCGTCACCCATCCAAACGAGCGTCTTAATTCCCTCCATCCGTTCACCAAAAGTAAACAAATCCAACCACTGAGCACGCAGGAACAGGCTAACATAACCGCCGTAATTACATTGAGTGGAAAAATCGGGTGACCGCTGATCGCTAACAAAGCCCGAAAGGAAGAGCCAAGCGACCCAAACGTGACTCCCCATCCATGTCCAACGGAGGGGATCAAAACAGCCTGCAGGGGGCTAAAACCTAACGTGATCAAAATCGGAGCAATCACGGCCACCGGCACACCAAACCCACCCACACCCTGTAAAAAAGAGGCAAAGATCCAACCCAATGCAAAGGCTTGCATTCCTTGTGAAGGCGCAATTTCGGGCAACCTTCTCTCTAGAATTTGCACAATCCCCGCCTCATCGATGACCAAATAAAATAAATAGGCCGACCAGATGATGAGCAAAACATCGATGGCAAACCACAACCCTCTGAGATGACCATAACTGAGAATAGGTACCGTCACCCCAAAGAAGATCACTCCGATCAATACACAAGCCAAATACCCAATGAGGCCGGCCTTTTCAGCACTGAGATTAAACCCGGCCATTAAGACTAGAATCAATAAAATCGGCAAAATAGACAAAGCAAAAGCCACTCGCTAACCTAGTACGGAGGAGATATTCCCTACGGATTCGGCCTTCAACCAATCGAAGCGTTCCGCCATCGGTGATAGATAAGCAACAAAGCAACCCCAACCAAAAGTCCTAGCCCCAAAATCGCACCGGCCTCAGGCCCAAAAGCCCCGCCTGTTATCCATGACGGGCCGGCTACACTCTGGCGAATCAATTTCGGTAAATTATCCAAACCGCTGACTTGAAAGCCAAAAACTACCCCTTCGAAGAAATTCCACCCAATATGTAAGCCAATCGGTACCCAAAGGCTACCAAATCGATAATAAGCAAAACAGAAAAACAAGCCGGCAAAAAACAAGCCGATAAATGCACTCAAAGTAAAGGAAGGATTTGCTTGATGTAAGATAGCAAAAATCAACGAAGAGAGAAAAACGCCGGCGGGTTTGTTCAACCCTTCCACTAAATTCTGAAGTTGATAGCCTCGTGAAAGCAGTTCCTCTGTCCAACCCACTAAGATAAACAAAACAGCCACCAGAAAGACATCCTGCCATAACTGTTCGGCAGCCTGTGATTGCCATCCAAAACCTTCTACACTTAACCATCCCATTGCAAGCTCGACGATGAAGATTACCCCCATCATAGCCCCGGCAATCAAGATTCCAAAAATTACGTCAAGCATTGTCCATCGGTCGATGGCAACACCTAAACTTGCAAAGGACTTTTTGTCCAACCATCGCCTGGCAAGATAAGTAGCTAAGGTTAAACCGAGCGCAAAAGAGAACTGCGAAACCAAAAACCACAGGTTCCCCAAACTGGCATACCCCTGCACAGAGGGTTGAACCGGGATTTCTTCGATCCTTCCCGCCATCAAGGTCAAGGGAATCCCGATTAGAAACGTGAAAAACAATACCATCAAAGTATGAAGCAATAATCGCCAGCCCGACCGTAAGCGACCAGAAGCAATGAATAGTTTCACTTATTCGCCCCCTTTCAAATAAATGCGATTAGGGTCCAATTCTTCGCGCAGGATCTTGAGTTCCTTCTCACTTGGCGGTTCGGTAAAGCGGAGAGAAGGTGAAATTTTCAAATCCCATCCGGTATTTGCCTGTGCTTCCTCTACGCTGCGTCCTGGATGGAGGGCGGTGAGAATCAATTCACCCTCTTCATTCGGTTCTAGAATACCAATATCGGTAACAACCGCTTGCGGGCCTGCGCCGCGCAACTTGGCAGCCTCTCGTTCTTGACGATGGTTCAAAAAACCAGCCGAAGTGCGAAAGTCAACCTTCTCTGGAAAACGACGTTTCTGATGAGGGGTAATGATATAGCAACGATTTGCCCAGGCAGCAATTTCCATTGAGCCGCCCGATCCCGGTAGGCGCACCTTTGGGTGAGAATAATCTCCAATTACTGTTGCGTTGATATTGCCAAAGCGATCAATTTGAGCCCCTCCTAAAAATCCCACATCAATGTTTCCGCGCTGCAAGTAAAGGGCAAAAATATCATACATGCCACACACTGAAAGTGCCCCCGAAACGAGGGTTGGATCTCCAATGGACAGCGGTAATCGAGCCGGTTGTGCCCCAATCACCCCAGCTTCATAGATCATCACCAGATTTGGCGCATGGGTGCGTCGGGCAAGGTTGCAGGCTAAGTTTGGAAGGCCAACCCCGACAAAAACGACATCGCCATCGCGTAGCAGACGGGCTGCGTTAATCGTCAATAGTTCGGGAGAAGTGTATTCAGTCATTTTTACCCCTAGTATAATCCGTAGTTTACCGGCGCGCTCAGTCTTTCCCCCACTTTCAATCTCTGGTGAACTTCCTCACCGAGTTTTTCCCAATAGGCTACCCGATCCGGCACGCCAAACACCCATTCTTCAAGATATTCCTGCACTTTTTGACGGCTTTTGCTGATCTCATCCCATTGGAGGTAAAACTCATTATCCCGATCGTAATACCCCTGTGTATATGAAGGGTGAGCACAATAGGGAACAGGACAAACCGCATCAACAATAAACGCCGGTATCAATGTTCGATTGGGGTCAGAGCGGATTACGCTTTCATCCACAATCTCTTCAGCGGTGATGATCACCCGTTCTGCTGCAAAAGCCGCTTCTTTCTGCTCGCCGATGATCCCCCAGATGTGGGCGTTTCCCTGCGCATCACAGCGTTGAACATGCACGATCGCCACATCGGGTTTCAAAGGTGGAACAACGACCACCGCATTACCGCTATAGGGGTCGATCACTTGGCGGTAATTGGGGTTGACGCGTTCCAAATCGCCGGCAGCAGTTGGATTCATGGGCATAAAGGGCAAACCGCTCGCGCCAGCTTGCAACCGAGAGATCATGCTGAAGTGAGAGTACTCCTCCCACTCCAAATTCCCTGCTTCAATCTCGGCGCGCACAATCCGTAAAGAACCAACTCCGGGATTGCCCATGTAGGAAAAAATCACTTTTCTGGCACAACCGGCGGCTACCATTTGGTCATAGATCAAGTCCGGAGTGGCGCGAGCTAAAATTAGGTTTTTCTTGCCCTGACGAATGATCTCATGGCCGGCTGCAAAAGGGATCAAGTGTGTAAAACCAGCCGCATAAACCAAATCGCCGTCATGCACGTATCTTTGAATGGCTTCAGACAAGGTCATTAATTTGCTCATAGTTCACTCTTTTCGTTTTTCCTTTGGTTTGCGTTTGAAGATGCGAAAGCGTTGCACCTCCTGACGCTTTGGCGGACGATTTCGCCACATCAAGACCCCACCCGCTACCAATAACAAAATTCCAGGACAAAAATACCGATAATCTGGTTGATTCAATTGTTCAGAAGCCACAAAGGGTATCAACGCCATAAACCCGATGACGATGAAAAAGATACCGACGCGATACCCTAGTGGCTCATCCTCCATACTTGAGTAGTTAAAGCTCCCTTATCACCGTAGGATGGGAAGAGAAAGAATTGGTTTTACCATGTTTCAATCACTCAATTAGGGTCTGGATTTGTTCATGCAGGTAGAGCGGCAGGTAATACAGACCACCAGCATTCTTTCCGGTTGAACCGCTGGCTTTCCAACCACCGAAGGGCTGATAGCCTGGCCATGCGCCTGTAGTTGCACCTTGGGGCCGGTTCGCATAAGTGACGCCTGCTTGGATGTTCTCAAAGAACCATCGGGCTTCTTCTTTCGTTCCATAAAAACCGGCTGTCAGACCATAATCCACATCATTTGCCAGTTGCATCGCCTGCTCTAAATCAGCCACTTTAGCAATGGTTGTGATCGGCAAGAACATTTCATACTTCCAAAGGTAATGGTCTAAAGGCAGATCGGCGACCAAAGTAGGACTGCAAAAGTATCCTTTGCTCAAATCTCCCTCAGTTAGGATTTTACCACCGGTCAAAATCGTACCGGATTGAGAGAGCTCCTCCGCAAAGTGCTGATAATCCTGATAGGCTTTTTGATTGATTACCGGCCCCAGATAGACCGTCCGTTCAGTGGGATCACCGATTGCTAGTTTTTGGGTTAGCTCAACCAGTCGATTGACCAATGGTTCATAAATTGGCTCTTCGACATAAACCCTTGAACACGCAGAACATTTTTGCCCTTGCAGGCCAAATGCAGACCGTACAATGCCAATGGCTGCCCGTTCTAAATCAGCATGGCGGCTGACAATGGCTGGATTTTTACCGCCCAACTCCAAGATAATTGGACGCACGTATTTTCCTTGTGCAAAGTCTCGGTAGATTTTCATGCCGACATCATAAGAACCGGTAAAGGTTATCCCATCGACAACTTCACTTTCGATGAGCGCTTGTCCGAGTGTGCTACCTGGGCCGGTCACATAGTTACAAACGCCTTCTGGCAAACCCGCATCGCGAAAACATTCCACCAAAAGGCGCACCGTCCACGGGGTATCGGTTGCGGGTTTCATGACCACCGTATTACCGGTGACTAAGGCCGCCCCCATTGGACCACCGCTCAGCGCGCTAGGGAAATTAAAGGGGCTGATCACCAACCAAACCCCATAAGGCCGTAGAACCGAAAAATTGGTTGCTTTGTATCCGACTAGGGGATCACTCCCCATTTGAACAATATAACCGTTGTTCTTCTCCATCTGATCGCAGGCATAACGAATAAGGTCAGCTGTTTCTGCGACGTCTCCAAGCGCCTCCATTCTATTCTTGCCCACCTCCAGACACAGGGCAGCAGCAATGTCAAAGGTGTGCTGATCAATCAAATCTGCAACCTTGCGCAGATACTTGACTCGTTCTCTCCAATCAAGACGGCTCCATTTTGGAAATGCCTCCCGAGCAGCCTCTAATGCCGCTTGCGCTTCTGCAACTCCCCCCTTCTGAAAAATTCCTAAGACCATGTCCGTATTTATGGGGGATCGATCTTCAATCTTCGCTTCCGTAAAACGATCTTCGTTATTGATGATCAACCCATACTCTTTCCCTAAATTCGCCTTTACCCGCTGTAGGGCTTCCTCAAAGCGGAGATGCATTTCCTCAGGGGGGTTGAACATGGTGGCATAGGTTAACTTGAATTGTTCCGTCATTTTGACATCCTCCTCTGAACACTGATAAATGGATCGAATACCATGAAATTGACCTATTCTTAGTATAACGTAAGTTTTGCAGAATCAGAAAGGTTCGAAGAGAATGATATTAAGGGTAGCCTGCAATGAAACCTATCTGCCCTTTTCAAAATGTCTATTGGCTTATTGCATTTTCTGCTGTTTTCGGATACACTCAATGCAATTAACCATGACTTTCTCGGATTGGAGGGTGAGCATGTTTCAGAACTCACTCTTTATCGGGATTGACCCAACGGCAGCCAAAAAGCCTTTTGTCTTTATCGCTCTAGATGACCACCTGTTACCGATTCAAAAAGGGAGCACCGATCTGCCGGGAACGCTATCCTTTCTTGCCAATCAGCCCAATTGCATTGTAGCAATCTGCTCTCCTCTTCAACCGAATCAGCGGCTCATGGAAAATGAATCCATCCGTCGTGCAGTCAACCCGTCCCTTCGCCCGGGTCGTTGGGTCAATTATCGCCTCTGCGAAGTCATCTTGCGAAAACACCGCATCAAAATCATCCCTACTCCTTCCAAAGAACCAGATTGTCCCCGTTGGATGCAAAAGGGGTTTCAGTTGTACCGTCAGTTGCAAAAAATGGGGTTTCAACCCTTTCCGACCGAGAACGCTCCTTATCAATATCTTGAAACCTACCCACACGCAGCGTTTACCATTCTCTTGGGTCACCATCCTCTTCCGAAACAGAGCCTCGAAGGACGCCTACAACGACAACTTCTCCTCTATGAAAGAAACGTTCACCTTCCCGATCCTATGCGATTCTTCGAAGAAATCACTCGCTATAAGGTTCTGCATGGAAACTTTCCCACGGATCTTGTGTTAATCCCTAACGAACTAGATGCTGCCATCGCTGCTTATTGTGCTTGGCTAGCAAAACACAATCCTTCTTCTGTATCCCTAATCGGGCACCCCGAAGAAGGACAAATCCTCATCCCTACGAAAGAGATGAAACCCCGTTACGAATCCCATCGATGGTGATAAGGCTATGCACAAACGAAAAGTTAAGCTGATCGTCAATCCCAACGCAGACCTTGGACGAGCCTGGCATAAGGCATCGAATTTGCGCCCCATCGTTCAAGCATTTGGGGGTGCCGATTGGGCTGGTACCGTCTACCCCACCCACGCCACTGAGTTGGCAAAACAAGCCGCTCTGGATGGTTACGAGCTGATCATCTCGGCTGGCGGCGATGGAACAACTCATGAGGTCGTCAATGGCTTAATGCAAGTGCCTCCCCAACAGCGCCCGCCGCTTGGGATTGTTCCGCTTGGCTCCGGAAATGACTTTGCCTTTGCTGTAGGAATGCATTCAGAACCCGAGTATGCTATTCGTCAAATCTTTACCGGCAGTCCAAAATGGGTTGACATTGGAAGCGTAGAAGACAATCATGGTCGGGTTGAATATTGGGATAACGCTTTGGGGATCGGTTTTGATGCCATTGTCACAATCCGTTCGCGCCGTTTCACGGCTTTCAGTGGATTTCTGATTTATTTATTAGCGGTCATGCAAACCATCATCCTGAATAGCAAAGCCCCGCATTTTCAAATTAAGACCGATCGGCACTCTTGGACAGATCAGTTGCTTCTATTCATTCTGTGCAACGGAAATCGCGAAGGAGGGGGATTTCATGTTTATCCACCAGCCAAAGTTGACGACGGCGTTTTTAATTACGTGGGTATTCCCCAAGTTTCCCGGCCGATGATGCTGCGCCTCTTACCCGAGGTTATGCGAGGCACCCATCTCAAGTTCAGCCTGACCCGCAGTGGAGAATTTAAGGAGATGGAAATTCATGCCGATCAAAACTTGGTCATTCACACCGATGGAGAAATTTTCTCCGGCTTTGGTATGGATGTCCGCTCTCTCAAAATCAATCTCATTCCTTCCGCCATCCAGGTCATTTGCTAAACGCCCATGCCTACCTTATCCCAAAGCCTCAGTAAAACCGACCTAGGCTTTCTGAGAATCCTCGCTCGCTTTTGGGGTATAGACATTCCGCTAAGGGACAAAAAGACAGCTATCCAGCACCTCAGCGCTTGGTTGAGTGACCCTCCTAATCTTCACAAGGTTCTGCAGACCCTTCCGCATCATGCTCGCTTGGCATTCGAGGATTTGCTCTCCCATCAGGGCCGTCTCCCATTAGCGGTCTTTACCCGTAAATACGGGGAGATTCGCCAAGTTGGCGCAGGGAAACGCGATCGAGAAGCGATTTATCTCTCTCCACAAAATCCAAGCGAAATATTATCCTTTCACGGCTTAATCTACCAGGACTTCCTTGAAGGGGAACGCGGCATTGAGGAATTTGTTTATATTCCAAGCGAGCTTTTAGCGATCCTCCCTGCGGCTGCAGCAACACAAGCCTTTCCTTATGAAGCGTTTGCAAATCCCGAACAAGTTGTTTCTATGGGGGCTACTCAAGATGCACTGGTTGATGATGCCTGTACCTGTTTAGCCTGGCTGCGCTTGGATAAGACCGCAGCTCACCGACTAGCAGAGCTAAGAAAACATTTCTTGCTCGCTCAAGCTCACCAGAAAGGCTTGCCCATCCCGCTCAAGCCAGAATTTTTGATTGCCATCCTATCGGAAGCCGCAATCCTAGACTCAAGCAGTTCACCGATTCCTGAGGCTACGCGCACGTTTTTATATCTGCCAAGGCTAAAAGCCTTGCAAGTCCTCTTCAACACCTGGTTAAGATCGACTGCTATTAATGAGCTGAAACAACTGGAACATCTGGAATGTCTCGGCGAGTGGGAGAACGATCCTATCGCCACCCGCCACTTTATCATTGAGCAATTGCAATCCCTCTGCTCAGCAGACTGGTATGAACTCGACTCCTTTATCAAGGCGATTCATGATCATTTTCCCGACTTCCAACGTCCTGCAGGAAATTATGAGGTTTGGCTAATTCGGCGACGCAATGATGGAACCTTCTTGCAAGGATTCGATAGCTGGTTTTCCGTTGAAGGAGAGCTTTTGCGTTATCTAATTAGCGGGCCGTTGGTTTGGCTTGGCATCATCGAACTCGGAACGCTCAAGAATGACCGGTCGCCTACTGTCTTTCGCCTAACTCCTATTGGAGAGGCTTTCCTCCAGAATCAAATACCGAGCGATGAGGAATCTCCAGAAGACAAGCTTCAGGTTCTCTCGTCAGGCGTGATCGCAATCCCGCGCCGCTTTTCCCTACCCCTTCGCTATCAAATTGCACGTTTTTGTGTTTGGGAAGGCTATCAAAACGAACAATACCTCTATCGCATCACACCCTCGTCCCTAAAGCGTGCCCAGCAAAATGGCTTGAACGCACAACACTTAGCCCGCTTACTCCAACGGGCTGCCGCAAACCTCCCACCAACCTTGATTCGAGCCTTGCGTCGGTGGATAACGAATGACACCGAAATAGAAGTACAGCGCATCTCGCTCCTAAGAGTTCGCTCCCCCGAAATCCTCGAGAAGATCAAACGAAGCCCCTGTTCAAAATACGTTCAACAAGTGCTTAACCCCACCACTGCCGTCATTGCACAAGGCAAAGAAAAAAAACTAGTTGAGCAACTGCTCACCTTAGGATTTCTAGCCGAAGTCGAAGCACCCCCTTTACAAGAGCCACATTAGCCATTTTTAGGCTCAATGAACTCTAACAAGCGGTATTCCTAACAGGTCTAAGATTTTTTTGCTTGTCGTTGCTGGAACCGTTGCACCACCCGCAACCAAGCTTGGGTTGGAGATTGCGGCTTTGTCTTTTTATGGCTATCCTTGCTAAGTAAGAAAGCAAAATCTTCAAATAGCGCCCCTAGCGGAGATTGGGCTTCTAAATATACAGGTGGCGCGCCTACATTAATTGCCTTAACGATCTGTTCGGAGGCGTAAGGAATTTGAAGGTCAATTGTTCTCCCAAGGGCTTTTTCAATGTCAGCCCGCGGTAAACCACCTTTGGGAAAGATCCAATTCTGTACCAGACGAATGATCTCCTTGGGGTACCGTAAGTTCTCAAAAACATTTAAGGCGCATACTGTTGTCCTCACGGTTGCTAAATCTGGCGCAAGCACTAAGATGATCTCATGACTGGCATCCAATCCAGCAAGAGTTGTCTCTTGAAAATCATGGGGCAGGTCTAGCACGATATAAGGGTACTGACGGGTTAGGATCCCCAATACTTGAGTCACTTTTTCACCAGTCAAGTATTCATTCAGCTCTGGTTGAGGTGACGATGCCAGTATCCTTACGCCGCTGGTATGTTGAAGCAAGACATCGTTAACAACCAGTGGCTCAATCTCCTCTAAAGGCATGCGTGCCAAATTTCCCCACGAGCGGCTGTAAGGCAGATTAAACATTAAGGCAGATTGACCAGAAACCAGAACCAAGTCCACCAGAACCGTTGGCTGATCCCATAACAAGGCTAATCCACAAGCAAGATTACAAGCTAGGGTCGAAACTCCCACGCCGCCACGCAGAGAAAACACTGCGATAACTTTTCCATTTGCCTCAACGGTCGGTTCGCCGGTGCTGACTTTGCGCCGCATTAAGGCTCTTACATGGGCAATCAATTCATCTGGAACAAAGGGCTTGGCTAAATAATCATCCGCCCCAGCATCGAAACCCTTGATCTTCTGTTCCACAGAACTCAACGAGGTGAGCATCATCACCGGTATATTTGCTGTTTTGGGGTTCTTGCGCAGTTGACTACAGACTTGGTAGCCATCCATTTCTGGCATCATGACATCTAGGATGATAAGATCGGGGAGAAGTTCCTCGGCTTTTTGATAGCCTTCTTTACCATCCGTTGCTGTCACGATTTCAAACCCTTCGCGCCCCAATGCTGCTGAGACCAGTTTCAAATTCATCAGATCATCATCGACAGCCAAAATCCTTCCGCTCACCTTTGTCTCCTTTCTAAAAGGTATCATAGCACCGTTTTAAGAAAATTGCTAACCAGAACGCCGAAATAATGTTAAAATCGGCAGGAATTTTACCGAAAAATTGATAGAAAGGGAATCGAGATGCCTACTGCCCTCCTATCTGTTTGGGACAAAACCGGATTGGCTGAATTTGCAAAAAAATTAGTCGATAGGAATTGGGTTCTCTTAGCCAGCGGTGGAACGGCACGCTTTTTAGCCCAAAATCACCTGCCGCACCGAGAAATCTCCCAATACACCGCCTCGCCAGAAGTGTTAGGTGGGCGCGTTAAGACCTTGCATCCTGCCATTCACGCTGGAATCCTTGCTCGCCCAACCGCAGAAGATTTTCGCCAGCTATCAGAGCTGGGTTGGGAACCCATTGATCTGGTGGTCGTCAACCTCTATCCTTTCGAACAAACCATTGCTCAACCCAATGTATCTTTGAATGAAGCGATCGAGAATATCGATATCGGGGGTGTGGCGCTTCTCCGCGCTGCCGCCAAGAATTGGCAAAGGGTTACCGTCTGCTTTGACCCCAAAGATTATCCCCGAATTCTAGACGAGATCGAAAGAGGAGAGGTTTCGCTCCATACAAGGCGGACTCTGGCGGCAAAAACCTTTGCCCTCACTGCTCGTTATGACTCGCTCATCGCTGACTTCCTAAGCCAACAAGCCTCTCTCTCATTGCATCTGTTCCCCATCCTACAACTTCAATATGGTGAAAACCCTCATCAACAAGCAGAACTTTTTTCCGAACAACCGCTTTCACAACCGTTTGGAGGCAGAGTCCTGCAAGGCAAAGCGCTTTCTTACAATAACCTCCTAGACCTAGATGCAGCATGGCGAGCAGTGTCTCTCTTCGATGACCCTTGTGTTGTGATCGTCAAACACCTCTCTCCTTGTGGGATTGCTTGTGCCGATAACCTAGAAGAGGCCTATCAAAGCGCCTTGGCGTCTGATCCCATTTCTGCCTTCGGGGGTGTGATCGCCTTTAACCGCGAAGTCTCTGACAAGACGGCTGAGTTAATGAACGACCTATTTATCGAGTGTATGATCGCTCCAGCTTTTTCCGTGTCTGCCAGAGAGGTTTTATCAGCGAAAAAGAACTGTCGCCTGATCGAAGCTCCACTCTCACCCCAATCAACGAAGTATGAATACCGTTCAATTGTCGGCGGTTTGCTGCGCCAAACCGTTGATTTTGGCGACCCCCCCATGACCACATGGAAAGTCGTCTCACGCCGTGAACCAACGCCTGCCGAGTGGAAAGCTTTGCGTTTCGCTTGGAAGGCTGTTCAACCCGTTAAGTCCAACGCCATTGTCATCGCTCAAGGCACGGCGACGGTAGGTATTGGGAGTGGTCAACCGAACCGGGTAGATGCTGTACGCATCGCCCTTCAGCGCGCAGCAGAGCGGGCGCATGGTGCTGTTCTCGCTTCGGATGCCTTTTTCCCCTTTCCAGACTCGGTTGAAATCGCTGCCCAAGCCGGCATCACCGCCATCATTCATCCGGGCGGCTCAATTCGAGATGCTGATTCCCTAGCTGTTGCCGATGCTGCAAACATGGCAATGGTCTATACCGGCGTACGGCATTTCCGCCATTAATACAAAAATCGACTCTGATGGAGAGTCACCACCAGAGTCGATTTTTACAAGCTGATTTTGGATTTAGGGTTCAAGGGAGGCCGGGCGCGCTTCCAGCTTCACATTAATGGTGAGCTCTTGATTATTGCGGATGATCGTCAATTCAACCGTATCGCCGGGTTTCCCTTTTAGGGTTATGTAGATCAGAAGGTCATCAAAGGATCGTACTGGTTCCCCATTAATGGCAATCACTACATCGCCACCGATTTCAACCTCGCGGCCGCGCACAGTAACGGTGTCCGTAGAGCCACGCAAACCGGCTTTCGCAGAAGGTCCACCTGCAACCACTTCAGCAATATAGGCACCTTTATTTACCTTTAACTTCATAGCTTCGCGTACAAGGGGAGACAAGCTACCCCCACGCACACCCAACCAAGCCCAATCGTGCTTTCCTTTCTCAATCAGATCCGGAATGACAATCTTGAGAATGCTAACCGGAATTGCAAAACCCACTCCGCTATTGGTTCGGCTTGTGCCGCCGGTTTCAATTTGAGCGTTCACGCCGATCACTTCCCCTTGTAGATTCAATAAAGGGCCACCAGAATTACCGGGATTGATCGCCGCATCGGTCTGAATAGCTTGAGGAATGCTAAACGAAGTTAAGGCTGGGATCGAACGTCCCAAAGCGCTAATCACACCTTTGGTTAACGTACCTTCTAGTCCAAACGGATTTCCGATCGCCACAACGGTCTGCCCAACAGCTAGGCTTTCCATATTCCCTAAGGGCAAGGGAATAACCCCTTCAGGCATCTTTTGGACTTTTAAAACTGCCAAATCGGAATGCAAATCCTCACCAACCAATTCTGCCAATTCAATTGTCCCATCCCAAAAAGTCACCTCAATCTGGTCGGATCCGTGAATAACATGCGCGTTGGTCACAATATGCCCGAGACCATCATACACAAACCCCGAACCCTGTCCTAAGGGCATCACCTGCCCACCTTGATTGGAGTATTCAGTGATGTTCACAACCGCTGGATTGGCACGCGCATAGAGAGCAACCAACAAGGCTTGTTCATCCTGAATTTGGGGCGGCAGTTGAAACGGAGTTGGCGTGGGTAGCGCCTGAGACTGAGCTGCTGTTTGGGGTTCCTCTTGCACTGTTTGAGGGGAATTCACGACTTCAGGGACAGAAATATTAAGGGGCAAGGACACCGTACATCCTAAAGTGAATATAAACAGAGCAAACAGGGCAATCAAAGCCTGATTGAGACCTTTCTTTCTCATCATAAGCACCATCCTTACTACCATTTGGCTAGAAAGTTGTTGGCTTCGCAAGCGCGAACTTTCTGATAGTATAAACAACGCTCTTAAGAAATTTGTAAATATTTGATGAGAAAAAGATTAACACCGAAATCAACCATAGATTAATTGCTTTCTGAGCGTAATCTCAAAGGGACAAATTTTGACTGAGATGAAATAGGCACGCTTGATAAGCTCATCCAAACCAAAGTATTCGACCAAAATCTCAACTTCAAACCCAATCTCCAGTTTGGGAGAATAATTCCTATTAGAATTCGTCTTGAATCAAACAAATTTTACCCCTTCAGGGTAAAATAGCAGACTCAAACAGAAGATGAACATCTTGCTTTTCTTACTAGTTTTACCCTTTATCATCGCCTGGCTTATGCCTAGTCAACAGAGAACGGCCACCATAGATGGCATTCTTTCCCCACCACGCTATGTCATTCTATTTATTGGCGATGGAATGGGAGAAAACCACCTTTTAGCAACCCAACAATACACCCATAAACCTCCCCCGTATCAGAATCAGAGTTGGTATCAGGGATGGGTATCAACCTATCCAGAAGGAGGAATTTACGACCCTAACAGGGCATGGAGCGAATTTGATTGGGTGCGTCAAAACGCCATAACCGATAGCGCGGCGGCTGCAAACAGCAATGTTCAGTGGCAAAAAAACCTCAAATGGTCGGATTAATATTAGCCCAGATGGCTCAATGCGCTATGAAACAATCTCTGAACAAGCCCATCAGGTCGGGCTGGCGGTTGGGGCTGTCACCAGTGTGCCAATCTCGCACGCAACACCTGGGGCATGGATGGCTCATAACGACTCACGTCAAAATGGTTACGCCATTGCCAACGAAGGCATCTGGGGTGATCCAAACACGACTGGCGATGCAAACTTACCCTATTACGGCGGGGGACATGGCAACACGCTTCCACCGATCGATGTGCTCATCGGAGGTGGTCACCCAGCTTGGTATCTTAATAACCCTTATGTGGATGAGTCGATCGTTCAAAAACTTAGGTCCGAAAGCGACCAAACGGATAAGCCTCGTTTTATTGAACGGATCGCAGGCAGTCCCGACGGCGGGTTGCGCCTGTTATCGCTTTCAACGGACTCGATGACCAAGAAACTCGTCGGGCTCTTCGGTGGAGAAACAGGGAATCTTGAATATCGCCTCGCTGACGGTTCAGGTGCGAATCCCGAAAACCCCTCCTTGGCTCAAATGACCATGGCAGCGATTAACCTTCTCAACCAAAATCCTAAGGGTTTTGTCTTATTGGTCGAAGGCGGTGCAATTGATTTTGCCTCTCATCATAATAACCTCGATCAAGTGATCGGTGAAGTGATTGATTTCAACGAAGCCATTCAAGCTGCGGTTGAATGGGTTGAAGATGCGCAATCTCCCGCAACATGGGAAAATACCCTCATCGTCGTCACCGCTGACCACGAAACGGGTTACTTAACCCAAGCTCCAGGGGTGTATCCAGACCATCCACTTGGTGAAGTTTCCCCTCGTACCCTTCAACTTGAAAAAGGCTGTCTGACCACCTGTCTGCGGGCAAGCTGGGAAGATACTAACGAAAACTCAGAGATTGACCTGGGCGAGACCGTTTATTGGGCATGGAACAGCACCTATCACACCAATAGCTTGGTTCCAGTATATTTTCATGGCAGAGTACCCCTGTCGTACTCCCTTCTGGTGACAGGGGTGGATCCAGTCCGCGGGGAATACATTGACAATACCGCCATCTATCGATTACTCAACGCAGCCTTATCCCCCCAAACACTCCTCTATCTTCCCCTCGTTACCCGATAAATTTACGAGAAGGTTTTTTGCCATATCGGGACATGAATACCACATTCCACCTTAGCTTTGCCTCTCCAGCGCCCAGCTCGCAAATGCTCACCGTTCTTAATCGCCGACGTACAGGGGGTACAACCTACACTAGGGTATCCCTGAGTGTGTAGTGGATTATAAGGTAGACGGTGGCGTTCAATGTAGTCCCAAATTTGATCCTCACTCCATCTTAGCAAGGGGTTGACCTTCACCACTTGGTATCGTTCATCCCACTCAATCAGCTTCGCTTTAGCACGCGTTTCGGTTTGCTCCGCTCGAATGGCAGTCAGCCATGCCCGCTTTCCCCGTAGGTAATGTTGAAGGGGAAGCACTTTTCGCAGCCAACAACAAGTGTCTGCATCCCGCTCCCATAAGCGTTCACCGAAGCGTTTCGCTTGCTCTTCTAGGCTAAGCGCAGGCAAGACTCGCTCAAAGCGAATACCGAAAGTCTGTTCTAAGGTAACCCGCAGTTGATGCACTTCTGGAAAGAGCAGCCCTGTATCAATATAAAAAACAGGCAGTTCATAACCCTGTTGCTTTAGGAGATGCATTAAGACTATTCCACCAGGATTAAAGGCAGTCGACATGACCAAATCGGGAGAATATTCTCTAAATGCCCAGCTTATGATCTCTTGTGTGGGAAGCTGTTCGAAAGATTCAGCCAGAGTTGCAAAGTCATCGCGGTTCATCTTGCCCCCAATTTTAATTAGGTATTCATTTTTCGGAATAGAGAATGGGCTTACACCTTTGTAAGTTCAAAAAATTTCCCCTCAACCTAATGGTTGAGGGGAAGTAAATGCCCCCAGGGGGATTCGAACCCCCGTTTTAGCCTTGAAAGGGCTGCGTCCTGGTCCCCTAGACGATGGGGGCAAACGCCGATATTTTACCACAGAGTTTCAAATTGCAAGTCGATTCCCAAAGATTTTTTGATCTTAAATTTCTAAGAGCACCTCATTAAATCATGATATAATTTTCTTTCGCGTTTGCTATTATCAAAATAACCCAATCGCAAGGATTGCCTTATGAACGATTACTTAGAAGCTGTTGAAGCACCAGTTAATGAAAATATCCCTGAATTAAGACCTGGGGATTCGGTCAGAGTCTTTATTCGCATAAAAGAAGGGAACTCAGAGCGAACTCAGGAATTCCGCGGCACGGTGATCCGCATGAGCAAAGGCGGCAACAATGCCAATTTCACCGTGCGGCGCATTGCCAGCAACGGCATTGGCGTCGAAAGAACATTTCTTCTAAAGTCCCCGCGTCTCGAAAAGGTGATTGTTGAGCGGCATGCTCATGTGCGCCGCGCTCAACTCTACTTCCTGCGCGGGCGAACAGGGAAGAGTTCGCGCCTAAAAACCAAGTTCACCACGTAAAATTGCCAGCGGCTACTGCCGAATCCAGCTACGATCCTACCCCCTGCGGGCCGATTGGAGTTTTCGATTCTGGCGTAGGGGGCTTGAGTGTTTTAAGGGAAATTGTAACCCAACTCCCCTACGAAGATGTTCTCTATATCGCCGATCAAGCCCATGTCCCGTATGGACGCCGACCGCTCGAGGAAGTACGCCAGTTTGCATTTGGGATCACCCAATATTTACTCTCAAAAGGCGTCAAAATCATCGTGTTAGCCTGCAACACAGCTTCTGCAGCCGCGTTGAAATCCCTTCGCCAAACTTATCCAAAAATCCCCTTTGTGGGCATGGAACCGGCTGTCAAACCGGCTGCAGAATCAACCCAGAGCGGGGTAGTGGGTGTGTTGGCAACCCCAGCAACCTTTCAAGGTGAGCTTTACGCTTCTGTGATCGAGCGCTTTGCTCAAGGTGTGACCGTTTATCAACATACTTGTCCAGGCTTAGTGCAACAGATCGAACAAGGGGACTTCGATAGCCCAGTGAGCCGAAAAATTCTCGAAGACGCCCTGCTTCCGATGTTGAAGTCAAACATTGATACGGTTGTATTGGGATGCACCCATTACCCTTTTGTGATTCCGCTTATTCAAGCCATTGTGGGTGATCAGGTGCGCGTCATCGATCCAGCCCCTGCTGTGGCACGACAAACCCATCGCCTATTAGCGCAGCGCAATCTTCTGCGGGATTCCAATCTGCCGGGAAACCTTCTATTTGCAACCAGTGGTCGGCTTGATCCCCTTAGAAAATTCCTTGAACGAATCGGCTTTCTTTCACCTACGATTTATCGGGTGCGTTGGCAAAAATCTCGCTTGATCGATGTAGCTTAAGTCAAAACCCGTATTTTCTTAAAACCGCCTGATCTAGCAGAGACCAGCTTTCGTCTTGATGTATTTCTTCTTTCCAATTTTTCTTTCCGCTCCATTGCTCAATCTCGATACAAAAAACGGCTGTCTGATCCAACTCATCTTGAGTGATCGGCCGATAGTCCACCCCGGCTTTGAGGTCGGGAAAATATTTCTGCAATAATCCCATCAGTCCAAGCTCTTTCTCTTCAGCGTCTTCGATAATTCTGATTTTTCCAAAAGCTACCACGCTGGCATATTGGACACTGAATTCAAACGCGATATTCGATGGCAACAATTTTCCCATTTCAGAGGTTTCAAAGCACACCTCAGGAAAACGTTCGCTGTTCGTACGCAGACGGCCATATAGGTTGGTATGGAAGTAGATGCGCCGTCTCTGTGGCTCATACCAAAATAAAACCGGGGTGAGGAAGGGTTGATTTTCCCAGCGGGTAGCAACGTGACCGATTTGAGAGTTGTGTAGAAACGCCTCGATCCACTGATCATTTTGAGCATATTGCTCGCGAAAAATGGCATTGAATGGTTTTGGGTGGGTGTTCATCGATTTCCTTCTTACATAATCCTAGTCTATTCCTCATCAGCAGGAAAGATACCATAAGCGGCAAGATTTCCCCGCCAATCTTTGAAAACCTCAAAAGATAAGTCGTCGGCTGCAAGTTGATCGTTTTGCTTAATTAGCGAAAACAGTTCAACATAACTATAAAAGACCCGCTTTTGCCAATTGAGGTTCAACGATTGGCAAATTTTGCGAATCTGTTCCGAACTTTCGGCTTCAATCTCCACAAAAAGCCCATAGGGCATCTCATCTAAGGAGATCCTTCCTCCTTCCCAGGCATACTCACTGCGATATTTCTCATAGGTCATGACCACTGAATATCCCAACGCCTCTAAAAGCTGCCGTGTCGTCTCGAAATCTTCCACTTGGGTCTGTATTTCAATGCGTGACCGCGCCCCGCCATCATCCGTACTCATGCCTTTATAGGTCAGCACATTGTGAACATCCTTCCTCAAGCGCAAAACTTGTCCGCTTTGGGACAACTGTCGCGCCGCATTGTCGAAGCGCAAGTTTTGTTCGAAGGTTCTAGGCTGTAGCAGACTCGCTCCCATAGCCTTCAATTTGGCTTCAATTAAACCCAAATCCTTTACCAAAAATTTTGCTTCAATCTCTCGGTCCTTCATTTGAAAGCTTCCTTTTCAGACCACACTTAACAAAGTTTGAGACTGTTCCACACTATCACCCACATTGACCCTCAGGCGAGTGATGACTCCTTCACGGGGTGATTTAAGTTCATTCTGCATCTTCATGGATTCAAGGATAACCAGAACATCTCCTTTGTTGACTTTTTGACCTTCAGATACGGGGATAGCAATAATCAATCCTGGCATGGGGGCTTTTAGGTGAAACTCCCTTCGCTCCATGGCTTTGCCGCCTGCAGCCGCGCGCAGTCGCTTTTCGCGCTCATCCTCAACCCTCACCGAATACAGAGTGCCTAACAATAAGACCTGCCAGTCATCCTCTTGCGGGTACACAAAGGTTTCGTAGGATTTGCCATCGATTAGCAAGGAAAAGATTGGCTGATCGCCCACCGAGGCAAAATCGATCTCACAAACTTGGCCATTTAGGGCTACATGTCTTTCATCGATAATATCAATCAAATAGTCTTGATGATCAATGGTTGCAATATATCGGATATTCATCATTTTCTCATTCTCTCCCAACGACCAAACCATTTCCAATTGCTGACATCCCGCTGATCGTGATGCACAAACTGAGCTGACCGCCGCGTCTGACGGTGGGCTACCAGTACAGCAATGATTGCTGCAATCTCAGGGCAGGCTTCCACACTTTCTTGAGCGCTTTCGAGTGAAAACCGCTCTTCGACAAAACGTGTATCGAACTGGCCAGCCATAAAGCGGTGCGAATCCATCAACCGCTGATGAAAGGGGATATTCGTCCGCACGCCTAGAATGCGATATTCTTCTAAGGCGCGGCGCATACGAAGGATCGCTTCTGCTCGCGTTTCACCCCACACAATTAATTTGGAAATGAGCGCGTCATAATAAGGTGTAATTTCAAAACCAGGATAAACACCGGTATCGATGCGTACTCCGGGCCCGCTTGGAGGAACGATGTGGGTTATAACGCCAGTGGAAGGCAAAAAGTTATTAAAAGGATCTTCAGCATTGATGCGACATTCAATAGACCATCCCTTGAACAGAATATCCTCTTGTTTGTAGCGCAATTGTCTTCCGCGGGCAATGCGAATCTGCTCCTTGACAATATCCACTCCGGTCACCATTTCGGTAACCGGATGCTCAACTTGCAAACGAGTGTTCATTTCTAAAAAATAGAATTTTTTATCTTTATCCACCAAGAACTCGATCGTACCAGCATTGACATACCCCACGGCTTGTGCGGCTCGAACGGCTACCTCTCCCATTCGTTGGCGCAGATCGTCATCGTCGCTGATAAACGGAGAAGGGCTTTCTTCAAGCAATTTTTGATGGCGACGCTGCAGAGAACATTCCCTTTCCCCCAAGTGGATAACATTGCCATTTTGATCGGCAAGGATTTGGAACTCAATATGCCTTGCACCATCAATCAACTTCTCTAAGTAGACATTGCCATCACCGAAAGCAGCTTCTGCTTCACGGCGGGCTGCCTTAAGCAGCGCCGGCATCTCTTCCATGGAGGTAACTTCCCGCATCCCCTTTCCCCCACCGCCAGCCGTGGCTTTAATGAGCAAAGGAAACCCAATTTGCGGCGCAATTGTCAACAGATCATCATCTCGCAAAGAACCCTCGCCCTCGGTGCCGGGCACCACCGGAACACCTGCCTTGGCTACCGTAGAGCGCGCAACAGCCTTATCGCCCATAGCGGCTATGGAAGAGGGCTTCGGACCAATGAACGCTAAACCGGCATCTAAAACTGCCTGAGCAAAATCTGCTCGTTCTGCCAGAAAACCGTATCCAGGATGAATCGCCCCGGCACCTGATTTTAAAGCTACGTCTATAATTCGGTCTCCTCGCAGATAGGATTCCCGTGAGGGGGATGCACCGATAAAATACGCTTCATCGGCATAACGCACATGGAGGGCATGACGGTCAGCCTCCGAGAAAACTGCTACCGTTTGCATCCCCAGCTCACGACAGGCACGGATGATCCGCACGGCGATCTCACCCCGATTTGCGATCAATACTTTATTGAACATGTTGACTCATCCTCTGAAATTCACCAATAGATTGGAGCAAGAGTTGATTAAAAATTTCGCTTGATTTTTGGGGAAGCATGTGATCGGCTCCCTCGACAATCTGAACCTGACCATTTGGCAATGCGGCTGCGCAATCTTTGGCATGTTGCACTGTAGCGTGCTCATCCTCGCTGCCTTGTATGACCAGCACTGGACATTGGATGGTCGAGAGTGTTTGTCGCATATCCCAATCCGCGCCAAGTTGAGTCCAACTTTGAAACCAGCGCTCAAAGACGGCCTTCCCGCCATGCACGCGCTGTAACCCTTTTTGGAACGCCTGATTTTCCTGATAGGCTCGCCATAAGCCTTGAATGCCTTCTGCCATCTTGGGTTCAAAATAGATATGCGGGGCTACTACAACCGCCCCAAGTAAATGCTCTGGATGACGACTTGCATAGGTAAGCGCAACATTTGCCCCATCGGAATGGCCAATCAAAATCCTTGGTTTCGTTTCTTTTGACAAAAGGGTTTCAAGATCGCGCACATCTTCTTCAAAATATGGCGGGTCTAAACGACCGCGATCGTCAGAGCGTCCATACCCCCAGCGATCATAAGCAAGCACTGAAAACCCGCCATCGCGCAAGCATTCAAACTGAGCTCGCCAAGCTTCTGAGCTACCCAAACCGTGATGCAACAAAATCAATAGGGGTAAATTACCGCCACTAAAATATTCACAATACAGGGAGTGGCTATTGATTTCGACAAACCTAGCTTGAAAAGTCATCCATCCTTTGCCTATACTTAATCAATGCATCACAACCCAATTTATCGCCTCACAGCGGGATACAACCATGCTTTTTGGGCGGATTGCTATCCCGCTTATTAGCGAGCATTTCCAAAGCGTTAATCAATCGAGGACGCGTCTCGTGAGGTTCAATGACATCATCAATATAACCTCTCGCGGCAGCGATATAGGGGTTAGCAAATTTCTCGCGATACTCCGCAACAAGTTCTTCGCGCCGTTTGTGCGGGTCTTCTGCCTTGGCAAGCTCCTTACGAAAGATGATATTAACCGCCCCTTCTGGGCCCATGACTGCGATCTCGGCTGTTGGCCAAGCAAGATTGACATCACCGCGGATGTGCTTGCTGCTCATCACGTCATAGGCTCCGCCATAAGCCTTACGGGTCACAACCGTTAGTTTCGGCACTGTTGCCTCGCAATAGGCATAGAGCAATTTGGCGCCAGCTCGAATAATCCCCCCGTGTTCTTGGCTGAGGCCGGGGAGGAAGCCGGGCACATCCACAAAGGTCACCAACGGGATATTAAAGGCATCGCAAAAACGCACAAATCGAGCTGCTTTTTCGGAGGACTTGATATCCAACACCCCTGCCAGAACCGCCGGTTGATTGGCAACTACTCCCACACTATGCCCTCCTAGACGGGCAAAACCAATCACGATGTTTGGAGCGTAAGCCTCTTGAATTTCAAATAAGATGCCTTCATCTACGATTAACCGGATGATGTCGCGCATGTCATAAGGCTTTTGGGGGTCATCGGGTATGATGTCATCAAGAGCTTCTTCCATCCGTACGGGATCATCTGCCGTAGGTACAAAGGGTGGATCCTCCATGTTGTTTTGCGGGATATAGCTAAGCAACTTGCGCACCAGGTATAAAGCGTCGGCTTCACTATCGGCTGCCAGGTGACACACCCCAGAAATCTCCGAGTGTACCGCTGCGCCACCCAATTCCTCAAACGTCACATCCTCATGCGTGACGGCTTTGACCACTTCGGGACCGGTGATAAACATATAAGACGAATTGCGCACCATTAAGATAAAGTCGGTTAGCGCAGGAGAATACACGGCTCCACCTGCGCAAGGCCCCATAATTACGCTGATCTGCGGAATGACACCCGAAGCCAACGTATTCCGCAAGAAAATGTCAGCATAACCACCCAAGGAGACCACCCCCTCTTGAATGCGCGCCCCGCCAGAGTCGTTCAAGCCGATCACTGGAGCGCCGTTCTTCATCGCCATATCCATGATCTTGCAGACTTTTTCAGCATGAACTTCCCCTAGACTTCCACCAAAAACCGTGAAATCCTGTGAAAAGACGTACACCAGCCGCCCTTCGATCATCCCCCAACCAGTGACCACGCTATCGCCCAAATACCGCTGCTTATCCAGATCAAAATCATAGGTGCGATGAACGACAAATGCATCCACTTCACGGAACGTACCTTTGTCCAATAATAAATCAATTCGCTCTCGGGCGGTTAGTTTGCCACGTTCATGTTGGGCGCGTATTCGCTCTTCCCCACCCCCCAAACAACTTTGGGCACGCAATTCTCGCAATTTTAGAATCTTTGGATTGATGTTTTCTTCTTCAACCATGGATCTCTCCAAAATAAAGTCTCACAGACTTACACCTTAATCCCAACCATAAAACTGATGCCATCACGATTTGAAAGGCGACCGCAAATGGAAAGCGGATGAACTTGTCATCTTGAAAAAACACCAAACGATCGAGCCAGTAAAACAACAGAAACAGGGAAAAATAACCCAAAATCAACCACTTCGCCTGGTGTAATCGAACCCAAATTGCGATCAAAACGCCCATCGCAACCAAACTTAAGGCAAGATTCGAAAACAAGACATAATACAGTAGGTTGCCTATGAATTCTTGCAGGGTTGCCCATTGTCGGAAAACTTCAATCACACCGATCAGATGAGTCGTCCCTGTAATTAACACACCAATAAAAACAATGGTTACGAAAACAGGGGGTTTCAAAGTTCACCGATTTCCAGAACAATTTTACCGTTTTGTTTACCTATCTCCAGGCGCTCTTGGGCAGCTCGGGCATCCTGAAGAGGATAGACGCGGTCAACCACCGCTTTCAATTTCCCCTCAAAAACTAGACTCATAACCGTCCGAAAGTCTTGCTGGTTGCTCATCGTAGATCCGATTACGCTCAGATGCTTCCCAAAAATAAAGCGGTTATCGATCTCAAAGATGGGACCGCCGGTATTTCCAACGGTGAGAATCCTACCGCCTTTTCGCGCTGCGCGGAAGCTCATAGGAAAGGTTGTGCCAACGTTGTCAACGACAATATCAACCCCTTGCCGATCGGTTAACTGATAGACCACTTTCGCCCAGTTTTCTTCCTGAGACCGGTCGATAACATAATCCGCCCCAAGCGACTTCGCCAAGGTCAGCTTTTCTAGACAAGAGCCAACCACATAAACCGTTGCGCCAGCCAATTTTGCAATTTGAATGGATGCAGTATTTACACCACCCGAGGCACCGACAATTAGCACACTTTCCCCAGCCTTCAGTTGACCGCGCGTGATCAGCGAATGCCAGGCGGTTTGGAAAACTAAAGCTGCTGCAGCCGCCTCGACCATAGAAAAGGATTGCGGCAACGGCAAGACATTCCTTTCCGGCACAACCACATACTCGGCGTATGTTCCGCTGATTGTCTCACCCAATAGATGCCAATTGCGGCAACGGTTATCCTGACCAGCCAGGCATTCTGCGCATCTGCCACACCCAATATTGGGGTTAATCACCACGGGTGTCCCTTCGCTGACCGAGCTTACCCCCTCCCCTAGGGCTTCAATTATCCCTGCCCCGTCGGCGCCAGGGATATGAGGCAAAGAAAGTTTCAAGCCCGGCCATCCATTGCGCACCCACAAATCAACTCGGTTCAAGGCTGCCGCTTTTACACGTACCAATACCTCCCCTGTTGCCGGTTTAGGAGTAGGGTACTCGCCATACTGAAGCACGTCTAACCCACCATGCTGTTGAAAAAAGACTGCCTTCACAAAAGATCCTCCTTCTACTTTAAAAATCTCAACTCGCGAATGTGAATGTTTGCAAATTCACCCTGATTAAGGTCGCGTATTTCGAGCCTTAGTTTGCTCAGAACGTTGATCTCTGGAAACAAGAACTCAATGGAAGGGTCGGGTGGTAATCCCCGATAGTCCTGGCGCAGTACAATGGGTTGGGTTTGTCCATCGGGATATAGATAGAGGACCAACTCAAAATCCATGGATCCAAACTGAGCTTGTAATCCCTTCAGGGATTGTGGTTGGATAAATTCAAACTCCAAAACAAAGGGGTTTGCCTCGCGTCCGCGCATTAAGGTGTGCGCTTTCTGGTCAAAAAGGTTGCCAAGCTCCCCATCATCGATTTGAGAATACTTCACCTTTGCAGAAATGCCCTCTACCACAATAAAGGCCTCCACCAACTGCCTGCGCAGTTGATATTCTCGAGCAAAGATTTCATCTACATTTTCCATGTAGGCTAAGCGAACAACATAGAAACCGACCTTTCCGTTTGGATAAGGAATTTCGTCCTCTATTCCTATAAAACGCATTTTAGGGCTTGCTAGCGCTGCACGCAGCTCTTCGGCGGTCAAAATAAACATTGTCCATTCATCTAACGGTTGCTTTCGCGCTAGATAGGTATCAATGGAGCCCAAACGAACCCGTTGTGCCTGTTGTGGGGTCAAGAAATAGCGCACAAAGACATCTGTGCCATTTGCCCATAAAGAGGATACAAAGAGTTGTGTTTGAGAATCCCTTTGCAAATAGGTTGGGATTTTCTGCTCAAAAAGTTGCCGCGCCCCATACTGCATTCCATAGAGTCCATAATCTTCGTACCAGGTTGGGCTGTTGCGCAAACTATCTCTTGTCATTGAGAAAACAACCCCACTCAAAACAACAAAGAGGAGGAGTTGAGCTGTTCTCTGCCAGCGCGCTTGCGGGATTGCAGATAGAATCCACTCCCAACCCAACGTAGCAAAAATGGCCATCGGAATTACCATTGCCAACAAACGGGTGATCCCAACCCCAACCAGAGCTGCGCCGCAAGGCACTGCCAACCAAGCGATTAGGCATAGCCGATAAGGCGCTTCTCGCCACCGCCGCAGGACGTAGAGCAAGCCCAAAGCAATAAAAGGTAAATTCCAAAATCCAAGATGCCCATAGCCCTTCATCGTATGGCGATTTAGGTCAATCGAATGGGGGATAAACCAGTAATAGGGATTTAATCCCATCAGATATTCCTTCAAATAGCGGAAAATCTTCTCCGTTAATGGAAGATCGTAGAACCAGTATGAATCAAGATTGCGCAAGTGCTGAAATGGCGCTTCGTGATGATAAGACAAAAAACGCACATAGGGGATTGCCAAAAGAAGTACTAACAACAAACCCTTTCCCAAGAAAGCGCGGTTTTGCCAGTGGTAACGGAAATCAACGGCAAAAAGAACCATAGCACTTACCGCGATGATCACCTGGCCTGGGCTATATGCATAGAACGCTAAAGCTGCCATCAGGATTGCCAGATAAAGGTAGCGCGGCGAGTGTTTTATGTAAAGAAGGTACGCCCCTAAAAAGGCTGCATAGAATCCGCTGAACAGAACTGTCTCAAAAGCCGTTCGCGAATGCAAAAACCAAGTCGGAGTGACAGCAAGGAATAAGAGCAAGCTCCACCAAGCCCGCTGAGCGATGGTCTTTCGCAAGGCGTAGATTAAAACCAAGACTATTAAGCCAGAGAACATCAGCGAGGTAAAGCGCGTCACAAATACCGATTTGCCAAATAGAAGGTAAGGAAGCACTTGGACGTAAACACTTAAGCTCAGATTCCAATAGGAACCATTAGGAAAATAGGTCGGTAAGAAGACTTTTTCGGGTCCATAAAATCCATTTCTAACCAATTCTACCGCAGAGACCGTTTGGATCGCCTCGTCCGTAAAAAAGTAGATGGGAAAATCCGTCAATCCTATTAGGCGGCTGGCAAAATAAACACCAAGAGTCAAGGCAAATAGCAGGCCAGTGAGAGACAACGCCTTAAGCGATTCTTCAACCAAAAGAAGACTTGCCATGCGCCAAAACCGCCAAGCCATATCAAACGGTGTTTGCTTTTTTGTCTCCGAAACCACAAACACCAATACAGAAGTATTCTCGTTTAGATTCGTGCGCTCCGTTAACCGAAAAGCACCGTCTTGATAAACCGCCGGTAAGATCACCCTTTGGCTTTGAATTCCTCGCAAGCGGAGACCGCGCAATCGCCGAACCCAATTCCAGACTAGGACAATCCAATCCCGTAAGCGGTTCTTGAGAGCGACGATGTCTTCCCGAATTAAGTAAAGGGAAACGGCAAATGCAATAAAAGTGATCACACTTCCGAGGTAAAATGGCAAGGGCCGGAAGACAAAGCGATATTTATGGGTTCCCGGCAACATGATGGCTGCCAAATACCCTTCAACATTCTCTAGCTTGGCTGGCTTTTCGTCGATGGTCAATTGCCATCCAGGATAATGCGTGACGAGTACGACGAGAACTTCCTGTTCTTCTGCTTCGGCGATAATTTCGATCTGTTCGTTACCGTTGAAAAATGGCGTTAAGGCATTTACCTCAGCAGCTTTAAGTTCCTCACTTGAATTTTGAAGCTGTTCCCATTTCACCTTAAAAGCTATAGGCAAGCTTTCTTTAACCCGGTAAATTCGATGACCGGCCATCTCCTGAACCAGCTCACTCCGCCACTCTGTAGGAGGAGGGTCGTTTACCGGCTGAATCACGTAATGCGGCTTTGCCTTTATAACACGCGAATTTATTTTCCCATCCAGATGACGGGCGTCTTCAAACGGGTACCACATATTGACGGCACGTAATCTGGCAGCGATCAGCGCGCTATACCAGCTATTGGTCGGATTCCTACGAACATAATAAACAGATGGATCATACTCTCTCAACCAACCAGTGACGACAGAGGCTGTAGAATCTTCTTCCTGCGTGTGAATATATTGCCGATTGGTACGAAAAACATCCCAAACCCCTAAGATCATTAAAGCGAATAACAAAAAGAGTAGGAGATTCCTTATGAAGTGTCCGAGGATTTCCAACCCTGTATGTCGCTCCTTTTGTTGATGATCGATTAACCCTTTCCACGCCGTATCCATACCATAAGCAGCTAGGATGAGGATTGCCATACTTCCAATAATCAATGGGCGCAATACATGCCGAAACTGACTCAGCCAATTGGTTTGGTAGTAGATCTCTTTCCACGGCATTTGATCAACAGCCACCCAAGCATAGACGAACAAAAGCACTAGCACCCAAAATAGTAAATTGCGACGATTCCGCCTCCAAACAGCCAGGGGTAGCAAAATCAACCCCAAGAAAGGGAGTTTTCCAATATAGGCATAGAACTCTTCCGAAGCTGGCAACGCTTGATAGGCATCCGGTCGGACAGGGTCTTTGGAGGTGTAATCGAGCCAAATTTGCCATAACGTATGGGAGCCCTGCACATCATTCCCTTTAACGAGCCGTGGATAAAACTGGATTGCCGGAAACAGATGAATTGCAATCAACCCAATGCTGAGCAATCCCGACAAAACGAACAAAAGAATTAATGACTGATCAAACCGAATGTACGGCTTTTTGCGCTGAACCGATAAGATCATCACAACGCAAAAGATCAAAATAACAAACACCATGAGAAACGGGTAATATGCATTTCCACAAAAATAAAGCAACCCGATGGAAAGAGCAGAATAGCCAACCCATTTTAGCTTTCTTTCGTCGACCAACAATTGTAAGTTCACCAAAATCCATGGAAGAAAAGCAAATCCGAAGACAAATAAATATTCCCCCTGAAAGAAACGCGCCACCGGCTGCCCGCCAAACGCAACCATCAGCCCAAGCCATAGGCTGGGCAGTTTACCGAATCCCAGCACGCGACCGAGTTTCCACATCCCAAGCGAAGCTAGAATAAAACTGAGGCATAAAGCGACTTTGTATCCATCCAAAACGCCTAAAAGAAGTGCTGGGATCGTCACCAACGGATTATATATATGCAGCATCGGGTCAGCGATATAAGGCAGGCCAGTATGGACATAAGGATTCCACAAAGGGATGCGTTGGAAATCTTTCAGGCTATTCAAGAACACGATGACGATCGATTGAAACAGCTCGCTTTCATTTCCCGGCAGTTGGCGATTTGTCCCCAAATCGAGAATGCCACTGCAATACGATGTGACCAAAACCAACGAGAGAACGATTTGCAACCAATCGCCCTGACGCTCTATCCATTGGTAGCCTCTGATCCAAGATGTTTTTAGCCCTGTTGCCACTCTTGCCTTACCTTCTGGATATTCAGGCTTTCCAATGAATTCGTGGCTCTCCGCAACGATAAGAGCCTGATTCTCCTTTTGTTTCCCTAACCGTTTTTTTAGCCACGTTAGTAATAGTGAATACCTCCCGAAGAGAAATACTGCTTCGGGATCCATCTTTCCCTTGGATGCCCAACGTTTTTCCAAAACCCTCATCATCCAAAGATCACCTAGGATGGCTAGCACGAGGGCAAAAGCAAGAATTAGGAGTAGGTTCGACGGCTCGTCAATGTTCATATTCGCTAAAGAAGATGTGACAAACACTACCTCAACGTTAGACTAATGCAAGCCGCTCTCCAAACGGGAAATGACCAAGCGCTGAATCTCACTGGTGCCTTCATAGATTTCGGTGATTTTCGCATCTCGAAAATAACGTTCGATGGGCAGTTCACGACTATAGCCCATACCGCCATGGATTTGGACGGCTGCATGGGTGACAAACATAGCCGTTTCAGAAGAAAACAACTTTGCCATCGAAGCCTGTAAAGTAAAACGTTCCCCGGTGCTCTTGGCGCGCTCCTTAGCCAAGGCTGCGTTGTAGGTTAACAGGCGCGCTGCCTCAATGCGTGTTTTCATATCCGCCAACTTGAACGAGATTCCTTGAAACATGCCGATCTTTTGTCCAAAGGCTTCCCGCTCCGTTGCATATTGCAAGCTGGCTTGATAGGCTGCCTCCGCAATGCCAAGCGCTTGAGCTGCAATTCCAATGCGACCGGCATCCAGAACAGCCATCGCGATTTTAAATCCTTCCCCTTCCTCCCCCAAACGATTTTCAGCCGCAACAGGGCAATCTTCAAAGCTTAACTCGCTAGTGGCTGAAGCACGAATACCCAACTTGGGCTCTTTTTTGCCGCGCACAAAGCCAGGCGATTTTGCATCGACCAAAAACGCAGTAATGCCGCGGTGTTTCTTCTCTGGATCGGTCAGGGCAAAGACCACCACATAATCCGCCACCGGACCGCTGGTGACCCAAGACTTTCGTCCGTTTAGGAGATACACATCCCCTTGCCGCACGGCACGGGTGCGCATATTGCCGGCATCCGAGCCGGACATCGGCTCGGTTAGGGCATACGCCCCAATTGCCTTGCCCGAAGCAACTGGCTTAACAAACTTTTGTTTTTGTTCCTCGGTGCCGTACTTGAGAATGCCATAGCAAAACAACGAATTATTGACCGACATGATCGTGCCGTGCGCTGCATCTACCTTACAAATCTCTTCCAAAGCCAGCACGTATGCCAAAGTATCCATCCCCGCTCCCCCATACTCCTCCGGCACTTCGATCCCCATGAATCCCAATTCCCCCATTTTGCGAATTGTCTCGCTGGGAAATTCACCGCTCTCGTCGAACGCCGCAGCGATGGGAGCGATTTCTTTCTGGGCAAAATCGCGCGCCGTCTGACGAATCATTTCATGTTCTTCGGTAAAGGGAAACAGAAAACTCTCCGCCATTTTGTCCTCCTGAAAAGCTAGAATAAAACTCCCACAAATGGATTATAGCACGGGCAAAAAAACCAGCCTCCCTAACCTCTCATAACGAATCAAAAAATCTCTTGCCTCGATCCTATCAACTCAAGTTGCGCCTACCTAGCAAACAGACGCATGGCTAGCTAAAATTGGATGAAGTTCGATACCCATGATGCAATACTTTGTTTAACTCTATGCAACGCCGCCCCGGCTTGTCCCGCAAATCTTTGCTTCACCTAGCCAAAGCTCCAAAGAACATTTCCCCTGTTCGCATTGACAGGATTAAAAACTAGGATATACTCTCCTCAGGAAAGGAGAAGCCCAACGGATGATCACACCCGAGTTGTTTGACCACCTTGTCGAATTAGCTGCCTTAGAACTTTCTCCTCCTGAAGCCGAATATCTGCGTCAACAATTGAATCAGCAACTGAAAGCCCTGCAAGAGTTAGTAGCCATCCCTGTGCAGGCGTCTATCCCGCCTGCACTACACGGAGTCAGCTATACTGCCGAAATTCGCCCCCCGATTCGCGAAGATGAATGGATTCCCAGCCCATACGCTGAGGCAATTTTAAATCAAGCTCCTGAAGTAGATGAACGCTACATTGTCGTCCCCGATATCCCCCATCAAGATTTGGAATAAGTTATGGACTTATGTGATTACGCAGCCTATCAACTGGTTTGGATGATCAAGCGCAAACAAGTCTCTGCCTGCGAAGTGCTGGAAAGCACGCTGAGGCGGATTAACGCCGTGGATGGCATGCCCGGTCAAATAGAGGGAGACCGAAACGCTGAACCGGACAAAATCCATGCATTCATTAGCCTGACGGCAGAACGCGCCCGTCGTCAGGCGCAACAGATCGATCAAGCCATCCAAGCAGGCGAAGAAGTGGGTCCATTAGCGGGTGTGCCTTTCACGGTCAAGGATATCTTCTGCGTCGCAGATACGCTCTCGACGGCTGGCTCGAAAATCCTCTCGAACTTCGTCGCTCCTTACACAGCCACTCCAGTTGCGCGGGTAGAGCAAGCGGGTGGAATACTGTTGGGAAAAGTCAACCTCGATGAATTTACCTTTGGCTCATCCAATGAATCCAGCGCCTTCCAGCCCAGTCCGCGCAACCCATGGAATACCTCCCGTGTGCCAGGTGGTTCTTCCGGTGGCAGCGCTGCTGCCGTAGCAGCCGGGGAAGGTTGCCTCTCCATCGGCACCGACACGGCCGGTTCCATCCGCCAGCCTGCCGCTTTTTGTGGGGTCGTCGGCGTCAAACCCACTTACGGCCGCGTCTCACGCTATGGTTTGATTGCCTTCGGTTCCTCTCTCGATTGTCCAGGGCCCTTGGCACGCAATGTCAGCGATGCTGCCCTGTTATTGCAAATCATGAGCGGTGTTGACCCGCACGATTCAACCACAGCCAACCTCCCCGTTCCAGACTATGTCACCGACTTAGAAAAACCCATCAAGGGGATGCGTATCGGCTTATCCCCAGACTACTTTCGCATTACCTATGTCGATGCAGAGAGCGGCGAATTAGATCAGCAACCCATTCCAGACGATTATCGGCAAGCTATCTATCGCGTGGCAGGCAGATTAGCTGAAATGGGCGCCGATATCGTTGAAGAAATTCCCATGCCTCACACCAAGTATAGCATTCCAGCCTATTTTGTCATCTCGCGGGTAGAAGCTGCCTCGAATTTGCATCGCTATGACGGCGTCAAGTACGGTTACCGCACCCAGCAGGCGGTCAACGACCTACGCGAGATGTACCGCAAAACGCGCGGCGAAGGCTTTGGCTTACAACCTAAACTGCGGATTTTGATGGGCATGTATGTCAGCGCTGCCCAGTACAGTGAACAATACTACCTGCGAGCCTTGCGGGTGCGCACCCTGATTCGCCGCGATTTCGAGGTCATCTTTGACCCGAACGGCAAATATCGGCTACACGCATTATTGACCCCAACCACTCCAACCACAGCCTTCCCCATCGCCCAAGTTTATGGCGATTCGGTCTTGATGCAATTTGCCGATCAGCTCACTGTTGCAGCCAACCATGCCGGCCTGCCCGCCCTTTCTTTTCCCTGCGGATTTGATTCAGAGGGGTTGCCCTTTGGAGCGCAACTCATCGGCCCAGACTTTTCCGAAGATCAGCTCTTGCGCCTCGCACGCAATTACGAGCTAGTTACCGAAAGTGATCAATGGCGCAAGAGACTTCCCCCAATATTACGGAACGTATGAATAAACTCGATGAAATCCTCTCTATCTTGCACCAAAACGCCAACCCTCAAAATGTAGCTTGGATGGCTCGCTTTGGGATCAATCCTATGGGCTTTGCGCCAAATTGGAAAGCGCAATCGCCACCTACAACAGAAAGCGATCGAGGTCGCCCAACAGATGACAAATTTAGACTCTAAGGCAGCTCGCTGGAATGCAAAAGACGCGCTGCGTGAACTCAGCCAAAAGAATCTCCCCAACTGAGAGGCATTTGAGCATGACGATAGAATACGAAGCGGTAATCGGGTTGGAAACCCATATTCAACTCAATACCTTGACCAAAATCTTCTGCTCCTGCAAAGCCGATTCGTGGAACGACCCACCCAATACGAACATTTGTCCCGTCTGCACCGGCCTACCAGGTGTGTTGCCAGTGCTTAACAAAGCTGCGGTTGAAAAAGCCATGCTGCTCGCTGCTGCCATGAACGCCGAGATTCAACCTATCTCTTACTTCGACCGCAAGAATTACTTCTACCCCGATCTCCCCAAAGGGTATCAAATCAGCCAATATAACCTGCCTATTGCGCGGGGCGGTTATCTCGTCTTTCCCATGCCGGACGGCACAGAACGCAAGGTCACCATCCATAAAATGCACTTAGAGGAAGATGCCGGTAAGACAAAAAACGACTTCGGGAGAAGACTAATTGATTTTAATCGCTGCGGTGTTCCTCTAGTGGAAATGGTCACCGGGCCCGATCTGCATTCGGCAGATGAAGCGGCTCAATATATCCTGCGCTTACGTCAATTATTGCGCTGGATCGGCGTTTCGGAAGCCGATATGGAAAAGGGCCATTTGCGCTGCGACGCCAATGTCTCGATTCGTCCAAAAGGCACTTCGATCCTAAACCCCAAAACAGAAATTAAAAACGTCAATTCTATTGTAGCTATTCGCGAATCCATCCAAACCGAAGTGCAACGTCAAATTCGCGAAGTGCAAGCTGGTCACCCAATTGAATCCTGGACACTGGAATGGGATGAAGAGAGCGGCATCTTGCGTAAAATGCGCTCAAAAGAAACCGAAGCCGATTACCGCTATTTTCGCGAACCAGACTTGCTCTCCTTAGAAATCGATGAACAATGGAAAAACGAGGTGCTCAGTACCCTGCCAGAACTTCCGCTCCAACGAAGGGCGCGTTTTGTGGCGCAATACGGTTTGCCAGTGTATGACGCCGATATCCTCACCACGGAACGCTCGTTATCCGAGTATTATGAAGCTGCCCTAAGCGCTTACCAAGGTGATCCAAAGCGTGTCTCCAACTGGATCATCAATGATCTCCTGCGCATCCTCAACGATCTAGCCATCTCTGCTGTAGAATTGAAAATAACGCCCACCTACCTTGCCCAAATCATCCGCATGGTGGATGATGGCACCATCAACAATACCACTGCCAAGGCCCTTTTAGATAAGGTACAGAGCAGTGGCAAAGAGCCGGCGGCGATCGTGTCCGAAGAAGGCTTAGCCAAAGTGAGCGATGCCGAGGCTTTAGAACGCCTAATTGCACAATTAATCACCGATAATCCTGAACAAGTGGCAAACTACCGCAAAGGTAAGACTGGACTGTTGGGATGGTTCGTCGGTCAGGTGATGAAACAAACCCAAGGAAAAGCGGATGCCCAGCTTGCGCGTTCGATCCTAGAAAAGTATTTGGCAGAATGAAGTTTTTTGTGCAGCAAAGGAGGTAAACCGATGAACACCGTCAAAGATCTACTGGAAGCAAAGGGAAAGCGTCCGAACTATAGTGTTGCTGCGGACGCCACAGTGTTAGAGGCACTGAAAGTCATGGCAGAAGCCAATATTGGCGCAGTGATGGTCATGGAGGGCGATAAAGTGGTCGGCATCTTTACTGAGCGAGATTATGCCCGCAAGGGAGAACTGCTCAATAGAACAGCCAAAGAGACTCCCATCCGGGAAGTCATGGTCGAAAAGATGGTTACCGTCACCCCTAAGACAACCGTTGACCAATGTTTGGCACTGATGAAACAATTCCATATCCGCCACTTACCAGTAGTCGAGAACAATCAAATGGTGGGCATCCTTTCTTTACGGGATGTGATGGAAGCAGCAGTTGCAAACCTTGAAAACGAAATCCGTGGTTTAGAAAATTACATCCTCAGCACAGGCTTTCAAGGTTAATCGAGTCAACCTTGGGCGAGGATAATAAAGGGCTATCGGTTAGGTGGTCAAGGCGAAGATAAACCCTACCTTGACTACCACCGCATAGCCCAGCCTCGTTTGGTTTGGTGTGACCCTCAACTCGCTTATTTATTTATAACAGCTTCCTCGACACAAAGCGAGCCTACGCCATTGCGTCTTGCTTGGGGGGAATTTGCGCCATTGCGTATTCCGCCAAAGCAGTGATGGTCAAACTGGGGTTGACACCCGGATTTGCCGGTACGATGGAACCATCGACCACATATAAGCCAGGATAACCATGCACCTGACAGTCTAAGCCAATCACGCCTTCTTCGCTGTTCCTGCCAAAAGGCACACCACCCAAGAGATGCGCTGTCATGGGGGTATTAAGGAAGCTCTCGTTGACGGCGCCGGCCGGCGCGGCATTGGCTTTCTCGGCAAAGCGCCGCGTCACCCATTCCCCAATCCGGCTAATCCCTTGAACGGTTTCTCCGCGGCTATCCGAGACCAATCCTTTGCGGAAGCCGGTAAACAGATGCCTGCCCAGCTTCAAGCGCAAGCGGCTGTCTTCGGTTTGCATCACCAGCAGGATGGTTGTGCGCCGCGCCCAACCCGGCAGAACATAAGCTCGCAAGGTCTCAAGTGGATGAGTAAGCAGGAGCAAAAGCGACTCCAACAGGCGGAAAAAGAGCGGCTTTTGCCCACCGACCAATGGCGCGCTGAGAAAGCGCATTAAAGACGAACCGGCTGGGTAGCGCACCGGCTCAACTGCTGTAACAGCATCGGCTTGGAAAATCGAAGTGATGGCAATGCCTTGCGAATAATCAACGGCTTTGGTGCGGCTCACCGCACCGAGCAACGATTCGCTATTTGTACGCACGTTCTCCCCCAAGCGTGGCGAGAGTTTGGGCAGAGATTGGGGACGCTCCCGACAGGAGAGGAGCAACTTCAGCGTCCCGATCGTTCCTGCCGAGACCACCACATTTTGGGCAAAAACCTCCTTGGATGATTGCCAAAATCGCGTTGACGACTTAACCTTCAGCTTATAGCGGGCAGGCGGTCGATCCGTCAACGGTTGGATGTCAACCACTTGACTCTCTGGCAAAATTTGCACCCCATATTGTTCAGCAAACCAGAGGTAATTTTTCACTAAGGTATTCTTGGCATTGTAACGACAGCCTACCATGCAAGCTCCACAGTGTTTACACGTACGTCGCCTCGGGCCTCTGCCATCGAAATAAGGGTCTTGCAATTCCTGATCTTCCTCTGCTCCTACGCTCTCAGCAAACAACACGCCGACTTCGGTCGGTCGAAAGGTATGCTCCATTCCCAATTCGGCTGCAATCTCGCGCAAGAGTTGATCTGCATGCCAGAGCTTTGGGTTGGGGGACACTCCCAACATGCGTTTGGCGATCTGATAATAGGGTCTCAGGATGGTTTTCCAATCCGCGAATTCTTTCCATGCAGGATTTTCAAACAATCGGTCATCTGGCTCCATCAAGACATTGGCATAGCCCAAGCTTCCCCCACCCACTCCACAACCGTGCAGGACAAAGACGTCCTTGAAAAAGCTCAACTCCAAAATACCAAAACAACGGAAGGGCGGCAGCCATAGATATTTCCAGAATTTCCAATTGGTTGTAGCAAAATCGTGATCTTCAAACCGCTTGCCGCGCTCAATGACCAAAACGCGGTAGCCTTTTTCGGCTAACCGCATCGCTGACACGCTCCCGCCAAACCCGGAGCCGATCACAACGAAATCATAAACTTCATCCTGTTTAGGAAGCATATTCATAGAAACCTCGGCCTGTCTTCCTTCCCAGATGTCCGGCTGCCACCATTTTGCGCAATAGATACGCCGGACGGTATTTATCCTCCCCTAAATCACGTTGGAGGATTTCCATCACTGCCAGAACGACATCCAAGCCAATTAAGTCAGCCAGTGCCAGCGGGCCAATGGGATGATTCATCCCAAGTCTCATCACCGCATCAATCGCCTCCCGCGTGCCAACGCCTTCTTGTAAAGCAAAAATTGCCTCATTGATCATCGGGCAGAGAATGCGATTCGAGATGAAGCCTGGCGAGTCGTTGGCTTCAATGGGTTCTTTTCCCATCTGACGACACACATCCATCACCGTTTGCAGCGTCTCATTTGAGGTCATGAAGCCGCGGATAACTTCGACCAAACGCATCAGCGGCACCGGGTTCATAAAATGCATCCCAATAACCTTCTGCGGTCGGCGAGTGACTGACGCAATTTTGGTAATCGAAATTGAAGAGGTGTTGGATGCAAGAATAGCATTCTCTTGGCAGAGCCCATCGGCTTGCCGAAAAATGGCTTGTTTTGTGCTCAGGTCTTCCACCACCGCCTCGATCACCAAATCCGCAAAGCCGATCGATTTCATTTCTTTCTCATAGCGGATCGCTTCGACCCGTTGGGCTTGTTCAGCGGTTAATTGACCTTTACTTAATAATTTTTCAACCGAACGTTGTATGGCTTCCTTTGCTTTTTCTAGTTGCTCCGGGATGATGTCCATAACGATAGTATGGTAACCGGCAATAGCAGCCACTTGGGCAATGCCGCTGCCCATCGTGCCGGCGCCAATCACGTAGATTTCACCCACATCCATTTGGCTCTCCTTTCACTCCAAAAGCTCAATTGCCATAGCCACGGCTTCAGCCCCTCCTAAACAAAGACAAGCAAGGCCGCGTTGGAGATGGCGATCTTTGAGGGCATAAATCAAGGTAGTTAACACCCGCGCCCCGCTGGCGCCGATCGGATGACCAAGAGCGATGGCACCGCCGTGCACATTGACCTTCTGCCAATCCCAACCCTGATCAGCTAGGGCTTTTCCATCTGCCAAGACCTGGGCAGCAAAAGCTTCATTTAGTTCAATTAAGTCAACGTCCGCCAAGCTCCACCCCACCTTTTCTAATAGCTTGGGGATTGCTTTCGCAGGAGCGATAAAAAGATGTTTAGGATCAACAGCGGCTTGAGCGTAATCGACGATGCGTGCCAAGGGCTTACTGCCAAGCTGAGCGGCTTTTTTCTGAGAAGCAACAACCAATGCGGCTGCCCCATCGTTTAAGCCTGGCGAGTTTCCTGCCGTGACTTTGCCACTCGCTCGGAAAGCCGGCTTGAGAGCTGCTAATGACTCCAATGAGGTATCTCGGCGGGGCGTCTCGTCAGTGTCAAAAATGATCGGCGCCCCCTTTTTTGACGGAATCTCAATTGGGACTATTTCCTCCTTGAATTTCCCCTGATCGATTGCAACTATTGCTTTTTGATGGCTTTCTAAAGCGAAGGCATCCATTTCCTCGCGGGAGATGTTCCACTCCTCAGCAATAAATTCTGCTGCATCTCCCATGCCCCAATTTTCAAAAACATCCCACAAGCCATCGTGCAGCAATGCATCAACTAATTGAGCATGGCCAAAGCGCAATTCTCCGCTCCGTCCGCGCACTAAAAACGGCGCGCGGCTCATGCTCTCCATCCCACCACACACAAACAGATGCCCATCTTCGGCGCGAATCGCCTGCGCTGCCAACATCACCGCTTTCAAGCCCGACCCACACACTTTGTTAATCGTTGTGGCGCCAACGCTTTCGGGTAAACCGCCAAAGATTGCCGCTTGCCTTGCAGGGTTTTGCCCCAAACCGGCAGAAACCACATTCCCCATCAAGACTTCATCAATTTCGGATAGATCCTTGATATTCGCTCTCCGAACGGCTTCCTTGACCACCGTTGCACCTAATTGCGTTGCAGTGAAAGCGCTCAAACTGCCTTGAAATTTCCCACTTGGCGTGCGCACTGCACTTAAGACAACCGCTTGCTCTCGTTCTGCTTTCATCCGTCCTCCTCCTTTGGCAAACCATCGAATCAGATAAGTGACTAATGAAGCTGCGACACTCGGTTATCTTCTCTCTAGGAAAGGATACATTGGCTAAAAAACAGCTTAGACTTCGATTTGCTCCCACACCTCCTTTAGACGTCGATAGGTCTCTTCTAATTCTTCTGGTAAAACCCTCACCTGTCCGACGGTCGACATAAAATTGGTGTCCCCACTCCAACGCGGCACAATATGCAGGTGCAAGTGATCAGCAATCCCCGCCCCGGCTGGCTCACCCAAATTCATCCCTAAATTGAACCCCTGTGGCCGATAGACTCGCTTTAGGACTTCGATTGACGCTGTTGCCAACTCCATCATTTCCGCTCGGCAAGCAGGGGTCAACGCTTCCAAAGCGGCAGTGTGTTGGTACGGTACAACCATTAGGTGACCGCTCGTATAGGGGAATCGATTCAGAATGACGAAGACCTCCTCGCCGCGCTTGATGATCAAGTTTTCTGGGCTATCGGCCTGGGCAGCAGCCAGGCAGAAGATACAGGCGGCATCGCGGCGGTGATTTTGGATATATTTCATTCTCCAAGGAGACCATAGATACTTCAAGGCTGCCATCCGATCACAACAAATTAAAGTCATTATGATTTTACCCGAAGACGGGTTGAATGATTTATAATCCTATGCGGTTTTCAAGAAAATGCTACCACTTTTCGATAGCCCGATCAACTGGACAGTTTCCCAACTCACCGCTTACCTTCAGCAACTCATCGCTGAAGACGAGACATTGCACGATTTGTGGGTGCTAGGGGAGGTATCCAACGCTACGCAGGCAACCTCGGGCCACTTTTATTTTACCCTCAAAGATGCTTCGGCATCCCTGCGCTGCGTCATGTGGCGTCAAAATGTCGCCTATCAGCTCTTTTTACCCAAAAACGGTGACCTAGTCATCGCCCATGGATACCTTGATATTTATCCTCCCAATGGTGCCTATCAGCTTTATGCCGATAACCTGATTTCGGTTGGGGCCGGCATACTGTACCAAGAATTCTTGCAACGCAAAGCCAAGCTTGAAAAAGAAGGCTTATTCGATGCTGACCGCAAGAAACCCATTCCGGCCTTTCCCCACCAAATCGGAATTGTCACCAGTCTAAAAGCTGCTGCCCTGCAAGACATCCTCAACACTCTGCGCCGGCGTTTTCCCTTAGCCGAGGTCATCATCGCGCCGGCGGCGGTGCAAGGGGAAGAAGCTGTTCCAACCTTAATCAGCGCCCTCAAATTCCTTGATCAAACCATTAAACCAGATGTAATTTTGCTTGCCCGTGGGGGCGGCTCTATGGAAGACCTATGGGCATTTAACGATGAAAACCTCGTGCGCACCATCGCTGCCCTAGAAACCCCCATTGTGACCGGCATTGGCCACGAAACTGATTTTACACTAGCTGACTTTGCCAGCGACCTGCGCGCCCCTACCCCAACTGCAGCGGCTGAGATGGTCACTCCCAATCTTGCCGATCTTCAAGCCAACCTTCAAACCCTGTCTCAACGGTTACAAAGCGCAGCTCTGAGTCGAGTCAGCTTCCAGCGCGCCCGGTTAAGCCAACTGGCTCATCGCTTAAGCATAAGTTCTCCGCTTAATCAGCTCAATGTTGCCCAGCAACGGCTCGATGAATTAACCCGGCGGTTAGAACTTCACGTCAATAGGATTCTTCAGCAACAGCGCTCAAAACTCGATCTGTACGCGCATCGTTTAGAATCGCTGAATCCCTCATCAATTTTACAACGAGGCTACGCCATCTTAACCAAAGCAGATGGTGAAATCCTCCGCAGTGTCCACCAAGTTCGGATCGGCGAATCCATTCAAGCACGTCTAACGGATGGCCTCTTGAACTCGCGCGTCGAGGCGATTTCGGGAGATAGATAACCATGGTTGACGAAGTAAGCAACCCTGATTTGACCATAGAAGAAGTCATCCAACAACTCAATGAACAACTGCTGAAGGTTGGAGCTTCTAGTGCCGAGCAATCCTTTGGATTGGCTGTGTGGCTCGGAACATTGCCAATTTTAGCCGTTGTCGCTGTCTTGCTTGCCTTCAAGGTGATCAATATCATCTTGGCATTCTTTTTAGGAATCATCTTGTTTGTCATTTTTTTTGCTGCTACAGCCATCCTCGCCAGCCAAGCCCGTCGTAACGCTATACAGCGGGCGATCAAGGAACAGACCATTCCTCAAATCCAGACCTATCTAGCCAACTATCGGGTTGACGTTGAGACCTTCCACACCACAGCCCAAGAGATGCTACCCACTGAAGCACCTCTTTTAGAAGCGCTTGGTAGAATGGTACAACCTATAGAAAGCACCAGAACCGATGATGAACGATAATTCGAAAATGAATCTTGAATCCCTCTCATTTGAACAAGCCATGCAGGAATTGGAGCAGATTGTCACCCAATTGGAGAACGGTGAACAAACCCTACAGGAAACTCTGGCTTATTATCAACGTGGACAGACTTTGGTTCAATATTGCCTGCGACTGCTCGAGCAGGCAGAATTAACCATTCGAACGGTGAATGACGAAAAGCCATGAATTGTTCCGCGATATCGGAGCGATTTGGATATGGAGATCTTTCGCAATTACGTCCTGATCGCCGGCGCCATTGCCTGGAGCATCGCCCAAACCGTTAAGGTGCCCATAGAATACATCAAGACACGCCGTTGGAATTGGGCATTGCTGTTTCGTGCGGGTGGAATGCCCAGTTCGCACTCTGCCTTAGTTACAGCCGTTGCCCACGCGTTGGGGTTATTTTATGGTTTCGATTCGCCACACTTTGCCATCGGCCTCACCCTCGCTATGGTGGTCGTCTATGACGCCACTGGCATCCGCCGCCAAGCTGGCAAACACGCCGAGTTGATTAACGCCATGATTAACGATCTCGCCAGCGGTCATCCGCTCAAAGAAGAACAACTACGCGAAGTGCTCGGGCATACCCCTCTCGAAGCCTTTGCCGGGGTCGTGTTAGGAGTCGTCATCGCCCAATTGGTGTGGATTTTCGCAAAGTGACCCAACGAGCGTAGATAACTCCCCAAAGCACACCCAATTCTTGAATTCTGAGCAGATAAGCGCAAACGCTAAAAAGGCCTCCTCCTAAAAGGATACCGCCGATTCCTAAAAGATAAACATTCCCTATGCCAACCCAAAAACGATACAAGGCTATCCCTGCCCCCATGACGATGCTCGCCAGAAGGGTTTGTGCAATCAAGCGGAAAATCCGCTGTTCTTCCAGGTTTCCTAGCCGTTGACGCATAATCCAATACAAGCCCAAGGCTTCGAGGTAGGTGGCAGTAGTGTTGGCTAAAGCCAATCCACCGTGGGGTAACCAGCCATGCCGTAGAAAAAGCGCTGAAAAGAGATAACTAAACCCAACATTCAGGCCCATCGCTACCGATCCGACCCAAACCGGTGTGCGGGTATCATGCATAGCATAAAAAGAGCGTGCAAAGACTTCGACCAGACTGTGTCCCACCAGACCACTCGCGTACCATAACAATGCCCATGCGACAAATTGAGTAGAACGAGCATCAAAAGCCCCGCGCTGGTAGAGCATCGCCACAATGGGTTCGCGGAGCAGAATCAAGCCAACACTGGCTGGAACAGCTAAGAAAAGCACGCCTTTCAAGCCATTTACGAGGGTTGAACGGAAATCATCCAAACGGCCTAAAGCATAATGGGTGGAGAGGGTGGGCAATGCCACAATCGCCACTGACTGAGCAATGGCTGCCTGAGGCATCAACATGAGTGCAAACGCCAGTACAATGCCGGTCAAACTGCCTTCAGGCTGCTGCGAAGCGATACGGGTATTCACCCAAAAATTCAATTGGACAACTGCAACGCCAATCAAACGCGGTGCAAACAAACGGAACACTTCGCGCACTTCCGGCATACCCAAAGATATTTTTGGGAAGTAAAGCCCCTTGAGCCGCCACAATGTCGGAAGCTGCAAACAAAGGTGTAAGGCAGCTCCGATCAGCACACCCCACCCTAAGCCAGCGATTCCCAGCCAAGGGGACAAGGCTAAAACCCCGAAGATCATCCCCAATTGGTACATTGAAGGAGTCAAGGCTGGGATTAAGAACACTTGATGCGAATTCAAGATGCCCATCACCAAACCACTCAGGGCAAATAAAATCGCTGATGGCAACATCAACCTTAGTAGGTAGATCGTTGTCATCTCCTTGAAGGCATCGGACTGAAAGCCCGGCGCTAAAATGTAACGCACCACCTGCGGCGCAAGCAGATAAGTGACCGTCGTTAAGAAGATCAAAATGAGGAATACAAGATTGGTGATTGAAGAAGCTAACTGCCAAGCCTTAATTTTCTCATTCTTCGCCAAAAGCCCGCTGAAGGTAGGAATAAAGGCACTGGCTAAAGCCCCCCCTGCCACTAAATTAAATAACGTCTCTGCCACGCGGTTGGCAGCGTTAAAGGCTTCCATCTCCGCTCCGGTGCCAAACGTCCTAGCAACCAGAATTTGGCGCAGCAAACCGGTCAGATTACTGATTAAGAAAGCCGCCATTACCGTAGCGGCTGCCTGTGCTAGTCGTCCTGAATTGGAAGTTGGCTCTCCATCCACCTAGTTGATTATACAAGATAAGCTTTGGGGATGGAGACACAAATCTCGCTCAAACGGTTGTGCCTTGACAGTGAACATCTGTGCGAGTATCATACCACCGGTCATTTTTCTAAAGCATGCTGAAACCTTCATGGAACCTTTACATGGAGTCCATTTCTCTTAATAAGCTGGAAAGGGATACACAATCCACTGGAAAAACAATGGCAAAAGCAGAGGTGCGTTCGATGTGTGGAAACAAATCCTACAAGCATTTGCATTCCATGCTCAAACGCTTTGCCGGATTTTTAGGAAGCAAGTCCTATCCTTTTGCGCAATGAGAAAGACAAAAGAGTTCAATCCCTTTGGGATAGGGATAGAGGATGAGCGTGATGAGTATAAGCTACACTGTCCTTTAAATCATCGAGAGCCGGATACGCCGCTTCCGGCTCTCTCTAAGGAGGAGAAGAAGAGAAATCGCCCTTCGATTGTCAGTTTACCAAACTTCTCAAAGAATTGCTTGACGGTTAACCTACGATTACCCTACGCTAACCCAACAATTTTGCAGGTTTTGAATGATAAACGATGAATTTTGCAATTGAAACCAACCATCTAAGCCGCATTTATAAAATTCGCAATAATAAGAAGGGCAACGCAAAGGAATTGGTTGCCCTCCAAGATGTCTCCTTAGAAGTTCACCCAGGCGAATTATTTGGCTTGCTTGGGCCGAACGGCGCGGGAAAAACCACTCTAATTAAAATCTTGACCACATTACTCGCTCCAACTTCTGGAACAGCATTCGTTTGCGGCTATGATGTCGTAAAAGAGGCACACAAAATCCGCCCAATCATCAATATGGTCTCTGGCGGTGAGTCTTCGGGGTATGGATTGCTTACTGTGCGCGAGAACCTTTGGATGTTTGCCCAATTCTATGGCTTAAGCTCCAAAGAAGCTAACCAACGCATTCTGCAATTGCTAGAAGTTGTCGGCTTGGCAGATCGCATCAACACCAAATCGTCTGACCTTTCGACAGGCTTACGCCAGAAGATGAATATCGTGCGCGGTTTTCTCACCGACCCACAAGTCTTATTCCTTGATGAACCCACCTTAGGGTTGGATGTCAGCGCCTCGCGAGATGTACGTCGGTTTATCCGCCAATGGCTGGACGAGCACCCTGAACGCACCATTCTGCTGACCACCCACTACATGGCAGAAGCCGAAGAACTCTGTGACCGAGTCGCCATCATCAATCAAGGGCGCGTCTTGGCATGCGACACGCCAGCTTCTTTGAAACACCGCTTACAACGCCAAGCCATCTACCACCTTGAAATCAGCCAGGTCAACCATCATTACTCCGATGACCTCAAGACCATACAAGGGGTTCGGGAATTTGTTCTGCGGCCGCGTGATGGATATACGGTCTTGGAGCTAATTTTAGATCGAGACGAAACCCTTGCCGCAGTGGTCAACTCTCTTACGGAGAACCAAGGTCGCATCATCAACTTGCAAAAGCGCGAACCTACCCTAGAGGATGTTTTTGTCGATCTGGTCGGAAAGAGCATGGAGGATGTCGAACGTGGCAATAACGGCGTCAACCATTCCGAAAGCTAGTGGTTGGAAGTTATTTTTGAAAACAGTCATTGCCCGCGCCTATCCGCGCATCATTGGGCAGCAGCGCGAAAAATCGTGGATGTTTTTCGACATCTTTCTGCCCATCTTGAGCATTGCTGCCTACGTCTTTGTTTATCGCGCCATCGGTGCTCCCGAAGAGTATATTGGATTTGTCGTGCTCGGCGGCGCAATGACCGCTTTCTGGTTGAATGTCTTATGGAGCATGTCCAGCCAATTGTATTGGGAAAAAGAGCAGGGGAATTTAGCCCTCTATATCATGGCGCCCAATTCGATGATGGCAATTTTATTGGGGATGGCTCTCGGCGGCATGGTTGCTACCCTTTTGCGGGCGCTGGTCATCCTTTTCATTGGGGGATGGATTTTTCAGGTGCAATTCATGGTAGCCGACTTCTGGACATTGATATTGGTCTTCTTCCTAACCATGACAGCCCTCTATGGCTTAGGGATGATGTCTGCCTCCTTATTTTTACTGCTCAGTCGAGAAGCTTGGCACTTGGCAAACCTTGCCCAAGAGCCCATCTACCTAATCTCCGGCTTTTATTTCCCGGTCAAAAACCTCGGGTTTTGGATTGCGCTCAGTGCCTCTCTGATCCCCTTGACCCTTGGCTTGGATGCTATGCGTCAACTGGTCTTTCCCTCCGCCGCTCAATTCGGCTTTCTGAACTTGCACCTCGAAATCATAGGCTTAGGAATATTATGCGTTCTCTTCTTGATAGGCGCTCGTTACCTGCTCCATTACATGGAAAAACTCGCCATTCAAGAAGGACGGTTGACGGAGTCTAGGCGGTGAGACCAGGACAGAAGATGCAAACCCGCAAAACCGACTCTCTCTCTGTTCTCTGGCGCTCGTTTCGCTTGGCAACATGGCTAGGTTGGCAAATCGAGTCGAATTGGGCTGATCCCTTTCTCTTTGCTGTTTATTCGTTGATTAAGCCCCTATCCAGTGCTGCCATTCTGGTCATCATGTATAGTGTCATCACCCAAGCTGATTTTGAGTCCCCAATATTTCCCTATATCTACTTGGGCAATGCCTTTTACATGTACGTTGGACACGTGATGACCGGCATTTCATGGGCGGTAATTGATGATCGCGAGCACTACAAGACAATGAAATACATCTATACAGCACCGGTACACTTCCCCTCCTACTTGCTCGGCCGCGGGGTGGCGCGTTTTATCATTGCTTCAATCTCTGTGCTGGTAACCATCACCTTTGGCGTACTCTTCCTAAAAATCTCCATCGATCCGAGTCAAGTCAATTGGGGCTTTTTTCTCCTGACCTTACTAACCGGGGTAGCCATGTTAGCCCTAATGGGTTTGACGTTGGCTGGCGTTATGCTGTTGCTTGTGCATCACATGTTTGGGGTTGGTGAAGCGGTAGCCGGTGCCTTGTATCTCTTTAGCGGGGCTATTTTCCCGTTAGAAGTCCTGCCGGCTTATCTCCGCCCAATCGGATTCCTGATGCCGATTACCTATTGGCTTGAACTCCTCCGCCGCCTGTTGGTCGGCAAAGTTGCCTCAAGCTTTCCCACCTTACAAAGTTTTTCTAATCTCCAGCTTTATCTCATCCTCGTCACCTTAACTCTTCTCTTTGCTATGCTTTCGTTTTTCGTTTTTCGCCTTTGCGAAAAACGAGCAAAGGAATTGGGGCTGATTGATACCGTAACCAATTATTAGGTTCTAGGAGCAAATCATGAAATCAAACGTGAACTCCCACGCTTCCAATTTGTGGGTCTCCTATCTCTCTCAAACCCCGTTTGGACAAATTGGCTTGGCAGCTACCGAGATCGGAATCAGCTTTCTGGAAATGCAAACCACCCCAGAACGGTTCGAAGCGAGCTTACAAGACAGAGGCTTCCTGCTCCAACCCGAACAAAGGCCGCTTTTGCAAGCGGCAATGGAGCAATTGACAGCCTACTTTCAAGGCAGACTGAAAACCTTTGATTTAGCTATCGACTGGACAAGGTTCACCCCCTTCCAAGAACAAGTCCTGCGCAAGACGCTAGCGATTCCGTATGGACAAGTCAAAACCTACGCCCAAATTGCCCAAGAAGTAGGCCGGCCGCGCGCTGCCAGAGCTGTCGGACAAGTTGAAGCCCACAACCCGATTCCCATCGTCATCCCTTGTCATCGCGTGATCGGCAGCGACGGTTCGCTGCATGGCTATGGCGCGCCGGGTGGTTTACAGACCAAAATGCGTCTGCTTGAGCTAGAAGGGGTAAAAATCTGAACTCAGCCATGGCATCCTTCGCAAGCGCTGAGAAGGTATAATAACCCTATCACATCGAGCGAACTCAGCAAGGTTGCCAAACTTTCGCTGTATATCAGGAAATTTTGGCATACGCTGAAACAGGAAAATTCCAGTTATAGCCTGGGGTGTAAATCTAACCACAAAAGGAAGGTCTACTATGCCAGAAGCTGTCATCATTGACGCGGTGCGAACACCCATCGGGGCATTAGGAGGGGTCTTGGCTTCCGTGAGGCCAGATGATCTAGCTGCTCATGTCCTCAAAGCGCTGGTTGAACGAACGCAAATTGATCCCGCACTGGTCGAGGAAGTTTATTTGGGTTGCGCCAATCAAGCCGGAGAAGATAACCGCAACGTCGCTCGGATGGCGTTGTTATTAGCCGGTTTCCCGGTTCATGTAGCTGGTGTCACCTTCAATCGGTTATGCGCAAGCGGTCTTACAGCCATCAATCACGCTGTCCGCGCTATCAAAAGCGGCGAGGGGGATATCTTTATCGCAGGCGGGGTTGAGAGCATGTCACGTGCCCCTTATTCCATCCCAAAAGCCGAACGCCCTTTTGCTTTTGGCAATCTAACCGCTTGGGATACCGCCTTGGGCTGGCGTTATCCAAACCCTAAGATGCAAAGCCTCTACGGAACAGAGTCAATGGGTGAAACCGCTGAAAACCTGGCTGAACAATACCCACAGATCACCCGTGAAAAACAAGATGCCTTTGCCCTAGCCAGCCATCAGCGCGCCATTGCAGCCATCGATAGCGGCAAGTTTGCTGAAGAAATCGCCCCCGTACCGGTGTCCCAACCGAAAGGAGACCCAATTTGGGTTGACACGGATGAACGCCCTCGCCGCGATACCTCCATGGAGTCATTGGCGCGCCTCAAACCAGCTTTCCGCCCCGGCGGGACGGTCACAGCAGGCAATTCTTCCGGACTAAACGATGGAGCCGCTGCTTTGCTGATCACCAGCCTGGACAAAGCTAAAGAGCTAGGCTTAAAGCCAAAGGCACGCGTTGTCGCCTCCGCAGCCGCTGGAGTTCCACCGCGCATCATGGGGATTGGTCCAGTTCCTGCCACCCAAAAAGCGCTCCAACGCGCCGGCCTTTCCATTCAGGATATCCAGCTTATCGAACTCAATGAAGCCTTCGCCGTGCAAGCTTTGGCGGTGATGCAAGAATTAGGTTTGTCTCATGACATTACTAATGTCAACGGTGGCGCCATTGCTTTAGGACACCCCTTAGGGTGTTCTGGAGCACGTATTATGACGACCCTCTTCCATGAAATGCGTCGCCGTTCTGCAACGGCGAAACGCCCGTTTTACGGTTTGGCAACCTTATGTGTGGGTGTCGGCCAGGGAGAAGCCACCATTATAGAGTGGCTCTACGATTCATAGAAGGAGAAGATAAAGCATGAAAGACCTTTCGCTACTATATCTCTCTCGTCAAGATGTTGAAACAGTAGGCTTAGATTTACCCACCATTATCGAGCTGCTAGAAAAGGCTTTTCGCAATAAAGGGGAAGGAAGCGTTGAACTCCCCCCAAAACCTGGCATTCATACCCGACCAAACGCCTTTATCCATGCGATGCCAGCTTACATCCCTGCGCTTCATTCGGCTGGCATCAAATGGGTTAGTGGCTATCCCGACAATCCCCAGAGGGGTTTACCATACATTTCAGGGTTAATCATCTTGAACGATGAAGAGAATGGCCTTCCTTATGCCGTAATGGATTGCACCTGGATTACCGCTTACCGCACCGGGGCTGCATCGGCAGTATCTGCAAAGTACCTTGCTCGTCCAGACTCCAAAACGTTAGGAATCATTGGCTGCGGGGTGCAAGGGCGTACTCATACCGAAGCGATGACAACTCTGTTTCCAATTGAACGCGTCTACGCTTATGACATCCTACCCGCTGCTCAAGAGAAATTTATCTCTGAAATGGGCGCAAAGTTCCCTGACCTAGAATTTATACCAACCCGCCATCCCAAAGAAGTGGTGACTCAAAGCGAGATCGTCCTGACGGCTGGCCCAATCCTTAAGAATCCCACCCCCACAATCGAAAAAGACTGGCTTCAACCGGGGGCCTTTGCCACTGCGGTAGACTTCGACTCCTATTGGAAAGGGGAAGCCCTGCAGCAAATGGACAAATTTACCACCGACGATTTAGCCCAAATGGAATACTACCGTACCTTGGGTTACTTCAAAGACACTCCGCAGCCGTATGCCGATTTAGGGGAAATTGTGGTCGGCAAAAAACCGGGCAGAGAATCGCCCAGCGAACGCTGTATGGCTATGAACCTTGGCTTAGCCTTGGACGATATGGCAATTGCGCCAACCATCTACCAAAGGGCGGTTGAAATGGGCTTAGGTGTACGTTTGCCCTTATAAGCACTGGCTAAATGTAAAAGCGCTCCTTATCCACCTCTTCGCGCAGAATCCGCAATTCTTCTGCTGTGGGAGGTGGATTTTCTTCAATTGGGTCAGCCAACAGCAACTCAAAACTTGTTTCGGCAATCACCTGCGCTACCGTCACGCCAGGTTGGGTAGCCAGCAACATCATGGCTTTGGTCTCAGGGTGAAATCCTAACACGGCAAGTTGGGTTACCACACGATATGGACCGGTATTGGGAGGTAACCCAGCCCGCTCCCTACCTCCCGGACCATCCAAATAGCCGGGGGTGGTAATAAAATCAACCTTTTCCACAAACCGTCTGCGGTCGTGACGCATGATAATAATCGTTTTCCAACAATGCGACCCAACATCGTTAGCGCCACCACTGCCGGGCAAACGCACCTTAGGATGATGATAATCGCCAATTACCGTGCTGTTTAGATTGCCATAACGGTCGATTTGCGCTCCACCCAGAAAACCAAATTCGATGAAACCACGCTGTGCCGTCTCGACGATATCACAGATACCCGAAGCTGCCACCGCCCGATGGAAAGTATTTTCTTCTCCAACCGCGATAGGGATTCTCTCTAAGATTGCCCCCGTACCACCGAACTCAAAGATTGGCACCAAATTCGGTGCATGCATCCGTTGGGCTAAGGCGGCTGCCAACAATGGGATTCCGGTGCCGATGAAAGCTGTGGTCTTATCAGGCATCATGCGCGCGGCTGTACAAATCAACAACTCGGTCGGATTGTACTCGATGGCAGTCATCTTAACTCTCCCTCCCAGAGTACCTCAAGCTTTCTAAGCGCTCTCTACCGATCAAGTCTAAATAGGCTTGATGATCTGGGACTTGATAGATGTATTTTTGGAGATAGGCTTGGGCAGATTCTTCCGTTTTAGCTGCTTCCACCCACTCGCGGATTTTTTCCTCGTCCCTCCGGTAAACATAGCACATTTCGCCAGGATGGGAACCAAATGGCGCATGGACAACTGCATCAACTAAATAATAGGGGATGATTGTGCGGTGGGGATAGCGGCGGATTTCTTCTTCATCAATGATTTCTTCAGCGCTGATAATGAGCCTTTTCGACGCCCGCGCCATCTCGGCTGCAAAACCGCTGATCCCGTCAATCTGGGCATTCCCATATTTATCGGCGCGATGAACATGAATCAAGCCCACATCTAAAATTAGGGCTGGCAACAAACAGATCGGTTTACCGGTAAACGGACATTCAATCACTTTCGCCGCGCTGTGCCTAAAGGTATCGGTCCCCAGATTTGAACGCACCGGGATAAACGGCACACCCATTGCAGCAGCCTTGAACCGCCAGGCGATGCTGGCATTGCTCCAATCTACAACCGTTTCCACCCGTCCGCTTTCGACTTCGCGGCGCAAGCCATTGGAAACACCATACACTTCCAACCCAACATAGGTGAGGTCAATTTCTTTTACCGTGTGGGCTGCCAACAACAGGTCTAATTCCATCACCCCCTGACCAGCAAGTCGTAAATTTTTCTTACCTTGACGGATGATTTCTCTGACCAGCGACATCGGACAGCGAACTGTTCCATAAAGCTCGGTGCCAATATAATCGCCGTCCTGAATAAAGCGGCTCACTGCTTCCGCTTCACTCATGCGTTTATCCACCAATTCCTTGCTTTTCTGACGGTTCCATTCACGGAAAGCGTCAATGTCGGGCGGTTGAATCAACTTCCCGCTTCCGGATTCAAGGATCTTCATCCGTTCCCTCCTTTTTACAAAAATTAAGCGTTTAGGGTATGGATAAAATCGGCAAACAGTCCGTAGGCGGTTGTGTCCGGAGAGGGATCTTGCTCTATAATGGTGAGAATGCCTAAGGTGTCGGTTTCAAACTGGGCGATGCTGGACGTGCCATTAACATTATACAACGGAGACTCAGCGCTGACCATTTCTGGGGACACAGATGCACGCACTTTTGAACCTTCTCGGACAGCGCGGCAAACCAATTTCCATCGTTTGCCTTGTTTGAGAGCAGCTTGAATTTCACCCGCTTCTAAATCACGGATGCCGCGTCGCTCCACCTCTTGAGGTTTTAGAGGAACGCCCATTAACACCGTTGACAACGCCGCTAGCTTAATAGCAGCGTCCCAACCATCGATATCTCCACTTGGATCGGTCTCGGCGATACCGATTGCCTGCGCAGTTTTCACAGCTTGATCAAAGCTCTCTCCCGCTTCCATGCGAGTCAAGATGAAATTGGTTGTTGAATTCAGAATCCCAGAGATGCCCCGTAAATTGGCTGCAGGCAAACAGTGCCGAAACAAAGAAAATATGGGGGTACCATCCATCACAGTCGATTCGAACAGGAATTGGCGCCCATTTTGTTTGGCAAGACGACTTAGTTCAGTAAATCCATGCACAAGCGGGCCCTTATTTGCGGTGATCGCGTGCATCCCTAGGGAGATGGCTTGCTTTAAAATCCCCAGGGCCGGTTGCCCATCTTGATAATTAACCGGGATGCTCTCGAAGAGAACTTCCGCTTGACAGTGGTTGAGAAACTCATCCACATGCTCACACGCCCTTTGCGAGAGGCTATCGAGAGAGCAATTTTGAGCGACAAGCTGTAAAGCCTGTTGAAGGTTAATTCCCTCAGGGTTCAAAGCCATGCCATGGCGCCCGGTAGCAATTCCATTGACTTGCACTTTGACACCGTACTTTTGCGCCAGTTCGTCTTCTTTGCGCAGCAGCAACCTCGCCAGTGCCTGGCCTACATTTCCAAAACCAATCAAAGCAACTCTTGCAGATCTTAACATCCGTTTGACCTCGATATTTAAATGGGTGGCCATGGATAAGGGCGTCGGTCTTCTGGGGGCGCCGGGAAAATTGGTTGACGAATGAAGGCCTCGATGCGCTGTTGTAAGGCCGCTATCTCAGCCATTGAAAGATAAGCACGCAATGCGATCACCCAATCCACTTCGTCTTTTAGCTCTCGATCGACCCGCCTCAAATCCTCTAACAGGGCTGGCGGTAGCGGCTCACCAGCAAAATCCCAAAGCACCGTGCGAAGTTTCTCTTGTTCATGGAAACAAATTCCATGATCGATACACCAAATATGTCCATGGCGATCGACCATCACGTGACTGCCCTTGCGATCGGCATTATTTACGACGAGATCAAATGCCACCACCGGGCGCAGTCGTTGACGGTCTTCAGGCGTAAAAGTGAAGTAATGATAGTCCGGGTCGTGTTCAATATAAATTTGTAGCGATCCTGCTCCAAACGGAGCATTCTTACGAAAAACTGTTGGGGGCACCAATTCCCAGTTCAAGGCTTGGCTAACGAGGTACGCAGCCACCTCGCGTTTGGCTAAGGTGCGTGTTGGAAAATCCCACAACGGGCGCTCCCCCCGCAGCGGTTTATATACGGCTTTCCACACCTTGCCATCTAAGCTCACCGATGTATAAAAGGAGGCATTCGACCCCCACAAGAACTCCCCTTCTAAATGGATCTCACCGTGTTCTAAAACGTACAACAGAGCTTCGTGATCGAGAGAAGCCATCTCGCTCAATGCTTATGCCCGTTTTTCTTGGGGCAAAAGTGCCCTTCCGGATCCATGGGTTGACCACATTGAGGACAAATCGGTCTTCCACGCGAGGCAACCTCAATCCCCCATTGACACATGGCACGCATTTGCGCCCGCGTGCACCAAAAGCGTACCACTGCTGGTTCAACATTCTCAGCATCCTCCGGCACCAGCTCACGAGCAACGAGAACAATCAGGTCGCTTTCAGCATCATACCCTAACCCCATCTCACCCACGCGAAAGAGCGGATCCACAGGTGGTTGAATATGCATTTGACTCTCATCATACTCCGCAGGCGTCTGAGGTAAGTGGGGAAACTTGCGATAAATTTCCTCTAAAAACTGCTCAAACCCGATCGCCAAACTTTGGATCTGAATTTTTTCGACAATAAGCGTGATTTGCTTTTCACCTTGCGATGCTTGAATGTAAAACACCCGTTGACCTGGTTTACCAATCGCATCCGTCGTGATGTGCGTTACCGGACGTAAATCAATTTCCTTTGGCGGCATGAAACGCTCCTGGCAGGAGTAAAGCTCGGATAAAAGGTTATCTAAAGTATACCAGATGCAAGCTGTTCTTTTCCACTGTCTGAAGCATTTATAAAGACAAGATCATGGATAAACATTGTTATAATATCGGATAACCCATCAAATCAGTTAGGATAGAACGAGCATGGATACCATCACTCTCAACCCCCAATTAGCTAAAGATTTGCAAATTCTCCAGCAGGACGAGATTGACAGTTACCACACCTATCTGAAACTCGCCTCGATCATCAAGGACGAAGCCAATCGCGAATTGCTAAAAAAAATCGCCCATCAAGAGATGGTGCATTATACAACCTGGAAACGCTATACGCAGGTGGATGTCCAACCAAATTGGACGAAAGTTAATCTCTACTATTGGATCGCTAAGTTATTTGGGTTGACCTTTGGCGTGAAATTAATGGAAAAAAGCGAGGAAAAAGCCCAACAAGACTACCGCCATCACCTTGCCCATATTCCAGAGATCGAAAAAGTTTTGCACGAAGAGGAAGTACACGAGAACCAATTGCTCAATATGATCGACGAGGAGAGCCTAAAATATGCTGGCTCGGTCGTTTTAGGCTTAAACGATGCTCTGGTTGAACTTACAGGAGCGTTAGCTGGTTTTTCTTTCGCTTTCCAAAAAACATCCATCATCGCCCTAGCAGGCTTAATCACCGGTATCTCAGCCTCCTTCTCTATGGCGGCTTCGGAATATCTATCAACCAAAGCCGAAGCTGGCGAACAAGACCCCCTGAAATCAGCTATATATACGGGATTTGCTTACATTCTAACCGTGACTCTGCTTGTGTTACCTTTCTTGCTTTTGACCAATTATCTTATCGCTTTAGCGAGCGCTTTGTTGACTGCCATCTTGATCATCGCAATTTTTAACTATTACATCTCGATTGCAAAGGACTTTTCCTTCACAAAACGTTTTGTGGAGATGACCATCATCAGTCTCGGTGTTGCCACCTTTTCTTTTGTGCTGGGCTTGATCATTCGACGAGTCTTTGGAATCGATATTTAAAACCGGGTTTATTTCTTGGCTAAACCCTCAAACAAGTTTGGCAAGAAATTGACCGCCAACACCCGCACGCTTTGTTGGGTTAGATGGAGGACACTCATCGACGCCAAACTCACATTGAGGCGCTGATACATATCCAACGGCATGCCTAAAAAGTGTGCCATGGCAAGCTTAATCGGATCAGCGTGTGAGACACACACCACCCAATCGTTTTCCCCAAATTGACTGGCTATCTCGTGAATCGTTTGGGTAATGCGAAATTGTGCTTCAAGAATCGTTTCACCTTGAGGAAAACGCATTAGGGAAGGCGTATTTTGTACCGTCCTCCAGAGTCTCAAACGGTGCAACCCTTTCAAGGATTCCCCCTGCCAGTCTCCATAGTCCAACTCAATTAACCCCGAATGAAGTTTTACTTCTAATTGATGGATTTGCGCCAGGGGTTCAGCCGTCTCTACTGCCCTTTCCAAAGGGCTAGAATAGATTGCCTTAAGCGGTGCTTTTTCCAGATATTTAGCTAACAGATGGGCTTGTTCACGCCCGCGCTGGTTTAGATGCACGGCTGGTAAGCGCCCTGCCAAGCGATTTTTGCGTGTGTAATCATTTTCTGCATGACGCACCAGGAAAATTAGGGGCATTCGCTAATCGATCCTCCCACTGACTTTATGTTTGCTCTTGATTCCCTGAATTTCCTCAGGGTTCAGGTCAGGCACTTCTTTTTCTTCTTGAATCCCTAGAGCTTCACGCTGTGCCTTGCGCCAGCTCGCCAAACGCTCCCGCACCATCGCTTCATATCCCTGCTGAGCAGGACGGTAGAAAATCGTGCCTAGCAGGGATCTAGGTAAATATTGCTGAGGCAGAAAATGATCTGGGCTATCATGCGGGTAACGATATCCCACGCCATGCCCTAAAGCCTGCCGGTCTCTCGACTCATCCTGCAAATGCGTTGGCACGGCTTGGGCGCCTTCTTGCTCGATAAGTTGAAAAGCCTTGAAATAAGCCATGGCACTGTTCGACTTTGGCGCCGTCGCTAAGTATAAGGTTGCTTCAACCAACGGATAGATTCCTTCAGGTAGACCGACATACTCAAAAGCTTGCGCCGCAGCAGTCGCCACGACCAATCCCAACGGATCGGCTAAACCAACATCTTCGCCGGCTAAGATGATTAAGCGCCGTAAGATAAAGCGCGCATCTTCTCCAGCATAGAGCATCTTGGCTAACCAATATAGCGCCGCATCCGGATCTGAGCCACGCACTGATTTAATAAACGCAGAGATCGTGTCATAATGAGCGTCACCGTCTTTGTCATACAAAACAGCGCGCCGCTGAATCGACTCTTGGGCAATTTCAAGGGTAATCGTAATTGTCCCCTGTTCATCCGGTAGAGTACTTTCTACGGCTAATTCCAGGGCATTTAAGGCATTGCGGGCATCCCCGCCAGCAACCCGTATGATGTGCTCAAGCGCCTGGTCAGTCAGGGTAATCGATCGTTTCCCATACCCTCGCTGCGGGTCCTTTAAGGCGCGTTCCAAGATCGTCCGAATATGATGATTTTCTAATGGGCGCAGTTGAAAAATACGCGATCGAGAAACCAACGCTCCAATCACTTCAAAATAGGGGTTTTCGGTCGTTGCGCCGATGAAAACTACCGTCCCATTTTCGATATGAGGCAGAAGCGCGTCCTGTTGAGCTTTGTTCCAACGGTGTACTTCATCGACAAACAAAATGGTGCGTTGTCGGTAAAGTCTCCGTCTTTCCAATGCTTTTTCGATGACCTCTTTTAGTTCAGACTTACCGGCGAAGACCGCAGACAAACTCTCAAAGTGAGACTTGGTTTGATTGGCAATCACCATTGCTAGGGTAGTTTTGCCGCTCCCGGGAGGACCCCAGAAGATAAGCGACGAAAATAAGCGATCGGCTTCAATCGAACGGCGTAACAACCTGCCCGGGCCTACGATTTCCTCTTGGCCGACAAACTCATCAAGAGTGCGCGGCCGCATGCGGAAAGCCAATGGCGCTTCTGCTCTCAAGGCTTCTTGAACAGCGTGATCAAATAAATCCATTTTCTTAGCTCAGCTTTGGTTGCATGTAGTAAAGCATCACCCCAGCCGCAACAGCGAGGTTTAACGAGGAAACCCGCCCACTCATGGGCAATCGCAATAATTCATGGCAAGCCTGGCGTTGAGGTTCTGTTAGTCCTTGGCGTTCATTCCCCAATAAAAGCAAACAAGGCTTGTTAAATCGTTCGGCTTCTGTATAAAGTTTGATTGCATGCGCAGAGGTACCGTAAATTGTGATGTCGTTAAACGCTGCCCAATGGATCATCTCCTGAAAAGAAACCTGCACGACCGGTATCCAAAAGATCGCTCCCATACTCGCCCGTGTGACTTCTGGATGGAAAGGGTCAACTCCCCCATCTAGGAGCAATAGCCCTTGAGCACCGACTGCATCCATTGTCCGTAGGATCGTGCCCACATTGCCAGGGTCTTGCGGCTCCACCAACCCAACCAGCCAGCTCAATTGTTCTGGGTTCAAAGCCTCTAACGTTGGTTGACGCAGCCGCACCAGTGCCAGGATGCCTTGCGGATTTTGTTTATCAGCAATGGAACGGAAAACACTCTCTTCAACTTGATAGCAAGGAATTCCCCGCTGGGCAACCTCCCGAATGGTTTCATGGGCTATTTCGCTCTTTAGCAGGCTTGGGGCGAAGAAAACGCGGATCAAAGAAGCATATGCTCCTTGTTTCCACGCCTCAACCGCTTCGATAAAGTGCCAAATGCCTTCAACAACACAAAATCCGCTCTGACGGCGGACTTTTGCCTGTTTTAGTAAACGGATTTCTTTTATTCTTGGATTGTTGCGGCTGGAAATGAATTCCATTACTTTACTTACGTCTCGGTACCCATGCCAACACAGTGGTACCCTCACCCGGTGCAGAAGTAACTTCTACATCCCCGCCAACTTTTCGGGCACGAATGTGCATATTGGATAATCCATGCCCTAAGGTGATACTCATCTTGCGCAGGTCAAAACCTTCGCCATTATCGGCAACTTCCAGCAACACCCGGTCTCGAGTCGTCCACAGACGCACATCAACCCGACGCGCATGGGCATGCTTGGCAACATTTGCCAAAGCTTCCTGACAGATATGGAATAACGCCGTTGCATGCGATAGCGGCAATCCCACCAAACCGTCTTCGGGTGCTGTTAAGGTCGCTTCAGATAAGGTATTGACCCGGTACTCATCCACCAAACGGCTCAAATTCTGGATGAGGTTGTTCCCATACAGTTCGCGTGGGCGCAAATCCAGGATATAAGCGCGGATATCGCGAATGGTTTTATTCAAACCATCAATAGCTTGTTCAATTTTTTGTTTCGCCTGCTCGGGATCTTCGTCGATGGCAACGCGAGCATAATCCAAAGCCAATCCAACCGCATAGATCGATTGAATAATTCCATCATGGAGGTCCATTCCAATCCGTTCGCGTTCCTCTAGCACAGCTAACCGCTGGGCTTGTTGTTGTAACACAACATTCTCAATGGTGATTCCTGCCCAAGATGTGATCGCTTCAAGCAGCTCCACTTGCGCATCATCGATAACGAGCTCCTGATGATGAGCCACAACCATAACGCCAATCACCGAGCCACGCGCCATTAACGGAAAAGCTGCCACCCATCGGCAGCCCTCTTCAAAGACCTTTTGACGCAAATAGCGCACTTCTTTACCGACATTTTTACTGATATAAGGCTGTCCACTCTCGGCGACTTCGCCAACGATCCCCTCACCTAGATGAAATACTTCGCGGGTAAATAAATTACCGTTGAATTTTCCCCGATGCAATGCCAAACGCAAATCAGACCCATTCTCATCCTTCAAATAGATTTCCCCATTCTCAACCCTCAGGTATTCCATGACACTTGTCAGGGTCTTCTCCAAAATCTCATCGAGGTTAAGGGAGCGGGTTAGAGCAGTAGCCACCGTATTAATGAGCGTCAAATCAATATTCTTCTGGGTTAAGACATGGTCGCGCTCCGTTAAGGCTTGGATCAACCGTGCGTTATGAATAGCAACCCCTGCATAAGCAGCCAGGGTTTCGATCACACGCTCATCTTGCTCGGTAAATTCCTCACCGCCCAATTTGTCAGTCAAGTAGATTTGCCCAAGAATCTGGTCACCGAAGAGAATCGGTACACCCAGAAAGGTTTTCATGGGAGGATGGCCAGGCGGAAACCCAACGCTGTGTGGATCTTTTGAAATATCGCTGATACGCAACGTTTTCGATTCTCTTTTCAGATAACCCAATAAACCTAATCCTTTGGGCGGCGAAGACATTTTTGCCATTTCCCCTTCGTCCATCCCAACAGGGATAAACTGCACGAGAGTTCCAGATTCGTCAAACACCCCTAGAGCGGCATAGTCGGCTTGTGCTTCTTCGCGAGCTAATCGGACAATTCTTTCTAAAACCGTGCTTAAAGACAGATCACTCACCAGTTCCAAGCTGACACGATGTAGCGAAGTCAGGCGTTCTTCAAGTTGCTCCCGAGTCAGTATAGACATAACCCTTCCGTTCCTTATGCTCTATTTTACACTATTTTTGTCGATTTCGAATTGATTGGAATTGATTTGGCATTTTCTAGAACAGGTCAGCCACCCCGAAAGCAGAAACAACGCTGCGATTAAGTATCCTTCTAAACCGTCTTCCATCCATTGATCCGTTAGTATCCTTCTTGTCCTAAAGCAATGGTCAGCCACGACACCCATGGACCTTTCAAAAACCATTCACCTGTAGAGATTCACATTCCAATCAACGATCTAAGCTGCGCCATTTCATCTAGCCATCAATTTGATAGTTTTTGCAAGATGCTGAGGTTTATAAGTAAGGCATGATGAAACCGATGTCGTCCAGGCTAAGTGGTTTTTACAATCTGTCCGTCGCCGAACGGCAAGAACAGTTAAGGCAGCAAGGTTGGCTGATGGAACACGACCTAGCCACCCTTGTTGGCAATGAAGCGCTTCCCCTAGACCTTGCCGATCACATGATCGAAAATGTGATTGGCACCTATCCTTTACCTTTAGGCATTGCCTTGAATTTCATAATCAACGGTAAGGAAGTGCTCGTTCCGATGGCAATCGAAGAGCCATCGGTGGTAGCGGGCGCCTCGTACATGGCAAAACTTGCCCGCAGCACAGGCGGTTTCCAAGCCCAAGCCGATCCGCCCTTAATGATCGGTCAAATGCAAATCATCAACCTCGAAAACCCTTACCTCTCCCGCCACCGCCTGCTTTCCGAAAAGGAAGCTCTGCTTGCAGAAGCTGCGAAATGTGATCCGATACTTCAAAAGCTAGGGGGTGGTGCAAAAGATCTTGAAGTTCGGGTGATTGAAAACTCACCGATTGGCAGCTATCTTGTGCTCCATTTGATCGTGGATGTACGCGATGCCATGGGTGCAAACGCGGTCAATACAGCTACTGAAAAACTGACCCCTCTGGTCGAGTCAATTAGTGGTGGCAAAGTTCATCTACGCATCTTAAGCAACCTAGCAGATAAACGTCTGGCACGGGCAGCTTGTGTGATTCCAGTCGATCAACTCCAACAAGACGAGTTCCCTGGCGAAGCCGTTCGGGATGGCATCATTGCAGCATGGGCGTTTGCTGCGAGCGATCCTTACCGCGCAGCTACGCACAATAAAGGCATCATGAACGGTATTGACGCAGTCCTTATCGCGACAGGAAACGATTGGCGGGCTGTGGAAGCCGGCGCCCATGCTTACGCGGCTCGCAATGGAAGATACACCTCCTTGAGCCACTGGGGCAAGGATCAGCAAGGCAATCTAGTGGGCACGCTTGAGCTTCCTTTGCCGGTCGGAATCGTGGGAGGGGCCACCAAAGTTCACCCTTTAGCAAAACTATCCCTCCGCATTCTAGGTGTTCAAACCGCTCAAGAATTAGCCGAGATTATCGTCTCGGTTGGGTTAGCGCAAAACTTAGCCGCCCTGCGCGCGCTGGCAACAGAAGGAATTCAACGCGGACACATGGCGCTTCACGCCCGTCAAGTCGCCATTGCAGCCGGCGCGCAAGGGGAAGAAATTGAGAAATTAGCCAATCAACTCGTAGCCGCTCAAAACATCCGCATCGATTTTGCTGAACAAATCTTACAGTCATGGAGAAAGTCAACGTGAGTCAAACCGAATTAACACCCAAAAATTTACTCTTAAAACCCAACCGGGCAGTTGGGATTGTTGGTTATGGCGCTTATGTGCCTCAATATCGTCTGCCAGCCAGCGAGGTGGCGCGGGTATGGACTGACGGACAAGCTGCCCTACCTATCAAGGAAAAATCGGTTCCGGGCTTAGACGAAGATGTTGCTACTATGTCCATTGAAGCCGCTCGTAATGCAATGAAACGCGCCCGCATCCCTGCCCATCATCTGCGGGCTATTTGGGTGGGGTCAGAATCCCATCCGTACGCTGTAAAACCTACTTCAACCATCGTAGCAGAAGCACTGGGAGCCGCCCCGCACATCCAAGCCGGAGATTGGGAGTTTGCTTGTAAAGCCGGTACGGAAGCGATGGTAGCTGCGGTCGCCTTTGTTGGATCGGGCATGGCAGATTATGCTATGGCGATTGGGATGGATACCGCTCAAGGGCGGCCTGGCGATGCGCTCGAATACACTGCCGGGGCAGGTGGAGCTGCTTTTGTCTTTGGGCCAGCCGAAAACTCGCTCGCCGTTGTCGAACATACCTATTCGTTTGTCACCGACACCCCAGACTTCTTTCGTCGCCAATATCAAAAGTACCCGGAACACGCCCAGCGCTTTACCGGCGACCCAGCCTACTTCAAACACATTACCAACGCTGCTCAAACCCTCTTAGAAGCCTCTGGCACAAAACCCTCAGATTATCGCTATGCGGTCTTTCATCAACCCAATCTAAAATTCCCTCAAAAAGTAGCTGCCCAGCTTGGCTTTACTAAAGAACAGATCGCGCCCGGGTTATTGGTTGGCAGCATTGGAAATACTTACGCCGGAGCAGCCATCATCGGCTTGACCGCCGTTCTGGATATTGCGCAGCCAGGCGATCGCATCTTGGTTGTCTCCTTTGGCTCTGGAGCTGGATCGGATGCTTTTTCGATTTTCGTTACCGAGGCAATCAAGGAGCGCCAAGATTTAGCCCTCAAAACCAGAGATTACATTGCGCGACGAGTGACCATTGACTATGCTCAGTATGTTCGTCAACGCGGAAAACTCACCATTAAGTAAAGCTGATAGTTCTTGATAGTTTGATTTCACTATACTGTGAAAAATGGAACTTTCAATAAGAGGAGATTCGTATGGAAATTCCACGCCATTGGAGATTACGTAGACAAAGGTACGGACTTGTGGGAGAAGTCTGCCCTCATTGTGAAGCAAAACTATTTCCGCCGCGCGATGTCTGCCCTGAATGCGGAAAAGATGCTCGGGAACCCTATCCGTTCAGCGGGCGTGGGGAAGTCTTTTCTTTTACAACGATTTACGAGCCGCCCGCCGGCTTTGAAGAATATGCCCCATACACCGTTGCCCTAGTAAAACTCGAAGAAGGGCCGATTGTCACTGCGCAGCTAACCGATGTTAATGGGCATGAAGTCAAAATCGGCATGCCGGTTGAAATGGTCACCCGTAAAATCCGCACCGATGGCGATGAACGCGGCATGATTGTGTACGGATATAAGTTTCGTCCGCTCTTGCAACCCAATTAATCTCCCTGCAACCATAGTCTTTTCAGACCCTCAGCCCTGCTCTGGCTCATCCAAAGAGCAGGGCTTTTTTATCGCCTTAGAGAATGGTCGAATTTTGCAAAAAATCCACAGGTTCTTTGGCGCCAACGGCATCACGCCAGTTCCGATTGAATCGCATCAAATCCCTTGCCTGTCTGCTGTTATCGATGTTGCTTTCAAAAAGGCTATGCTTTCTTCGCGCCCTTGTGTTAAAATTTTTGCGTTCTAAATTCTTGATCAAAGGGACGATATGGCAACCCTATGGGATATCTTTGTGCTTTTTACACGCGTGGCGATGTTCTCCTGGGGTGGTGGACCAGCCTCGCTAGCTCTCATGCAACGCGAAACAACCGCTGCAGGTTGGGTGACTCCCGAAGAATTTGCTGACGCAGTAGCTGTCGGCAATGCGCTACCAGGTCCAATCGCCCCCCAAGTTTCGGCTTTTGTGGGCTACAAACTTGCCGGTGTTCCAGGGGCAACCGCCGCAGCTTTAGGCACGGTCTTCCCCACAACAGTTCTGATGCTGATCATGGTGATATTTTTCTACGGTATTAAGGACAGCCATACCGTGCAAGCAATGTTGAAAGCTGTTCGTCCAGCCGTGGTTGGGCTTCTATTATGGACCGCCTATGACATGGCATACACCGTGTGGGGGGTTAAGAAACTGGGTTGGCAAGCAGCCCTCTTTCACGGGTGGGACAAAGCACTCTTTGCCATAGCCGCCTTTGCAATCTTGACATTCACCAAAATCAACCCCGCTGTGATTGTCTTGGCAACAGCGCTGCTAGGCTTTTTGCTTTACCGCTAAGAGGGCCTCTGCTTCAGCAAAACCGCGTTCTAACGCCTTGTAATTCATCTCTTCCGTCCCCTTTGGAGCCCTTGCCAGAATCGCTTTCTCAATCGCCTCTCGACTCACCACTCCTGTAAGTCCTACAAGGACACCCAAAGCAACGACATTTGCCGTTATTGCCTTTCCGGAGGCTTCAATCGCTGCCCGCGTAATGGGAACTTTGACCGCGTTCGTTAAGGGAACGCGTTTGACTTTGTCAATATCGACAATGAGTAACCCCCCTTTCCGCAGGTTTGAGGCGTATTTATCACAGGCTTCTTGGCTCATTGCAACCAGCACGTCAGCGGAGATCACCTCAGGAAAATCGATCGCTTCATCACTGATCACCACTTCAGCCTTGCTGGCTCCACCACGCGCTTCTGGACCATAGGTTTGGGTTTGGACAACATTTTTGCCGTCGTAAATGGCAGCGGCTTCAGCCAAAATCACTCCAGCCAAGATCATCCCTTGCCCCCCCTCACCAGCTAGACGAATTTCTATTCTGCTGTTACGGCCTTTATCTTTCATTCCAAACCTCCTGGACCGGCTCGCAGAAATTCTTTTCCGTTAATCGTTTGCTTGGCTCGCTTGATCACTTCATTATAAAGCGAGATGTAATCCGGTTTATCCACGTCGTGTAAAACCCCTCGTACGATCTTCATGGCTCGTTCTTCTGGCTGCAACTTTTCGGCCGCTGCGAGAGAAATGCTCTGATCTTTCAACATCCGCATCATGTCTACAGCGCTGCCTATTTTATTCATGCGGCCATAAGTAGTATGACAATAACTCACCGCTTCGACCACGCTAAAGCCCACTTTGCGGATTGCCTTTTCAATCAGTTTGTCTAGTTCAACCGCATGATACACTGTACTACGGGCAACAAAGGTGGCCCCAGCCGCAATCGAAAGTTCACAAATGGGAAACGGTGGCTCGACGTGTCCATACGGTGCTGTAGCGGCTCTCATATCAAGAGGAGTAGTAGGGCTATATTGTCCTCCCGTCATTCCATAAATAGCGTTATTGACCACAATTGCGGTCAAATCGATATTGCGGCGGGCAGCATGAATGAAATGATTTCCACCAATGGCTAGGGCATCGCCATCTCCCATAACCACAATGACATTTAATTTCGGTTGAGCCAATTTCAATCCCGTTGCAAAAGCTAACGCTCGCCCATGGGTCGTGTGCATCGTATTGAAATCCAAGTAAACCGGCATGCGCCCTGAGCAACCAATCCCAGAAACTACAGCGACATCATCTTTATCCAATCCTATGCGATCAATCGCCCGAATCAGCGCACCCATCACTATGCCAATGCCACACCCGGCACACCAAATATTGGGGAACTTTTTGGTTGTCCGAAGATAGGCATACGCTGTATGCTCACTTTTTGACATGCTTACCTTCCTTCCAAAGCATCTAAAATCATTTGTGGCGAAATCATTTCACCATCTGCTCGATTGACTCGGATCACTTTATGGCGTCCCACCAACCGCTCAACCTCAAGAGCCAACTGTCCTAAATTCATCTCCGGTACGATGATTCGCCGTGCCGTTCTGCCGACCCTTTGAATGACATCTTCGGGAAACGGCCAAATCGTGTAAAGTGTCACTAAGCCTACATGGTGACGATGCTGGCGAGCTAATTTCATAGCATGTCGTGCGCTCCGCGCGGTGGCTCCGTAGGCAACAATCACCGTATTAGCCTCTTCAATGTTTTCTTCCTTGTACAATAAAATATCATCAAGGTGGTTGTTGATCTTGCGATGAACGCGTTCGATCCAAGGGTTAATCTCATCCAATCGCTGGGTAGGGTATCCTAAAGGATCATGGTACAAGCCGGTCACGTGATAACGATAGCCCGAGCCAAAACTCGGCATCGGGGGCACATCGCTCACGGTGTCCCCAAAGGGTTTATACCATTCGGGCGGGACATCCGTACCCATTCGATCGACAACTTGGATTTCCTCAAGCGGTGGGGACTCAAAGCGCTCCCGCATGTGACCGACTACTTCATCCATCAATAAGATGACCGGGGTGCGATATTTTTCAGCCATATTAAAAGCCGTAACAGTCAGTTCAAACGCTTCTGGCACCGAGGTCGGATACAAGACGATAATGGGATGATCCCCATGCGTTCCCCAGCGGGCTTGCATTACATCTCCCTGAGAAGGGCTGGTGGGTTGCCCGGTGCTTGGGCCGAGGCGCTGCACGTTTACAATCACACAGGGGACTTCAGCCATCGCGGCATACCCAATGTGCTCTTGCATTAACGAAAATCCAGGGCCGCTGGTGGCTGTCATTGCCTTGAGCCCACCCACCGATGCGCCGATACACGCCGCTAAGCTGGCAATTTCGTCTTCCATCTGAATAAAGATTCCCCCCAATTTTGGCAATTCCCTTGAAAGCATTTCGGCAATCTCGGTAGAGGGGGTAATGGGATAGCCGGCATAAAAACGGCACCCGGCCGCCAGGGCTCCCCAGCCTACTGCTTCATTTCCTTGCATTAAGCGAACTACCATCCCCCGCCTCCTTCTTGAGGGTTTATTCTTCTTCAATGGGTTTTACAATAATGGCTAAATCCGGACAATGGGTATCGCACCAATGACAAGCTGTGCAATTTTCCGGCGCAGCAACATAGGGTGTCTCATCTTCGCCCATAGCCAACACACCGGTTGGACAAAACTCCACACATAACGAACACCCTTTACACCAACGGGCAAAGATAATCACCCGTCCACGCGGTTTCTTTTTCGTCGCTTCGGAATTTTTTAAACTGACTTCGGTCTCCATATTAACGCTCATATGACCTCACTTGGTTTATTAGACAATCTTTCTCTATTTTATAGGGGATATAAGGTTAACAAAAGCGACAAAACTCCTATTTCTTAGGGTACAAAAAGTATATTTTGTGAAATTCTTCTCAATAAGTTTGATTAAACCGAGCTTGCTCAAGCCTATCTGAGCTTCCGCTCACTAAAACAAAAATCAAAGTTAAACCCTATAGATTTCGCATTATTTTATGCAATTTGCTTGACGCAATGGTAAGATTGTGCTAGTATGTAATCTAAGAAGATTCAACCGATTGGAGTTTGTCAGAGTTGCGGTAAAAACCATAAGGAGACAAAAATGTCAAAAAAATTCATCCCATTGATCGGACTTGCGCTTCTGATGATCTTGTCTTTATCCGCTTGTGTTCGTTCAGCCTCCAAAGCACCACAAGCCTCCCCCACTTCTGAATTCCCGTTACCAGGTTCCACTGAAGATGTGTTTGGACAACTCTCTGCTTTTGCCACACAAACCGCTATTGCGATGAGTGCTCCCTCCGCAACTCAAGAATTACCGACCGAACCCCCTACCGAAGAGCCCACCCAAGCTCCGCCCCAACCAACTGAAGCGCCACCGCAAGTCAACGAACCTCAGCCAACTCCTCAGTTCATCCTCAAACAACGTCCGATTCCCAAAACCTACACCCTTCGCAAAGGTGAGCATCCGTACTGCATTGCCCGAAGGTTTAATGTTAATCCGATTACCATGCTTCAGCTAAGTGGCTTAGCTACAAGTGGCACATACCCAACCGGCACCGTGTTAACCATCCCACAAAGTGGCTCCTTCCCAGGCGATCGTTCCCTAAAGAACCATCCGACCACCTATACAGTTCAATCTGGGGATACCCTTTTCACCATCGCTTGTCAGTTTGGGGACGTATGGCCAGAAGATATTGCTGAAGCGAATGGACTCAAGCTAAACGCCAATCTAAAAGTCGGGCAGGAACTCTACATTCCATAACTTACCCCCTCTGATTGAACAAGGATAGGAGCAGACAAAGCGGCCCTCCTATCCTTAAAATTTCTCCTTGGATAGGAATCAGCTATGACGCAAACCATCCATTCAGAGCTCATTTATTCGGGTAAAGTGTTCACCGTTCGGGTGGATCATGTTCAACTCGATTCGGGAAAGGTCATCAAACTCGACATCGTTCAGCACAACGGAGCAATTATCATCGTACCACTTGATCGTGAAGGAAATGTCTGGTTTGTAGAGCAGTATCGCTACGCAGCCGGCGAAAGGTTGCTTGAACTGCCAGCCGGGACGCTAGAAGACCAGGAAGACCCGCTCGCCAGTGCACAAAGAGAATTGCGCGAGGAGATCGGCATGGCCGCCGCAAGGTTCACCCATCTTGGGGAGTTTTATCTTGCACCGGGATATTCGACGGAATACAGCTACATTTACTTAGCAGAAGATTTGTCCCCTAGCCCTCTCCCCTGCGATGAAGATGAGATGATTAATGTCGTTAAATTACCCATTACAACCGTCTTTCAGTGGGTAAAAGAAAAGAAGTTTCGCGATGCAAAAACCCTCGCCGCTTTGCTATTAGCCCAACCTTACTTACTGAAATAAGCTTTCATTCCGGATAAATCGGCTTTTTGGGCAGATGCGTATCCTTGTCGGGTGGAAATCGGCGTCTGCGCTTTTTCCTGCTTCCAGCCTCTGGATTTAATAGCGTATTCAACCAACTTATCGCCCGAGCGTCATATTCTCGCCGACCGCACACATCGCACACCCAGGCCGGGAAATTGGGCACCGTAATCAACTCATCATTCAGCCAAGTAAAGTAGGTGATAAACCGTAAACGCATGATTCCAGAGATACACTCTGGGCAATGGGTATCTTGGGGCTCAAAGGGTTGTTTTTTCTCTTGAGACTCCATGTCACTCCTCTTTGCTTTGACTCCGACTACGAAGGATACTCACACCCGCGCTGGTTCCAAGGCGGGAGGCACCTGCCCCAATCATCTTTATAGCATCCTCGTACGTGCGGATTCCGCCAGCAGCCTTTACCCTTGTTGTCCGACCCACAACACGGTACATCAAATCGACATCTTCTACCGTTGCCCCACCATAACCGAATCCGGTTGAGGTCTTGACAAAATCCGCTCCCGCGGCTTCCGCCAATAAGCAAGCAATAATTTTCTCTTCCCTTGATAACAAACCCATTTCTAGAATGACCTTCAGAACAACATTCTGGCGTTTGGTGACCTCTCTGACCATCCAAATGTCATTGAAGACTTGCCCATAGGCTTGTCCCTTTAAGGCACCAATATTCATCACCATGTCAATCTCTGTAGCGCCTTTTTCGACACAGTCCAAGGCTTCTAAAGCTTTGATCGTAGCAGCGGAGGCTCCTAAAGGAAACCCAACCACACTGCAGACTCGCACACCCGTTCCAGATAGCAACCCACTGGCTAGGGGCACAAAGACCGGGTTGACACAGACGGAGTAAAAACCAAATTCGATGGCTTGGTCACAGAGTTGCTTAATCTGCTCAGCGGTCGCTTCTGGTTTTAACAAGGTGTGATCGATCCACTGAGCCAGATCAGGTTTATCGGCAAGCGAAGGCGGGACTGGCGCTTCAGGCAGACTCTCAAGATAGGCTTGTGCACATTGTAGGATTTCTATTATTTCTTTCATCAGTGCTCTCTTTCCTATGAATTATACGTCCCCCTTTGAATACCGACAAGGCACTTAATCGCGCCGATTTTTTAAGACAATGCGGATTGGGGTACCTTCAAAGGGATATTCTTCGCGAATACAGTTCTCTAAATATCTTAAATAGGTAAAATGTGCCAATCGATAATCATTCACATAAATTAGAAAAGTAGGTGGGTCACTCCGCACTTGGGTGCCGTAGAAAATTTTTAATGAACGGCCGGCGTGTGTAGGGGGAGAGTGACGATCCAACGCTCGTTGCAGGATTTGATTTAACTTTGAGGTAGGAAGTCGTACCAGTCGCTCCTCCTGAACGCGGATCGCCGTTGGCAGCACCTGATCCACGCGCAAACCGGTCTTTGCCGAGATAAATAAAATTGGCGCATAATCTAAAAACTGTAATGCTTGGCGAATTTCTTGAGTGTAGGTCTGCATCGTCAGATGATCTTTTTGAATTGCATCCCATTTATTCACCACCATCACGACACTTTTCCAAGCTTCTAAAATATAACCTGCAATGTGAGCGTCTTGCGCCGTGACCCCGCTCGTCGCGTCTAAGACAAGCAAAGCGACATCGCTCCGTTCAATGGCTTTCAATGACCGAAGTACACTATACTTCTCAACCCCAACTTCAATTCGTCCCCGACGGCGGATACCGGCTGTATCGATTAAGGTTATTGGAATATCCTGATAGGTTAAGCGGGTGTCCACAGCATCACGTGTGGTGCCCGGAATCGGGCTGACAATCACCCGCTCATGTCCTAATAGCTGGTTAACTAATGAGGACTTTCCGACATTTGGCTTTCCAACGATCGCTACCTTAATGGAATCGTCCTCTTCTTCCTCACCCATTTGCGGTAATACAGCGATCAACGCGTCTAAGAGGTCCCCCGTACCCGTGCCGTGTAAAGCTGAAATTGGGTACGGATCCCCTAAGCCCAATTCATAAAAGTCCAGAGCAGCTAAACGCCTCTGCGGGCTATCAGCTTTATTCACCACTAAGAAGACCGGCGGCACCAAGATGCCGTTTTCCTCTCGCTGAAGTGCTCGCAATCTCTGCGCCACTTCCCGATCAGCAGGAGTCACTCCACTTTCTGCATCGGTGAGAAATAAGACGGCATCCGCTTCTTGGACAGCCATTTCAGCTTGGGCGCGAATTTGTTCGACAAATTCAGCCGATCCAACCGAAAGCGGTTCACCTTTTTGCATCCTTCCAACACCCTGAGGGTCAATGCCCCCCGTATCAACGACATCAAAAAATCGTCCAGCCCATTCAGCCTCGGCAATCAGCCGGTCTCGGGTTGTGCCGGGAACATCATCCACAACCGCCAAGCGACGTTCAATCAAGCGGTTGAACAAAGT
>QEXX01000032.1 GCA_003130835.1 Anaerolineae bacterium | reverse complement strand
TCGCCAAAGGTTGCATTGAGCACCTTGATGCCCTTTGAACGGAGGAATTTTGCCGCGCGAAGTTCTTGCACTGGATAGAAAATCAGCTCTGCGGCATCCCATTCATCCCCAACCCGAATGGGTTGGTTGTCTTTGCGCTGAACGAATTGATAGGCGAGCACTCCTTGGTTGCGCATGCGCTTAGAGAAGCGCGACTTAAGCTCAGTTAGGGAGCTAGCGATAGGTCGGTCAGGGTAGTAGATCGTTTCGTAGGGAATCGAGGCGATAAATTCTCGAAAGAGATCAATGGTGATTTGCAAAGGCAAATCGGCCCAATCGAGGGAAGCATCCATGGAGGCAGAGACCGGAATGGCGTAAAAGGCTGCCAGGATGCGTTTGGGGTCAACTACTGATAATCCAGTTGACCGGATTGGCTGTTCCAGCAGGGTTGATTCAAGTTGGCTGAGGTGGAAGTTTTGGACGTAACGGTGAATTTCTTCCTGGTCATCAGGGTCGATTTCATTGGAGAGGGAAGAAACGATCCGATGAAGCCTGTCAGGTCGATGCAGCGAGGGTGAAGGTTCAGAGAGTTGGATGACACGCAGGGCGTTTGCGCTGGGTTGGCTTTGAGCACTCTCCAGTTGATAGGTCACCAAAAGCACCTCTGGCTGTTCTTCGAGTGTGAAGACCGTGGCAAGATTGGTGATGATCTCTACGCCATCTTTGGTGTACGCACGCAAATCTGAAACGGAACGCCGTTGTGGACGCAAATCAACACTGCCGCGGATTTTTTGCTTTGGATTGAGAAACACGATTCCCGGTGCAAACACTTTGGCTTGGGTGGTTTGATCGCGGCTCTTTTCTTCTACGATCACAGCGCTTTGACGGTCGATGAGCAGGAGACCCACGCCCTTTTTGCTCTTTTCTGCCGCTTCAGCAATGATTTTTCCGTTGCGAACAAAAACTGCCGCTCCATGACTTCCGTGGAGATATATCCAGAGCCGTTTCCATAGCTCAAGGTGTTGCTCTAGCGTTAGGTTAGGCAGGATGAAATAGGCAATAAGTAAAAGAAAGAGTGAGAAGGTGAAGAGGAAATAAATAAGGAACAGTCCAAAACGTCCCCAATATTGAAACAACTCAAGTAGTCGAGCGGGATTTTCCGCAGGCCGAATCAAGGCGAGAAAACCACGCAGGACACCGCTCATTATGTCCCAAAAAAGGAACAAAAAAATCAGGAATGAAAGAAAAACAAAGCGTTTGACGCTGGTTGTTGTGCGCTTGGCGGGAGAAGGCCATTTTTTCATAAGTGCAAACGTATTATATATTCTTTTCACCGAAAATTAACCTGTTTATTCGCAGAATCTGATTATAATGAGAACGCATGTTCTGTTTAGGCTCTTGCCAAAGATGGTTAAAGATTTTCTTGAGCGGAGGTTGAATGCTTCCCGAAGACAAATCCATTCAAGATGATGATCCCTGCACGATGAGCGAGGACGAATGGGCAGAGATGTTGTATTATGAAGGATTAGAGGGTTAATTGGGTCTCTTTGCCTGAAGCTTGGCTCGGTGTGCACATGATGCCCTGGGTTCAACCTGGTGGTGCAGAGGTGGGTATGAATGGGGATGGAAGACGTTTCTGAGCCGTGCTCGTCTTGTATTAGAGTGCTTCCCTCCAAAATACTGGTATAATCTCGCATCAAGCAATGACTTTGGTGTAGGTTTATGAATCGACGGGAATTTTTGAAATTAGGTTTAGCAAGTTTATTTTCTCTTGCCTTTACGAGTCAAAAGCGCTTCCGTCCTATGGCGACGCTCCAAGCAAGCCCTATTCTGTTGGGGCGGACGGTCAGTTCTTTGCGCTACTACGACCGGCCAAGTTTGAGCGGAGTAGAGTTGGGATATTATGTCACCGATACGGTGATTAATATCTATGAAAGCCGCATTGGCGATCCTGAGCCACGCCACAATCCAATTTGGTTGCGTACGGAGCAGGGATGGGTTCACTCTTCAGCGGTGCAATTTGTCCGCAATGATCCGGCAACCCCGGTTCAAAGCGTGCCAAATGGCGGGTTCTTAGGGGAGATCTGCGTTCCCTTTACGCAGGCTTGGACGCGCAAAGGAGATGGACTAAAGCGCAGTTATCGGTATTACTATGGGAGCACGCATTGGGTTACTTCCTTGACTTCCGATGTCTTTGGTAATCCTTGGTATGAAATTGTGGATGACTTGTTTGGCGGCTATCATTACATTGAGGCAACGCATCTGCGGCCTGTAACCGATGAGGAAGTGACTCCCATCCGCACTTCTGTTGCTGATAAGAAGATCGTCATTAAGTTGAGCGAACAAAAATTATATGCCTATGAAAACGGGCGAGTCATCTTAACGGCGCGTTGTTCGACCGGCGCCTTTGAAGGCGACACACCAACTGGCGAGTTCCGCGTTGAGCGGAAACAACCAAGTCGGCACATGGCTGCCAACGAAGAACGGGGCAATGGCTTTGATTTGCCGGGTGTCCCTTGGGTTTCATTTATCTCTTGGACAGGGGTTTCCATTCATGGGACTTATTGGCATAACGATTACGGACGTCCGCGCAGCCATGGCTGCATCAATCTGACTCCGGCTGCCTCAAAGTGGATTTACCGCTGGACGTTCCCCTATGTGCCGCGTGGGGGAAATTATGTAGAGTCAAAAGAAGGCACTTTGGTTTTGGTTGAAACATAAATCTGCTGGATTTTGTTTTGTTGCCAGGCGCGCTGGAAGGCTTTGACCACTTGCGGGTCAAACTGCGTGCCGCTGCACCTCAAGATCTCTTGATACGCTTCCTCAAGTCCTCGTCCGTTGCGATAGGGGCGGTCGATGCTCATCGCGTCAAAGGAGTCGGCAACCGCTACGATGCGGGCGCCTAAGGGAATCTCCTCCCCTTTCAATCCATCTGGGTAGCCATTGCCGTCCCAACGTTCATGGTGATGGCGGACGATCGGCATTGCCGCAGCAAGATAGTCAATGTGTTTGATCATTTCAGCTCCGGTAATGGGATGCAACCGCATCTTTTCCCACTCCGAAGAAGTCAAAGTATCGGGTTTTAGGAGCATTTCGTCTTGAATGACGATCTTACCGATGTCATGCAGGATCGAACCGAAGCGAATTTGTTCGATCAACGAATCTCGACAACCCATCTGTTCGGCAATCACTTGTGCATAAGCGGTCACGCGCTCAACATGGCCTCGTGTGTACGGATCGCGCACATCAATGGCGTTTGCCAAGGCAGTTAGGCTAGCTTCATAGGCTTTATGGAGTTGGGCAAGCTTAATTTCTTGGGCACGGCTGAGGCGGGCGTGAACAGCGGTCAGGAGTTCCTGGCGGGTGAGGGGCTTAACCAAATAGTCTTCCACCCCTAAGCTTTTTCCGATCAGGATGTCATCTTTTTCGCCTCGAGCCGTGAGGATGAGGAAGGGTATCGTCACCCATTCCGCATGCGAGCGAACCTGACGTAAAAATTCGAAGCCATCCATTTCCGGCATGGCAATATCGGAGAGAATCAGATCGGGATTGAAGGTTGACATTTGCTCAAGGGCTTCTTTGCCGTTCGAGGCACAGAGGACGTGATAGCCTTCCACCGATAGCATCTCTCGAATGCCTTCGCGTAGCACTTGGTTATCTTCGACAATCAGAATGGTTTCACCACTCATTTATCACTCTCTACACTACCGCTAGTCAAAGATTCATTTATGCACCATTTCCCTAAGGCGAAGCGGAGGGTAAGCCCGCTAGGGGTTTTGCCCGCCGGATAGCTTCGACAATCGCTTGTGCGACCACTTCGGCAGCAAACGCACCGACAATGTTGACATCGGCTTTTTTGTCCCCGGTGGCTAGGGCAAATAGGGTATCTCCATCCAACATTGTGTGGGCTGGGCGGACGGTGCGGGCAATGCCGTCTTGAGCCATTTGAGCGACTTTGGTGACTTGTTCTTTGGATAAACGAGCGTTGGTGATCACGCAGCCGATGACTGTGTGCCCTCGGCTGGCAAAAGATAAAACTGTGCGCCCAGCTAAGCTTTTCATCACTTCGAGCGTATCGGCAAAAACCTCGCCTTTGCCGATTTTGAGCGGTCCTTGTTGAAGGCTACGGGCGCCGGCAAGGATCTGCCCGTTTTTGGGGTCAATGATGTCACCAAAGGCATTAACGGCCACAATGGCGCTGACCAACACACCGCCACCAATATCCATTCCAGCCCAACCTAGGCCGCCTTTCATGGCTTGTTTTATCCCGAGGATTTTCCCAACCGTTGCGCCCATTCCAGCGCCGACATTCCCCTGGGCCGGTTCGGCAGTGCTGGCGTTGAGGCAGGCTTGATAGCCCATTTGTGCATCGGGACGGACTTTGGGGTTGCCAATATTGAGATCGAACAGGATGGCAGCCGGCACAATGGGGACTTTCGCAACACCGGTGTCGAAGCCAACACCGCGCCCCTCTAAGTAGCGTACCACCCCGCTAGCAGCCTCTAACCCAAAAGCAGACCCGCCAGCTAGGAGCACCGCATGGACAACTTCTACCAAGTGAACGGGATGGAGCGCATCGGTTTCGCGGGTGCCGGGTGCACCACCGCGCTGATCCACGCCTCCAATGGCGCCTTGCTCGCACAGTATCACGGTACAACCGGTCAATGCTTCTTCATCGTGGGCATGGCCAACCCGAATGCCCGGGATGGAGGTAGGAGCGATGGGTTGTGTTTTCATCAGGATGAAGGATAGCAAACAATCGCCAAATCGTCAATAAAGGTTTGACAGAATTCGGCAACGCGGTATAATTTTACTATGCTGGCCCGTTAGCTCAAGTCGGTAGAGCAGCTGACTCTTAATCAGTTGGTTGCAGGTTCGAGTCCTGCACGGGTCACCTACGACTTTGGGGAAAGCTGCCTGATCGGTGGACAGGTAGGGGGATTTTAGAAGGCTATGACCGTTCCATTTTCACTCGCTGTGCGAAAACCTTTGTAAACCCAGTTGCTGTGCTTGCCGTCTTTCCTCCATTCAAAACCGCCCTGTCATTTTTGCGCTTCAGTTTAGGGCTACACGACCGATGATCTGCCGCACGGCACCGAGCGCCGATTGTCAAAGGGTGGGTTGATACCCTCCATCGCTCAAAGACGCCTTTTGAGTATCTCTTTTGGCAACAGATTCCTGTTGGATTCATCCGATCGGCAAGGAGGACACTTTATTCCTGATCGGACTTGAATCTGACGCATCCTTCACAGGGGATCGAGCGCTTTGCCGAAAAAGGCCCCTGTCTGCTGCGTTGCCGATGACGCCTGCGTTTGAGACATTCGGGTTGTTCCTCGATTAACCTATTGCCTAATTTGCCTTTACAAACTTGCAAGGTTTTCATTTGTTGTCAGTTTTGCAACAACGGTCTTGTATAATTCAACAAACAGTCACATGTAGACGGTAACGTCATACTGTGTTCGGGTGTTGATCGTTTAGGACGAGGGAGGCATGAATTCGATTATCAAAAAAGCGGAGCGGATGCTGCAAATTGAGCAACTCTTGCTCTCGCATCCCCGAGGATTGACCGCAACCGAAATTGCCCGCCGCTTGGGGGTGCATCGTTCGACCATCTGCCGCTACCAACAGGATATGCCCAAGCATATTTACGTGGATGTGGAAGATGGCTATCGCTGGAAAGTCGATCGCATGGCTTATCTATTGCATGTGCGCCTGACGCTCAATGAAGCCATGGCTGTGCATCTTGCCACGCGCTTGCTGGCTACGCGCTTAGAGCGCCAAAACCCTCACGCAGCCTCAGCTTTACGCAAATTAGCTGGCGCATTAGAGCGGTTAGCACCGCGCATCAGTAAGCATCTCAACCTTTCGGCTGATGATATGGACGATTGCCGTCGCCATCAAGACCCGAACTTTCTTCGTTCTCTTGAGGTGTTGACCTTGGCATGGGCGGAGGAGCGTAAAGTGCAGGTTTGGTATCGCAAGGAGGGCGATCAGATCGGTGAATACCTCTTTGCTCCTTATTACATTGAACCCTATGCCGTGGGTCAGGCTGTGCATACCATTGGCTATCGAGAGCCGCCAGGTGCGTTGCGGACTTTCAAGGTTGAGCGCATTGAGCGCATCGAATTGACGGACCAACAGTATACAATACCCTCTGACTTCGATGTGCGCGAGTTGCTTAAATATGCTTGGGGAATCTGGTATACGGATGAAGCCCCGCAGGAAGTGGTGTTGAGATTTGCGCCGCGCGTGGCGCGTCGCGTAGGGGAAACGCGCTGGCATCGTACAGAGCAGGTTATTCAAGAAGGGGATGGAAGCCTGCTCTGGCGAGCGCAAATCGCTGAACCGACCGAAATGCTGCCTTGGATCCGTGGCTGGGGTGCAGATGTGGAGGTGTTACAGCCGCAGTGGCTGAGGCAACGGGTGAGAGAAGATGTGGAAAGGATGGTGAAGTTATACTCAATCTAAGCAAAGAAAGGGAGAAAAGCGTTGATGTATTACGCTCATTCTAAAGAAGGGGTTGATGAAGCCCAATGGCAGCTATTGATTGATCACCTCACAAGAACTGCCGAATATGCTAGAAAATTTGCTGAAGATGCTGGTTTAGCAGACTGGGCATATCTAGTCGCTTTATTTCATGATCTCGGAAAGTTTTCGCAGGAATTCCAAGCTCGTTTGAGAGGGAAGCGGATTAAGGTTGACCATTCTACCGCAGGGGCAAAAGAGCTGTTAAGCTTATTGAAAAATACGCCTTATGAACCCATTGGCTATCTGCTTGCTTATTGCATAACAGGTCACCATGCCGGACTCCTGAATTATGGTGATGCAACGGATTTGCCAGGGGAAGGAACTTTGGTAGCCCGCTTAAAAACCGATGTTTGTGATTATCAGGCGTATCAAGATTTTTTACAGGTAGATTTTTCAACTCTTCCGAAGACTTTATCGATCCGTCCGCAAAAACAGTCTCTCGGTTTTTCTCTAGCATTTTGGACAAGAATGCTGTATTCAGCGCTCGTGGATGCAGATTTTCAGGAAACGCAAGAATACATGCTAGGCAAACAGCCCAGGGGGCTTTACGAACCAATCCCAGAACTGTGTAAGAAACTCAATTTGTATTTGCAGAGGTTTAACCATCCAGTCAGCCTCATCGACCAAAAACGAACCGAAACGCTTCAAAGTTGTCTTCAAAAAGCTCAAATGCCTCGCGGCTTCTTTAAGCTGACGGTTCCCACTGGGGGTGGCAAAACGCTCTCTTCCCTCGCTTTTGCCCTCAATCATGCATCTCAGCATAACTTAAAAAGATTGATTTATATTATTCCTTATACGACAATTATTGAACAAAATGCTCAAATCTTTAAGGAAATTTTTGGCGATCAAAACGTTTTGGAACATCATTGCCATTTTGATTGGGAGGAGTTGAAACAACGTCAGAATGACGAAGAAGAACAAACAAACTCACTATATAAAAAGCTAAAGTTAGCTGCTGAAAATTGGGATATCCCCATTGTCGTTACGACAAATGTTCAATTTTTTGAATCTCTCTTTGCGAATCGATCCTCGCTGTGTAGGAAACTTCATAATCTAGCCAAAAGTGTTCTGATCTTCGATGAAGCCCAAATGCTCCCGCGTGAATATCTCAAGCCTGCATTAGCTGCGGTTTGGGAATTAGTGGTGAATTACGGAGCAAGTGCTGTTTTTTGCACAGCGACACAACCTGAAATCGAACGATTCTTGCCCCAACCTGAGCCTATCGTGGAATTGGCTCCTGACCCACAAGCTTTGTTTCATTTTTACAAAAGGGTGGAAGTCAAAAACCTTGGTTCCTTGACTGATGAAGAATTGGTTGATAGGTTACAACAAAACGAACAGGTACTTTGCATTGTAAATACCCGTCGGCATGCAAGCGGTCTCCATCAATTACTGGAAGGAGAAGGAAATTATCACCTTTCAACCTTAATGTGCCCAGTCCATAGAAAAGAGAAATTGTTTGAGATACGAAATCGCTTGCAAGAGGGAAAGACTTGCCGAGTCGTTGCGACAACAGTAATGGAAGCTGGCGTGGATTTGGATTTTCCAGTGGGGTATCGTGCGCTTTCTGGGTTAGATTCAATAAACCAAGCTGCCGGGCGGGTTAACCGAAATATGCAGAAAAAAATGAGTGAATTATATGTGTTTGAACCAAAATCGGGTTTGGTCAAAAGGACGCCTCGCTTTATCAGCCAAGTGGTTGAGATAACCCGTCAAGTCTTTCGCATTTATGGCGATCGACTGATTTCTATCGAGGCGATTGCCGCCTATTTTGATCAATTGTATTCTCTGCAAGATCCCCAGATTTTCGACTATAAGGGAATTTTACGTTGTTTTGAAGATGTGAATGGTAAGTTCGAATTTGAAACCGCAGCACGCCTTTTTCGAGTGATTGAAGACCCAACAGTGAGTATCCTTATCCCTTACAACAAGGAGGCGAGAGCATTAATCGAAGAGCTAAAAAATGCCCCATATCCGTTAACGATTCTGCGCAAATTGCAGCCTTATACGGTTTCCATTTACCGTAGTGAGTTTGAGCGATTGAGCACGAAGGGTGTAATGATCAGGATTTTGGACACTTATCCGCTCTTAGACCCTCAGGTGTTTCAAGACTATTATCATCCCGAAGTAGGGTTACTGGTTCCTGAGGCAGTCGAAGGAGAGGGATTGTTTTTTTAGGAATTGGAAAAAACTTTATAAGAAAGGAGAAAGAATTATGGGATATGGAGTAGCAATTCGTGTGAGAGGTAAATATGCTTTGTTTACCCGACCAGAAATGAAAGTGGAGCGAGTCAGTTATGACATGATCACTCCATCAGCAGCACGGGGGATTCTTGAGGCAATTTATTGGAAGCCAGCCATTCGATGGGTGATCGATCGGATTCACGTCTTAAGTCCAATTGTGTTTACCAACATTCGTCGTAATGAAGTGAGTGAAAAAATATCAACCGATAATGTCCTTCAAGTCATGAGAGGCTCTAGCCGACCGCTCTACCTAGCTGCAACGGAAGTCCGCCAACAACGAGCTTCAATGGTGCTCAAAGATGTCGATTATGTCATCGAAGCTCACTTCGAAAAAGTGGAAAAGGAATGGGGAGAAAGAGATACGCAAGAAGGCCACTATAACATTATTTTACGTAGATTACGGAATGGGCAGTATTTCCATGCACCTTGCTTAGGAACTCGAGAATTTGGAGCTTCTATTGAACTGATTGAAGACAAAAAAGATATTCCTGCAAGTCCACTAAAGGGTGAAAGAGACTTGGGATGGATGCTTTATGATTTAGATTTTTCAAATCCTCGAGAGATTAAGCCCCTTTTCTTTCGGGCAGTTTTGCATGATGGCATCTTAACCGTACCGTCAATCCAGGAGGTTAAACAATGATCCTGCAAAGTCTCTACGATTACTATCAAATTCTGCTTAAAGATGCCGAGTTGGGGATAGCGCCTCCTGGATATAGCGCCACAAAGGTGAACTTTATCATAAACCTCTCGGCTTCGGGAGAGATAATGGATCTTATTCCGCTCGTCCATCGAATTTTTGATGGCAAGAAAGAGAAAGAAGTGAGCGGCCGAACCATGATTGTCCCGGAACAAGTCAAGCGAAGTGTAAACATCTCAGCCAACTTTCTCTGTGACAACGCAACTTATGTTCTAGGTCTTACTGAAAAGGAAAGCAAAAATCCGAATTATGCCAAGCTGCGTTTTGAAACATTTCGCAAATATCATCATGAAATCCTCGATAAAGTAACCTGCAAAACTGCCCAGGCAGTATTGAGGTTTCTAGACTCACACCAACCTGAAACGGCTAAAAACCATCCTGTGCTCTCTCGTCACCTTGAAGGATTGTTGGAGGGTGGTAATCTCATTTTTTCCGTAGATGGCTACAACGTTTTAGATGACCCTGAGATTCGTCAGGCATGGGAAGAGTATTATTTTGGCAAAGATGCCCTAAAACTCCAATGTCTGGTGACAGGTCAGATAGAGCCCATTGCAAGATTACATCCGAGCATCAAGGGAGTTCGAGGGGCGCAAGCGACAGGAGCCTCGTTGGTAAGTTTCAATCTGCCGGCTTTTGAGTCGTATAACTTGAAGCAGGGTTTAAACTCTCCAGTCAGTCAACGGGCTGCCTCGGGTTACGGTGTGGCTTTGAATTACTTGCTTTCGCAGCAAAACCTAAATCGTAAGATTCAAATCGGGGATACGACAATCATCTATTGGGCGAAAAGCCAAGATCCTCGCTATTCAAGTGTGTTTGCTGCCTTAATAAATGCTGAATTTTCGCAAGAGTCGATCTCGCAGGGGGAATATCAGCGCAATGCAGCGGTTGAAAAAGAATTATCTAAGAAAGCGGAGAAAGTCGAACAACTCAAAGCTTTTGATCGAAGTGAGCTGAGAAAAGATTTGGACGAAAATACCCAATTTTTTGTACTGGGTCTAGCGCCAAGTGCAGCTCGTCTTGCAGTTCGCTTCTTTTTGACCGAGCCTTTTGGCGTTTTTGTCGATCGCATTATGGAACACTACGACGATCTTCAGATTGTCAAGGAATACCCAACGCAACCGGATTATCTTTCCCCTTATCGCATATTGGCAGAATGTGTTTCGCCAAAAGTGCGCCAGAGGGAGGAAGAGCTTCAGACAACCTGGTCTTTATTAGGAGGCTCTCTTATCCGTTGTGTCTTGAACGGCTCTCCTTATCCAGAAGGATTGCTTGTGGCGATCCTGAATCGAATTAAGCGCGACTCGGATGAAGAGAACCGAAGTGTCAAAATCAATTATGTTCGGGCAGCCTATATCAAGGCTCATTTACTACGGAAGTATCGCAGACAAGCTCATAATCCCTATCAGGAGGCGTTAAAAATGTCACTAAACGAAGCTTATCAACATCCTGCATACGTATTGGGGCGTCTCTTTGCGCTCCTAGAAAAGGCTCAGAGAGAAGCGCTTGGCCAGAACATCAATGCCACCATAAAAGATCGTTATTTCACATCGGCTTGTGCTTCCCCTGCCACCGTTTTTCCTCTCCTATTGCGTTTATCTCATCACCATACTGCCAAAGCCGAATATGGAGGGGTAATCGATCGCCAGATTCAAGATCTGCTTCAATTGTTAGAAGCAAAGCCCTTTCCACAACGATTAACCTTAGAAGAACAAGGGGTCTTTGTGCTTGGATACTATCATCAAAGAGCAGCTTTTTATGCCAAAAATGAAACTTCAACACCCCAAGGTGTTGATCATTCAACCAATCCTTAAACCAATGATGATTGAAAGGAGAGTTCAAGATGACCGTTGTATCAAACCCCATTCGCAATCGCTATGAGTTCGTTCTTCTCTACGATGTCGAGAACGGCAACCCCAACGGCGACCCGGATGCTGGCAACATGCCACGCATCGATCCCGAGACGGGCTACGGTATTGTCACCGACGTGTGCCTGAAGCGCAAAATTCGCAATTATGTGGAAATGGTCAAAGGGGATCAAGCTGGTTACCGAATTTACGTGAAAGAAGGTATCCCCCTCAATCAGAATCATGTCGAAGCTTACAAAGCTGAAAACCTGCCAATCGATGATAAGAACTTCAAAGCTAAGCCCGAAGAAGTACAACGAGCCCGGGCGTGGATGTGTGCAAACTTTTTCGATGTGCGTACCTTTGGTGCTGTCATGAGCACAGGGTTAAACTGCGGTCAGGTTCGCGGTCCGGTGCAGCTTAATTTTTCAAGAAGCATTGATCCGATTGTGCAGCAAGAAGTAACCATCACCCGCCTAACGGTTACTCGGGAAGATGAAGCAGACAAGGAACGTACCATGGGGCGCAAGCACATTGTCCCCTATGGTTTGTATCGGGTTGAGGGATATGTTTCTGCTCTTCTTGCTAATGATCGTAACAAGGGAACAGGTTTCTCCGAAGAAGATTTAGCACTGTTCTGGGAAGCGTTGATCAATATGTTTGAGCATGATCGCTCGGCGGCGCGCGGCAAGATGGCAACCCGGAAATTGTTTGTGTTCAAGCACGAAAGTGAGCTCGGCAATGCTCCTGCGCATAAGTTGTTCGAGTTGATCAAAGTGCAGCGCAAACCCGAAGCCAATCCCCCACGCAGTTTCAACGATTATGAGGTAACAGTAGACAGGGAGGGCGTGCCGCAGGGTGTGAAGTTAATTGAAATGCTGTAATGCCCCTGCAGGCAGGGCGAAGTAGTCCCTGCGCGTTGAGGGAATGGCTTCGACCTGCCTTGCAGGTTTTGTGATCAGATCATGCAGCGCGAGTACACCTCTGACGAACTGTTGCCCCTCTCTGGCATCCAGCACTTCATTTTCTGCCGTCGTCAATGGGCGCTGATCACTGTCGAACGTCTTTGGCAGGATAACGTCCTGACCGTTGAAGGCAGACTCCTTCATGAGCGGGTGGATGACCCCTTCTTTACCGAAGTCCGCAAGGATGTGGTCATTGCCCGCTCGGTGCCGGTGGCTTCTTACCGACTTGGGTTGACGGGAGTATGCGATGTGGTTGAATTCACCCGTGCTGAGAGCGGGGTGCCGCTAAAAGATCGGGAGGGTTTCTTCCTACCCGCGCCGGTTGAATATAAACGGGGGAAGCCCAAACTTGAACCGATGGATGAAGCACAATTATGTGCTCAGGCAATGTGTTTAGAGGAGATGCTTCTGGTGCACATCCCGCGCGGCTGGATCTACTATGGACAAACTCGTCACCGCCTGGAGGTTGAATTTAGCCCAGACTTACGCCAGATCGTGATGGATGCCGCGGCTGAAATGCATGCCTATTTTCAGAGAGGCTATACCCCGCGCGTTCGGAGGCACAAGGGCTGTCGCTCTTGCTCGCTGGCAGATGTGTGTCTGCCAACATTGCAAGAAAACGTGCTTTCAGCCTCCGAATACATCCAGCAACACTTGGGAGAGGGTTGAGGTTGAAAATGCGTAGGACAATTTTCAAATTATCCGTTTCAAATTGTCTGCTTTCGCAAAATGAATTTTGCGGTACTGTCAAATGAAACGACTTGCCAACGTTCTCTACATCACCACACCGGAAACATACCTCTCATTGGAGGGCGAAAATATCGTCATCAAGAAGGATGAGAGTACATCCACGCACATTCCTCTGCACAACCTCGAAAACATTGTCTGCTTCAACTGGCAAGGGGTTAGCCCAGCCTTGATGGGAGCATGCGCTGAACGACAAATTGGGCTGTGTTTTCTGACGCCCTACGGCCGTTTCTTAGCACGGGTGAGTGGCAAGGTACAGGGCAATGTCTTGTTGCGCAAGAAACAATATTTTCTCTCAGAAGACAGAGAGCAAGCGCTGCAGATCGCCAAATCCTTCTTGATTGGAAAAATTTATAACGGCCGCAAAGTTTTGGAACGAGCTTTGCGAGACCATCGGATGCTCGTGGATGTTTCCGCCTTGAGCAAGGCTTCCGCTTTCCTAAAACAAACCCTTTCTGCCATTGACCAGTGCAAAACCGTTTCCGAACTCATGGCGTTTGAAGGCAGCGCAGCCAAAATCTATTTTGGCGTTTTTGACCACTTAATTCTGCACCAGAAAGAGGACTTTCACTTTGAAGAGCGCTCCAAACGCCCACCGTTGGATAACATGAACGCCCTGCTTTCTTTCCTGTATACTTTGCTGGTCAATGAAGCCATCTCGGCTTTAGAGGGGGTGGGCTTAGACCCCTATGTGGGTTTTTTGCACACCGATCGGCCGGGCCGCCCTTCCCTAGCATTGGATTTGATGGAGGAACTTCGACCGGTGTTTGCCGATCGCCTAGCCTTGAGCCTCGTCAATCGAAAGCAAATTAGCGGTCAGGGGTTCACCCAGAAAGAAAGCGGCGGGATTTTGATGGATGATGAAACGCGCAAAACTGTTATCTCTGCCTGGCAAGAACGCAAGCGGGAAGAGATTGAGCATCCCTTTCTGAAGGAAAAAATTCCTTTTGGGTTAATTCCCCATGTGCAGGCTTTGTTGTTAGCACGCCACCTGCGGGGAGATTTGGATGCCTATCCCCCCTTTTTCTGGCGTTGAGCCAAAAGCCTGTCGAATACGAGGTTGTTTGGGGAACGGTCTAGGAAAACAATCGATGGAGGAAAAATGAAACCAATGAACCTCACTCTCAGAACGCTTACACCCCTATGGAGCGGCGGCATAGACCAGACCAGTGACCGCCTGCACGAAACCGGCTTAATCGGCTCGCTGCGCTGGTGGTACGAAGCCCTGGTGCGCGGCCTGGGCGGCTACGCCTGCGACCCGACGAGCGATGACCCAAATGCGCGTTGCGAGTTTGACACAAAAGCCTATGAGCAAACCAAGAAAAATGGAAAGGGTGAAAACGAGGCCATCCAGGCCGGTCTGCATACCGTATGCCCCGTATGTTATCTCTTCGGCGCAGCTGGCTGGGCACGCTTGTTTCAGTTGCGGGCAATTGAAGTACCAATGACTCCGCTCCATTTCCGCACAACGCTTAAAATGAATCAGGGCTGGTTGAACCGTGTCTTCGGTGGCGATAATCAGAACATTGACTCGCTCCAGGTGCCTTATGGCACACTGACCTTTCAACTCATTCCTCGCCGCTGCGATGCCGAGTATGCCAGAAGCCAGATAGCCCTTATTTTACGCGTTGCTGCTGAATACGGTGGTATTGGTGCCAGGCTTCAACACGGCTTTGGGCAGTTTGTTTTCCCGCCAGAACTCGGCGACATTTCTCTGGAAAGCGGACTGGAACAATTAAAAACCAAAATTCGGGGAAGATTCTTGCGTTCCAGTGGTCCAACAGTGGATACGCCGTATAACATGAGCAACTTTGTCAGCATGACATTTGAAATTCAAAAAAATGCCTTGAGGAATTTTATGCAGGAGAAAAACCATGAGGAAAGTTACATCCCTTGCGCCTTTGATCTGCGTTACAAAGGCTCAGGCAACTTTGGAATGCGGAAATGGTTGAAAGGCAAAGGATGGAAGGAAACCAAAAATCCGAACGCCCTGGAAGAACTCGATTGGCTCCTTGGCCCCCGCTCACAATGGGGAAGCGGTCGAAACAGAAGTAGTATTGATGATGAACTCCGCACAGCCAGCCGGGTTTTCTTTGGAATGCCTTATCAAAAACCGACTGCCCAAGGGATTTACATTTTGCGTATCTGGGCTTTCTTACCTGATGAAATCAGGCATAAATTGCCAGATGTACAGGCGCTGAAGAACCTGATTGAAGAATATATGGGATTAGCTTTTGGCAATCAGGCAAAACTCGTATCAAGCACATTTGGCAAAGACATCCTGGCAGGAGGTGCAAAATGAGTTTTGATTATTTTGTCGAACTGGATAAGCCAGATGGCGACGTGCAAACCAACAATGAATACACAGTCCGCTATCATCGGCTGATTGTAGACGGAAAGGAAAATGACGCAGACATTCTTCGTTCTTCCTGGAGCAAAAAATCTGCAAAAGTAACTTTGCCTCAACTAGACGGTGAGGTATGGGAGATAATTGCTAGGCCAAAAGTGGACTTCAGCTCCCTGCCTTTCGCTTCCTGGTTTCTGCAATTTACTTTTACCCTTGATAGCCCTTATATCTCTAAAGATGACAACCCTTTTTACATTATAGACAACCCTATTATGCGAGATAAAGTGTTTCGCCTACCAATGGTGCGTTCAACGGCATGGAAAGGCAATTTGTATTCGGCGCTATGGCAAATGGGGCATGACAAACAGGATGACGAGCAGATGCAGCGCCTGTTTGGGGAGATTCGCGGGCAAGAGAGCGGACGGGCCGGGCGATTGTACTTCTACCCCACTTTCTTTACCCAGACTGCCCTGGAAATTGTCAATCCCCACGACCGTGCAAGAAAAGTTGGCACGAATCCCATTCTCTTCGAATGCGTCCCCGCCGGCGCAAAGGGCACCTTCTCTCTGCTCTACGTCCCCTTCGACCTGATTGGTAAGGATGAAGCCGAAATCCGCCAACAGGCCATCGCAGACCTTCAATTGGTCGCCGAAGCGGTGAAGGAAATGATGCTTACCTGCGGCTTCTCGGCTAAGCGCACCAGCGGCTACGGGGCGGCGCGTGAAGCAGTGGAGAATGGTTTCTTCCAGATTCGCATCGAAGAAATGCTTGCTCACCCTGCTGCCACACCATCCCCTGCTGCTCTATCCTTGCCGAAATATCTGCAAGCCCCTGGAAAACTCAAGGACGAATATCTGAATCCAGACGGTACGTTCCGGGAACGCAGCCAGGCAGAATTGGCAAAGATGAGCAAGGCGCCAAAGCAGGAGTACGAGAAAGCCAAAAAGTGGTGGGAGCGGGAAGGAAAAGCACTGGCGCAGCAGCCGCCTGCACAGCCTGAAGTGCAAGCGCCTGCCGAGGCCCCTCAGCCAACCTGGCTCAGGCGGGAGTTTGTTTCTTTTGCGCAACTGGTTGATGAAGTCAAAAAATTGCAGAAGGAGGCCGCCCATGAGTGACTTGCCTTCTCTTCAACCTCTCGCTGCTCACCGCGACGCCCTGCTCCTGGC
>QEXX01000031.1 GCA_003130835.1 Anaerolineae bacterium | reverse complement strand
TTCGCCGTTGCGCTTTAGCCGTTGGTCTGGGAAGATGCTCGTGAAGGGTTGTAAAAAATCTTTCAGGGCTTTCTCGGTTGCCCGGATCAAAGCTTGCCCATTTTGCGGTAAACTTTCCATAGGCTCTGCTCCTGGTATTGGGATTCAGTTTATCTTGTTATACCAAAGGAGCAGAGCCTTTTTTTTCCAGAGATCTGGGCAATCACCAGCCAAGTTTTTCTTGACAGCTTTCGATCGGTCAGGTAGAATCATTCTCAGCCTGATGAGGGCCTGTAGCGCAGTTGGGAGCGCGCTTCAATCGCACTGAAGAGGTCGAGGGTTCGAATCCCTCCAGGTCCACTGGGAAGGGAAAGAGAACCGACCCAAAATTGATGGGCCCATAGCGCAGTTGGGAGCGCGTCTCAATGGCATTGAGAAGGTCGTGGGTTCGAATCCCACTGGGTCCACACAATTATAAGCAGAAGGGAAGCAGGAGTAGTAGGCTATCCACCAGCGAGCCGGGAGAGAGAGGTGCGAGCCCGGCATTGTGTTTGTGGAGCACAATGGAGCTGAACTCGCCTGCGGTCACATTGACTACCTGCGTTAGTGAATCCAAGTAAGTAACTAGCGCCGGTGGCGCCGTTATCGCCGCAGAGTTGACTTGCCTGAGCAAGTAAACAGGGTGGCACCGCGGAGATTGCCTCCGTCCCTGTGGGACGGAGGTTTTGGTTTAAGAATCAACATGCAAAATTAGAGTGTTTGCGAAGGACAAGGATGAATTGTTCTACAATGTAAGGATCAAATTGGGTATTGCGATGTTTCTGTAGTTCTTCGACGGCTTGTTTTGGATGCAGAGGTTGCCGGTAAACTCGCTGATTGGTCATCGCGTCATACGCATCCACTACGGCGAGAATGCGTGAATAAATGGGTATCGACTCGCCCTTTAATCCGTATGGATAACCTGAACCATCGAACTTTTCTTGATGGTATAGAACGATTGGATAAATAGATGACATCGATCCACAACCACGAAGAATATTTGCGCCAACGATCGGATGAAGCCGGATGAACTGCCATTCTTGCTCATCGAGTGGTCCTTTTTTTGATAAAATTTCGGCTGGCACGCCTACTTTTCCGATATCGTGGAATAACGATGCCCAGTAGATTGTTCGCACTTCACGCTCGCTAAGAGAAATCTTACGGGCAGTTTCCCAAGCAAGCTGTGCGACTTGTGAACTATGCGAACCTGAATAGGTGACTTGGGTATCGATTTGTCGAGACAAATAGAGGAAAAAAGACAGCCATTTTTGATTTGCTTTCATCAATGCTTTCTCTCCATCAATGCATTTTTGCCTGACGGATGGATGCAACGCTTATGCCAAATCTACTTCGCTAACAAATGGAGGCTATATGGATTATCCAAAAGCTTATCAACCTTCAGAAATTGAACCCAAATGGCAAGCAAAATGGGAAAAAGATGGTCTGTATCGATCAGTCATTGATACCTCAAAGCCTAAGCACTACGCTTTGACAATGTTGCCTTATCCTTCCGGAGACTTACACATTGGTCATTGGTATGCCATGGCGCCTTCAGATGCGCGAGCCCGCTTTATGCGCATGCGTGGATACAATGTTTTATTTCCGATGGGGTTTGATGCCTTTGGATTGCCGGCTGAAAACGCAGCGGTGAAACACAAAATCCACCCCAAGCAATGGACTTATTCCAATATCGAACGAATGCGTAAGCAATTGCGCAGCATGGGGGCAATGTTTGATTGGGAACGCGAAGCGATCTCGTCTGATCCTGAGTATTACCGCTGGACACAGTGGTTTTTCATTAAGTTGTTTGAACATGATTTGGCTTATCGTAAACTGGCACCGGTTGACTGGTGCCCACAATGCAACACAACCCTTGCCCGGGAGCAAGTGTGGGGCGAAGACCGTCATTGTGAACGTTGTGGAACCCCAGTGATCAAGAAGAATTTGGAGCAGTGGTTCTTCCGCACAACCAAATATGCCGAAGAACTGCTAGATTTTTCGCATTTGGATTGGCCAGAACGGGTTCGGTTGCTTCAAACCAATTGGATTGGTCGTTCTGAAGGGGCAATGGTGCGGTTTAAGACTGAACAAGGAGATGATTTAGAAGTCTTTACCACCCGGCCGGATACGTTGTGGGGAGCAACGTTCATGGTGTTAGCACCTGAGCATCCTTTGGTCGAAAAGATTACTACCCCAGAACAACAGCAAGCCGTAGCCGATTACGTTGCCTATACCCTTCGGCAAAGCGATATCCAGCGCGAAGCCATAGGGAAAGAGAAAACGGGTGTCTTTACAGGCGGTTATGCGATCAATCCAGTGAACAATGAGAGAATACCCATTTGGATTGCGGATTATGTCTTGATGACATATGGCAGCGGGGCAATTATGGCTGTACCTGCCCATGACGAGCGCGATTTTGAATTCGCGTTGAAGTTCGGTTTGCCGATTATCCCGGTGATTGAGAATCCAAGTCCGACTCGCAAGTCCTTGATTCGAAAATCCTTTGTTTCTGAAGCGTTCATTCACTTTCTAAAAACACAAAGCATGGTTCGGGATGAAAATCAGGATAGCTTGGAGGTTATCCTTAGCAAGGAGAGTGTCGAAGACTTTGTTCAGCAAGCTCAGAAAGGATTGCAAGCCGGGGGCTGGGTTGAGATTGTAGGGGCAGATTGGTTGTTCATCTTTTCCGATCGTGTGATTCAACTGTCTTCCATTCAAGCCGATCGTGAGATTCTCTTTCGCCTTCAAGACCAAGATGCGCATACCCAAGCCTATCGGACGACCATGGAATACTTATGGGATGTGCCTTATTATCGGGACGTCCTTTATCATGCTCAGTATGGAGATATGATCCATTCAGGAGAATTTAGCGGTACAAAGGGAGAGGTTGCTATCCAGAAAGTCATTCAATGGTTAGAACAAAAAGGGCTTGGGCAGGCAAAAGTCAATTATAAATTGCGCGATTGGTTAATTTCCCGGCAACGCTATTGGGGCGCGCCGATCCCAATCGTTTATTGTTCTCAGTGCGGTGCCGTGCCCGTCCCAGAAGACCAACTTCCTGTGCTGTTACCCGAAGACGTGGAGTGGTTGCCAACGGGCGAAAGCCCCTTGAAGCTTCATCCCACTTGGCGGTTTACCACTTGTCCAGCTTGCGGTTCGCCAGCAGAACGAGAGACGGACACCATGGACACGTTTATGTGTTCCTCTTGGTATCATTTGAGATATCTTAGTCCGAAATATGACCAAGGCCCTTTTGACCCGCAGGAATATGATTACTGGATGCCGGTGGATACCTATACAGGCGGGATCGAACATGCCACGATGCACTTAATTTACACCCGCTTTTTCCACAAGGCATGCCGGGATATGGGAATCACCAAGGGCCCTGAGCCGATGATTCAGCTTCGCAATCAGGGGATTATCTTAGGAGAAGACTCGGAAAAAATGTCTAAGAGTCGGGGCAATGTCATCGCTCCGGATGAATTGGTCGAAAAATATGGCGCAGATACGGTGCGGGCATATCTGATGTTTTTCGCCCGCTGGGATATGGGTGCTCCCTGGAGCAGTAGCGGGATTGAAGGGACGGCTCGATGGTTGCGAAAGGTGTGGTCAACAATCCTAGATCGGCCAAAAACAAATCAGAAGCCAACCCCAGAGGTTTTGAGAACCCTAAGACGAAAAGTCCATCAGACGATTCGTTCGGTCACTAGAGATTTCGAGCAATTTGAATTTAACACGGTCATTTCGTCCTTGATGGAATTGCTCAATGGGATGGTGGATGCCAAAGAAGCGGGAGCGTTTGGATCGGCGGAATGGGAAGAAGCGGTGGATATTTACTTAAGGTTGATGGCTCCTGCTACCCCTCACATTGCTGAGGAACTGTGGAGTTTGCTGGGAAAACCATACTCTATCCATATTCAACCTTGGCCACAGGTTGATGAGGAAGCTGCAAAAGAAGAAACCATTACCCTTGTCATTCAGATCAATGGTAAGGTGCGTGATCGTGTGGATTTGCCAGCTTCAGTAAGCGAGGAGGATGCCAAGAAAGCAGCACTAGAGAGCCCAATAGTCCAAAAGCATCTCAGCGGCAATTCCCCAAAACAGGTGATTTATGTACGTGGGCGTTTGGTTAACATCGTTGTGTGAAGCGTATAGTAGATAACACAATTCCCAAGGAGATCATTGATGGAACAGAAAGTGATTATCCAAAGTGAAAATGCGCCACAACCGATTGGACCCTACTCGATCGGTGTAGCTATTGGCAATTTAATCTTTACGGCTGGACAATTAGGAATCGACCCCAAAAGCGGTGACATTGTTGCCGGGGGCATACAGGCAGAAACCCGTCAAGCTTTGACCAATATTAAGCATATCCTTGAAGCGGCTGGGTCGGGTTTGGATAAGGTTGTCAAAACTACCGTTTATCTGCGCGACATGGCTGAGTTTAGTCAGATGAACGCAGTCTACGGGGAATTTTTCTCGGAAAACTACCCTGCGCGGACTACTGTCCAAGCGGCTGCCTTGCCCAAGAATGCCGCAGTTGAGATTGAAGCGATTGCCTTCCGGTAGTCATTTTGGCGGTTAATAAAGGGTATAATCTACCCTGAATTGACCGAACAGAAGGTATCTATCATTATCCCTTGTTACAACGAGCAAGAGACGATTGCTGCGTTGCTTGCGGCAATTTACCAACAAACATATCCACGCAATCAGATTGAAGTCCTTATTGCAGATGGGCTTTCGACCGATAACACACGAAACGTGATAGAGTCTTTCATTGCTGAACATCCCGATCTAAATCTTCGCATTATAGAAAATCCCGAGCGGGTTATACCGAAAGCGCTCAATCGCGCCATCGAACAAGCTCAGGGGGAAATCATAGTTCGCTTGGATGCGCATTCTTTGCCGAGTCAAGATTACATTGCAAGATGCGTTGCCGCTTTGGAGCAAAACCTAGGGGATAATGTGGGGGGATTATGGGAAATTGAAGCGGGGGCTGAAACTTGGATTGCGAGATCGATTGCTGTGGCAGCTTCGCATCCTCTTGGGGTTGGGGATGCCCTTTATCGGATCGGTGGCAAAGCGAAAGCTGTGGATACAGTCCCATTTGGGGCGTTTAGGAAAACCCTCTATGAGCGAATTGGTAAATTTAACGAAAATTTGTTGACCAACGAGGATTATGAATTCAATACGCGGATACGTTTGAATGGCGGCAGAATTTGGTTCGATCCGAACATCCGCACCAAATATTTTGCTCGTAAGAATCTGAGCGAGCTAGCCAAGCAGTATTGGCGCTATGGGTATTGGAAAGCCAAAATGTTGCAAAGATATCCCAAAACCTTGCGCTGGCGGCAATTGCTACCACCTGTTTTTGTCTTATCGATTTTGTTTTTTTTGCTATTTTCCCCGTTTTTTACTATGGCAAGATACGCGCTGATGCTTGAAATTGGGCTGTATATCCTAGCTTTGTTGGTCATTGGAATCCACCAGGCTTTAAAGCGCAAGAGAGCATACCTATTGATTGGTTTGCCACTGAGTATGGTGACCATGCACCTAAGTTGGGGAACAGCTTTTTTATGGAGTTTAGTGACTGCAGATGGTAAATGAACCCACAGAAATTCCCTCGCGGCCTTGGCGGTTGCGATTTTACGAACGCCGTCCCTTACTCATCTTGGGGGATTTTCTAGCGGCTTCGATTTCATTTCTATTGTCTTTATATTTTTGGGCTATAAGTGAGCGCTTTTTAGGCTTTTCGGTTGAATTTATTCAGCGCAGGGTGCCGTGGTGGTTTTGGCTAATTCCTCTCATTTGGATTCTATTATTAGTCGAGCTCTACGATTTATACCGCGCCTCCGATTGGCGAGCGACAATTAGGGGAGTGACAACGGCTGCTGTAGTTGGCTTTGTTAGTTATCTTGTGCTATTTTTCTATTATGCCAATTCTCCGCGGGCGATGTTGCCTCGGCGAGGTGTGGCAACTTTTTTGGTAGCTGCGTCTTTCCTTACGCTACTATGGCGCTGGATTTACATCCGCATTTTTACGATGCCCCAGTTACTGCGGCGTACTTTAATTGTCGGTGGGGGGAATGCAGGCACATTGATGATCGAAGTTTATAAATCGATTACTCCTCCTCCCTTTGTGGTGGTTGGCGTGGTTGATGATGATCCAGAAAAACAAGGTAAGGAGATTTTAGGTATTCCAGTACTGGGAACCAGCGATGATCTCCTTGACCTCATAAAGAAATATGAGATCTCGGACATCATCGTCGCCATTTCGGGGCCTTTGAATAGCAACATGTTTCAAGCCCTGATTGCCGCTCAGGAAAGCGGGGTCGAGATCACCCGAATGCCGAAAATGTATGAACGTTTGTTGGGAAGAGTGCCGATACGGATTTTAGAAGCAGATTGGGTGTTACGGTCATTTGTCGATGAAGCTTCGGTGAGCGTATTCGATGAACTTCTGAAACGGTTATTCGACATTGTGGGCAGCTTATTTGGTATGCTGATCTTTTTGGTCACTTTTCCTTTTATTGCTTTGGCGATTGTCATTGATGATGGGTTTCCGATCTTTTACACCCAAATACGTTTAGGTCGTATGGCTAAACCCTACCCCTTAATTAAGTATCGCACGATGCGCCGGGATGCCGAATCAGATGGCAAACCACGCTGGGCACAAGAAAACGATCAGCGCGCCACGCGAGTTGGTCGATTTCTGCGCAAATCTCATTTGGATGAATTACCCCAATTCATTAATGTATTACGCGGCGAAATGAGTTTGGTAGGCCCGCGCGCCGAAAGGCTGGAGTTGGTTGAATACTTCGAAAAGCGAGTACCTTTTTACCGCGCCCGTCTGCTGGTAAAGCCAGGATTGACAGGTTGGGCACAGATCAATTATGGCTATGCTGCCTCGATCGAAGAGACGACAGTGAAGCTAGAGTATGATTTGTTCTATATCAAGAACCGCAACCTGTTGATTGATTTGCTAATCTTACTGCGTACCCCTTCAACGGTGCTTGGTTTGAAGGGACGCTGAACATTGATCCTTCCATGAGCTTTCGGAAAGACTATTTGCAATGGGAGCGTTTTCTTGCTCAGCATCCACAAGCCCATCTCTTACAAAGCAGTGCTTGGGGGAAGTTCAAAGAGCAATTTGGGTGGGATGTTTATCATCTCATCGATCAAGAATGGGGAGCACAGGTACTTGTAAAAAATGTTTTTGGGATTTTGCGCTTTGCTTACATTCCAAAGGGGCCTGTGGGTGGTCAAGACCGACTTGCAGATTGGCTAACGCAACAGAATCAAGAGGCGTTTAGCCATTCGATCCTTGCACAGCTCCGAGCATTTTGCCACCAGCAGCAAGTAGCTTTTGTCAAAGTAGAGCCTGACATTTTGCTGGAAAATCAAATGGATTCCCAGGATTGTCCAGTGGGTTTCGAGATCAGCTCTCATGCCATTCAACCTCTTAGGACGATTTTGATCGATATAAAAGCAGAGGAAACCGAGATTCTTGCCCGCATGAAACAGAAAACGCGGTATAACATTCGGCTTGCGGAGCGCAAAGGTGTGGTGGTAAGGGCGGCCAAGGACATCGACTTGTTTTACCAAATGATGCAAACAACCGGTCACAGAGATGGCTTCGCCGTTCATTCCTATGCGTATTATGAGAAGGTTTATCGCAGTTTTTCTGAGCTTGGGCAGAGTGAACTCTTGATTGCCTATTACCGCGACACGCCAATTGCTGGCTTGATGGTTTTTTGTCAAGGGGAACGCGCGTTTTATTTCTATGGGGCCTCACGAGATGAACATCGTGAAGTGATGGCACCCTATTTGCTTCAGTGGAACGCCATTTTATGGGCAAAAAAGAGAGGGTGCACCCTTTATGATTTGTGGGGGGTGCCTGACTATGACGAAGCTGAGTTAGAACAGCACTTTGAGCAGCGTAAGGGCGGTTTATGGGGAGTTTATCGCTTTAAGCGAGGTTTCGGGGGGCGGGTTGTCCGCTATGCGGGTCCCTACGATTTCGTCAACTCACGGTGGCTCTATTGGTTATATAGACTCTATTTTAAACGGCGAGAGCTGCTCTTATGATGGACGCTGCCCAATGGAACTCGATCGTTGCGTCTTTTCCTACGACCCATGTTTTACAGACTTGGCAATGGGGTTTAGTAAAGCAACACTTTGGCTGGGAAGTGCTTCCTCAGGTCTGGAAAGAAGGGGAGGATCTGATTGGGGCAGCCTTGGTATTAAGACGCAGCATTTCTGTACCCATTTTAGGTAAGTGGGGCACTTTGCTCTATTTGCCGAAAGGGCCTTTGCTCAGGGATTGGAAAGATGCCTTTGTCGTCAAACGAGTGTTACAAGAGATAGAACGATTGGCAAAGGAAGAAAAAGCGATTTTGGTAAAAATTGATCCAGACGTCGTGTATGCATATGGCGAGTCGGGGTATGATTGGGTAACAAAGGGAATTTGGATGCATGCGAAAAACAACTCGATCGCGCTTAGCCAAGACTCGACTGTTGGCAAACTGGTGGTTTCCACGCTGAGTGATCGGGGGTGGATCTTCTCGCGGGAACAAATTCAATTTCGCAACACGGTTGTATTAAATCTAGCTTCTTCCGAAGAGGAGCTTCTAAGGCGGATGAAACAGAAAACACGGTATAACATTCGATTGGCGGAAAAGAAAGGCATTAGGGTGCGCGAAGGGGGCGTAGAAGACTTCCAAATGCTGTATCGTATGTACCAAGAGACCAGCTTGCGGGATGGATTTATTATCCGCGATCAAGATTATTATTTGACCGTTTGGCAGACATTCTTGAGGGCTTCTCGATCGCCTTCGGATATGGCGCAAGCCAATCAACCCATTGCAACCTCAATGCACCTGTCTCCTTTTGCCCACATTTTGATTGCTGAATACCAAGGAGAGGCGGTTGCTGCTCTGGTGCTTTTGATTTTCCGAGATAAAGCTTGGTATATGTATGGGATGTCAAGCAGCCAACACCGAGAAAAAATGCCCAACTATCTTTTACATTGGAGAGCAATCCAATTCTTGCGGCAGATTGGAATCAAGGAATATGATCTCTGGGGAGCTCCCGACAACTTCGAAGAAACTGATCCCATGTTTGGGGTCTATCGCTTTAAGGTCGGCTTTGGTGGAGAAACCATTCAGCACATCGGTGCATGGGATTTTGTGATGAATCCTGTGAAATACCGACTCTATCAAGAAATTTTACCCCGTTACTTGGGGCTGTTACGTGCGCAAAGGAGAATGATGTCATGAAATCGATCCTATCCACTGTGCCTCGTATCAAAATTGCCAATTTGCCAACACCAGTCGAAAAATTGACCCACTTGGCGGCAAAAATCGGCTTGAGGGAATTATGGATCAAGCGGGATGATTTGACTGGCTTGGCATTGGGCGGGAACAAAACGCGAAAGTTAGAATATCTGATTGCCGCTGCCCTCGCACATGGAGCAAAGTCATTGATCACAACCGGCGCTCCACAATCCAACCATTGTCGTCAAACGGCAGCAGCGGCGGCAAAATTTGGACTTGAATGTGTGTTGATTCTGACGGGCAATCCACCGCAGCGGTATAGCGGCAATATTCTCCTCGATCATCTACTTGGCGCAAACCTGGTCTGGTGTTCAAAGGAAGCGCGCGAAGAAACGATTAGAGACGTGTTCCAACGTCAATGGAGTGAGGGTAAACGACCGTATCTTATTCCTTACGGGGGCTCGAATCCTCTGGGGGTGTTAGCCTATGCACAGGCGATGTTAGAACTTGCAGAGCAAGGGGTTGACGTGGATTGGGTAATCTTTCCGTCATCTTCTGGTGGAACACAAGCGGGCTTAATCCTTGGCTGTAAAATCAGCGGTGTGTCGGCGCGTATCCTCGGCATTAGCGTTGACTTACCTGCCCCGAAACTTCAGGAACGCATCCATCAACTTCTCTCGGAGACGATTCAAACCTATTCTTTTCCAATTTCTGTTGCACAGGATGAGATTTTGGTGGAGGATTCTTATCGCGGAGAAGGCTACGGCATCCCAACGGCAGCGGATCGTCAAGCAGTATATGAGTTTGCGCGTGAAGAGGGAATTCTCTTAGACCCTGTCTACACGGGACGCGCAGCAGCAGGCTTGATTGACTTGGTCAAGAAAGGAGAAATTCCAAAGGATGCCTCTGTGCTATTTTGGCATACTGGCGGTACACCAGCTTTATTTGCAGAGACTTATCAACGGTTATTCTCGCCTCTGGAATAAACTTGCCAGCTCATTTTTGAAGCGTTTTTGCCAGGCTAGACGTACAATCCCGCAACCAAGGTCAGCCAGTTCAAGCAAGGTTCGATTCTCTTTCCCATAGACAGCTTCCTGATAGTGTTGCAGGAGTTGAGTGATCTGTGGAGCTGCCTCAGGAAGGATTGTTTGAAGCCTGGCAGCGCGCTCTGAGGGTGTCAGGTATGCAGGTGCAGGAGAGCGTAAGATGCTGAGGGCTGTGTTAATACGCTGATAAGATTTTTCTAGAGGAGAAAGTTTGGTACTCTGGTTCCATAGAATTAGCAGTTTCGGTGGGGAAAAACCGAGAGCTCGGATGCGGTTCTCTAGAGCTTCTGGAAGTTGACGATAAGCAAGAGATACTTTTGGGCGGTTGAAATGTGCCCATACCAATAGCGTTAGAATACCGAACACCATGATGGCAGCGATGAGCGGAAATTGAGTCTGGGGCGGAGCGGGTGAATTAGGTTGGCTGCTTTGTTCTTCCTGAAGCCGCTGCAGAATTTCTTGAGCATTAACTTCTTGAGGGGTACCTTCGGTTGGTAAATCTTTTTCTTGCGGTTGCTGAGGGTACACGACAGGCGGTTTAGAACTGGTTGGTTCGAATTCAATCCAGCCTATGCCGGGGAAAAACACCTCTGGCCATGCGTGGGCATCGAGTTGACGGACGACATAAACATTTGCTGCTTGAATATCTTCCATGGTTCCTTCTGCATAGCCAACGGCAAGCCTAGCTGGGATACCAAGGCTACGTAATAGGATAACTTCGGCAGTTGCGTAATAATTACAAAACCCCTTTTTATAATCAAAGAGAAACCAGTCAATCAACTCTTGGTCCTTCGGAAGTTCGTCAATGGTTTCAATGTATGTAATATGGCTGCGCAGATATTCTGTAATGGAAACAACTTTCTCGTAAGGTGTCGCTAGGCCTTGAGTGATTTGCAGCGCGAGGTCTTTGGTTCGCTCTGAGAGTGAGGTTGGGAGTTGAAGGTAACGTTCAATAACCCAGTCCGGATAATCTTCACCAGCTTGTTGAAGCTGTTCAACCGTTAAGTCACTTAGGGAGGAGCGGACATTGTAAGTTTTGCCAGCCGGCAAAGGATTTGGTGAGCGAACAGCTAGTAAATCCATGCTTCCATCCGCGTTCTCAACGTATTCGATTTCGGCTGCTAGGTTGATCCAATGCGGTTGGGCCGGAAGGATGAAGGTTTGCAGGGGTTGATGGGGATAAATAGTAAAGGAGTATAAACGGGCAGGACGGTTTGGAAAGGAAGGCTGTTTCGCATCAAAGGCATTGCTTGGAAAATCTAGCGTAGAAACATCTGATAGCCTCCACTGTCCATTCTCATAAGTATCATAGACACGAGATCGCCAGTAAATACGGGCTTGTTCCGGCAACTTAGTGTGCGCAATTGCAGTAAAGATCTCTTGCTCGTTTAATTCGATGCCTCGTCCTAAATTTAACGTGCGCTCATAAAATTCGGTTTCGATCTGAGTCGTTATACGCAAGGAAGAAAATGCGTTTTCAAAATCCTGGCGAAGCGATTGAAAGGGTTGCTTAACCTTTTCCCACACCCGAACCATCGTATCCCATTGGCTGCGGTTTGCAGGAAGAATCAAGGCAAAAACCAAAATGACCAGAACAAAGCCGAGGCTGATTTGAAGGGTGTCCGATGACAGTTGGGACGGGATATAAAACTGCCTTTGACGCCAGTGTTCTTTTTGTTGCAAGTAAAAGAGCCGCCCGATGACCAAAAGCGCTAAGAAAGAAAAGACCATCAAATAGGCAAATCGAGCTGGAACGAGCGGATCGTAGGTGTGAATCAGGATGATGGCAAGAAATAAAGGGGCGAGCAACCGCCCAATCTGCTTAGAACGCACAAGGGCATAGGCGGTATTCAGACTGAGAACCCAGAACAACACCATCATCAGGAGTAAAAATAAAAGAGGGTCATAGACAGGTTGTCGTTCGGAGATGCGTTGCATAATTAAAGAAAGTCGAATAAAAATTGTTGCGAGCTTTTCATTCCAAGTGAGTTCGGAGCTTTGCAACAAGCCTAAGCGCCAACCCACAAAGAAAACACCGTAGATCGAAGCAAGCAACATAACCGCGAGACTCTTAAAACGGCTATACCCAAGGGCTAATCCAAAAAGAAAGGCTAAGTTGGCAATATAGGCAATGATATATAAATCTTCCGTCCATTGGGTGACGAGCAGACGTCGGGTAACCGTCAAAACGAGCACCCAAGTCAAAATGATGGATGTCCCATCCCAGACAAAAGCATCAGGTGAGTTTATTGCTTGGCGTTTGCTCTGAGTCAATTTAAGCGGGTTCTTGTTCATATTGCTATCTAGAACTTATTTTATCGCAGGAAACTTCTCAGGATAATCTTCAGAATTAGCACAGAAAAGGCTAGCTTCATCATAAGTATTTCTTATGTAGGGATGATTTTTTGCGAAATAGTTTGAAATCGACTTAAGAGTATGGTAAAATGTGCCCGTCATTTTGACCAAAGGTGGAGGAACTTTTATGCTAAATGATTGGTTGTTCATTGGGCTGATGCTTGTCATCGCACCGATATTCCCGATCGCAGCGCTTATCATCCCTCGTATTTTAGCCCCTAAAAAACCAAATCCTCTCAAAACACAGACCTATGAATGTGGGATTGAAACTGTAGGAGACACTTGGGTACAATTCAAGGCACAATATTACAATTTTGCTTTGGTTTTTCTTGTTTTTGATGTTGAGATTGTATTCTTATTCCCTTGGGCTGTAGCATTCAATCAACTTCCTCTATACGGTGTGATCGTAGGGATTCTCTTTATTGAGGTTCTGGTTATCGGCCTAATCTATGCTTGGCGCAAGGGGATTTTAGAATGGTCTTAGAAAATCATCGAAAAGGCTGATGGACAACTCATCAGCCTTTTCGCGCGGATAAAGATCAACAAGGGAGCATCTAAATCGGAGGTTTTTTCATGGCTGATCCCGTAACGTTTATCGCAAAGTGGTTGGAGGGGTATCTTGCCGGATTGGGTTTATCTAGCGGTTGGATATCCGTCATCCAGGCTGCCCTAGGAGTGGTTGTCCTTGGTTCAGCCGTACTCTTGGTGGATATTTTTCTTGTGTGGGTTGAAAGAAAAGTGGTGGCTCGTTTTCAAGATCGGCTAGGCCCAAATCGTTTAGGCCCATTTGGACTATTTCAGCCTATCGCGGACGTCATCAAGTTGCTGCTCAAAGAAGATATTACACCGCAAGGCGCAGATAAATTTGTGTATAACCTGGCTCCCATTTTAGCCTTGGCGACGGTGATTATCCTTTGGGCGGTTATTCCGCTATCTGTGACGGTGGTTGGCAGCACAATCAATGTCGGGGCGTTATATATCGTTGCTGTTGGTGCCATTGGAACGCTTGGAATTATTATGGCCGGCTGGGCATCGAATAATAAATTCGCCTTATTGGGCGCTTTTCGTATGGTGGCACAAATGATCTCCTATGAAGTGCCCATGGTGATTGCAATCTTGATCCCGGTCATTTTAGCCAAAAGTATGTCCTTGGCAGATATTGTTCAAAGCCAAACGGTGTGGTATATCGTTTTAGCCCCGATTGCTGCAATTGTTTTCCTGATTGGAGCGCAAGCTGAGTTGGGCAGGGCACCGTTTGACCTCTCGGAAGCCGAGTCGGAGATTGTGGCTGGTTTTCACATCGAATATACGGGCATGAAGTTTGGTTTATTTTATGCGGGTGAACTGCTCCATGCCTTAACCTTTGGCGGCTTGTTTGCAACCTTCTTCTTGGGTGGATGGCGAGGCTGGGGGGCAGAGACGTATCCCATCCTTGGGATTGGTTATTTCTTCATCAAAGCCATGGTTATGTATTGGGTAATCATGTGGATTAAATACTCTTTTCCACGGGTGCGCATTGATCAGATGCTCAGTTTCTGCTGGAAGTTCCTGACGCCTCTGATCCTAACGGTGTTATCCATTACAGCAATTTTAGATAAGGTGATGACCGGTTTGCCTTATTGGATCTATGTGCTTGTCATGTTGCTGAGCAATCTGGTGATTCTATATTTTGTGATCCAGGCTGTCGGACGTTATGCGCGCAAAGAACGACAAAAAGTGGCAGAACCTGAAAAAATACGGGTAGCTTTTCCGGTTAAGTCATCGACTTCAACTTCACAAGCATCTTAATTTTGGAGAAAAATCGGGATGTCTCCTATACAAATCATCTTTATCCTCGTTAGTGCCATTACCTTAGGTTCGGCTCTCATGGTGGTGACCACTCGCAATATGGTGCGGGCAGCGCTTTGGTTAGTTTTGAGTTTGTTCGGGATTGCCATTCATTTTGTTTTATTGGAAGTGGGTTTCTTTGCGGTGGCACAAGTGATTATCTACATCGGAGCAATTGCCATCTTAATGATTTTTGCCATTATGCTGACGCGTCGAATTGCTCAGGATCCCGGCCCTCAAACCAATTCCACATGGCCGATCGCAGCCATCCTTGCCTTAGGGATTTTTGGTTTGATTGTTTTCTTGGTACAGGGTTGGGAAAAAGCAGCTATCCAACCGAGCCCGTTTCCTGCAGGCTATGACCCCTTGCGTGAGCTTGGTGTGGCTTTGGTATCGGCAAATCAATACCTCATTCCGTTTGAAATCGCCTCAATCCTGCTCTTGGCAGCCTTGATTGGGGCGATTATTATCGCCTGGGATAAGAAATAAGGAGCGAGCGATGGTTCCATTATCTTGGTACTTAATTTTCGCTGCAGCGCTATTTAGCATTGGCTTGTATGGCGTCCTGAGTCGCAAGAATGCGGTTGCGATCCTAATGGGTGTGGAGTTGATGCTGAATGCTGTCAACGTTAATTTGCTGGCATTTTGGCGATATTTGACCTTTGATAAGATGGCTGGACAGGTTTTTGCTGTGATCGTCTTCGCAGTGGCAGCTTCGGAGGTCGCGGTCGGTTTAGCCTTAGTGATCTCTGTTTATCGACGACGTCAGTCTATTGTCGCAGATGAGATCAATTTGCTGAAGTATTAAGTTTTTTGATAACAACTGCGTGGATGGAGGATGAATGACAACTGAAACTTTAATCTGGTTAATTCCACTGCCTCCCCTGTTGGCGTTTTTCTTAATTGTTCTATTCACTAACCGATACCGGGGGCTCAGCCACACAATTGCGATAGCAGCAGCGTTTCTGTCGTGGCTTGGTAGCATGATCGTCTTTATCCGTGCCCTTCAAGTGCACGAATTAGGCAAGCATCCATTTCAATCGAGTATCCCGTGGTTGCCTTTAGGAGAAGGATGGTTTTCGATCGGAGTCTTAATTGACCCCTTAGGGGCTGCAACTTTGTTCTTTGTCGCTTGGACGATTTTGATGATCTTTATTTATAGTGTTGGTTACCATAATTACGGGCAACCGGAAGGCGACCATGATCGGAAAGGCTTACCCCCTCACGGGGCAACGGTAATGGATGAGCACGGACACAAACATAAAGTCCCCTCCATCGAGCCGATGTATTCCCGATTTTTTGCTTTTATTGGTCTCTTTGCCTTTGGAATGTATCTCTTGGTGGTCTCCGATAATCTCCTGACCCTTTTTGTCGGTTGGGAAATCATGGGGTTGTGCTCTTATTTGTTGATCGGTTTCTGGTATGGCAAGCCTTCTGCCCGAGCAGCCATGATCAAGGCTTTTATTACGACAAGAGTGGGGGATGTTTTTATGCTACTCGGCATTGCTTACCTGTATTCGCAAACAGGGACACTCAATTATCGGGCGATTCTCTACAATCCAGAGGTGCTTGAAACCCTTGCCAACACGCCATCTTATATCGCCGGGCTATCGGCAGCAGCTTTGATCGGAATATTGCTTTTCATTGGCACGGTTGGGAAATCTGCCCAGTTTCCATTGCACGTTTGGTTGCCGGACGCTATGGAAGGCCCGACACCGGTTTCAGCGATGATTCATGCCGCCACCATGGTTTCGGCGGGTGTTTATATGGTCATCCGCATTTTCCCATTGTTATCGGCCGGCAGTGGTCATGGAGCGCTTACTGCGCCGATGATCGTCATGACAGTTATCGGGGCAGGGACAGCGCTCTTTGCAGCGACAATTGCTGTCGCTCAGAATGACATCAAGAGAGTGCTTGCCTACTCAACCATTTCTCAGCTTGGTTATATGGTGGCTGCCTTGGGCATTGGTGCCTACATTGCAGCCGCTTTTCATCTGATTACCCATGCGTTTTTCAAAGCCTTATTATTCTTGGGATCCGGGTCGGTTATCCATGGCATGGAACACGGTGTTTTACACACGGACGATCACGTTGACCCACAAGATATGATGAACATGGGCGGTTTACGGAAGAAAATGCCGGTCACCTTTTGGACCTTCCTAATCGGTGGGTTTGCTTTGTCTGGATTTCCGCTGGTGACCGCTGGGTTTTGGTCAAAGGATGAGATTTTAGCCGATGCCTTTGGGCATGCCCATTATGGGGTTTTTATCACCTTAGCTCTAGCCGCTTTGCTAACAGCTTTTTATACGATGCGTCAGATTACCCTCACTTTCTTGGGTGAACCGCGCTCGAAAGCTGCCGAACACGCCCAGGAGACTCCATGGACGATGACCGTTCCCCTAATCATCCTGGCGGTGTTTGCTGTCTCGGCTGGCTGGGTGGGAATTCCCGAACACTTTCCGGTTATTGGAGGCATTGTTCCCAATTGGTTCCATGAATTCGTGGGTGAGACATTGCTGGAAAAGCCAAAAGGGGTTGAATTTAACCCTATCCCATTACTTACCTCCATTATCGTGGCGCTTGGTGGCCTTTATGTAGGATGGTTGGTTTACCGCAACCATAAGGCAGGCGAGACCGATCCGCTAGAAGGCGCACTGGGTGCATTCTATCCAGTGTTAAAGAATAAGTATTATTTTGATGAGCTATATCAGTTGATCTTTATCCGCCCATCGGTCTGGATTTCCGAAGTGTTTACTTACTTGTGGATTGACCGAAAGCTCATCGATGGTATTTTGCACGTTATAGCGGACGTCTCGATTAAAATCGGTGCATTCTTGCGGAACTTTATCGATAAGCCGGTTGTCAACGGTTCGGGTGATATGGTAGCCAATGTCACCAAGTCGACCGGCCACTCGCTGCGCGTGATTCAAACTGGACGTATTCAGCAATATATGGTGATGGCCTTGTTTGGTTTCATCGCATTAAGTGGGCTGTTCTATCTCATTATCCAACGAATGGGCATACAATAGCCTAGGCTAGTAGGAGCACATTATGAACTTTATTACCGATCATCTCTTATCAATCATTCTGTTTTCTCCTTTAGTTGCGGCTGCAATTCTGCTCTTTCTACCCGAGCAGCAAGAAAAGTTGATTAAATGGGTGTCCTTTGTATTTAGCCTGGTTCCTTTCGGATTCTCTCTGGCTCTGTGGTTCCTGTTTGATAAGAATGCGACTGGTTTTCAATTTGTTGAGCAATATGTTTGGTATGCGGCAATCAACTCTTCCTATCACGTTGGGGTTGATGGAATTGCCTTGAGTATGGTTCTTTTGACTACGTTGCTTACCCCGTTAGCCATCTTGGCTTCATTTAGCATCCAACATAATATCAAGTCCTATATGATTCTTTTCTTCTTGCTTGAATTGGGGATGTTGGGGGTATTTCTCGCCCTAGATTTATTGATCTTCTTCGTCTTCTGGGAATTTGGTCTCGTTCCAATGTATTTCTTGATCAATCAATGGGGAAGTGAAAAGGGAGAACGTGAAATTTGGGGTGGAATTAAGGTGCCAGCCCGCACGTATGCCTCGTTCAAGTTCATGATTTATACCATGGCAGGGTCATTGGGCTTGTTGCTTGCCATTCAGATGATTGGTGTGGTGGCGGGTACATTTGATATTCCCACCTTATTCGAGCGTTGGACAAGGTTGGATAAACCTTTGTTTGGTTTGGACATTTCCACGGTCAAAGCCATCGCTTTCTGGGCTTTTACCATTGCTTTTGCCATCAAGGTACCGGTGTGGCCCTTCCATACCTGGTTGCCGGATGCGCATACCGAGGCACCGACAGCCGGTTCGATGATCTTGGCGGGGGTTTTGCTGAAGCTAGGTGCTTTTGGCTTTTTGAGACTGGTTTTACCGCTTTATCCGATGGAAGCTCAGCGTTATGCCCCAGCACTTGCTTTTCTGGCGGTCATGGCGATTATCTTCGGGGCATTTGCTTCCTTTGGGCAATCTGATTTCAAACGCTTGGTTGCCTATTCCTCTGTTAACCACATGGGGTTCGTGGTGTTGGGAATTGCGGCTGCAGCCTATGCTATGGGAGGCGAAAATGCAACCATTGCCCTCAATGGGGCTGTGTTGCAAATGTTCAACCACGGCTTGTCTGCAGCTGGCATGTTCTTTTTGGTTGGAGTGATCTACGAGCGTACTCACACTCGCGATCTCAATGAGTACGGTGGGTTATTCCCCCTGGTGCCTGTATATGGAGGTATTTTGATCTTCACGTCGATGGCATCACTCGGCCTTCCGGGATTAAACGGCTTTATCTCTGAGTTTTTGGTCGTACGAGGGAGTTGGCCGATCTTTACTCTCTTTACGGCGTTGGCGATGATTGGACTTCTGTTTACCGGGGCTTACATCCTTAAGGGAATCAAACAAGTTCTACATGGGCCACTAAATGAGAAATGGGTTGGGCACCTGACGGAGATCAATGAGCGGGAAATCTTTGTTATTGCCCCCTTGATGGTACTGATGCTTTGGATTGGTGTTTGGCCGGCTTGGATCTTGGATGTCATCAATCGAGCGGTGCTCGCTCTCTTATCATAAAAGGGATTGAATATACCGCAACAGATCTAGAGGTGAAGAATGCAATTTCCGATTTTGTCCTTTATCGTATTTACGCCAATTGTCGCAGCGATCCTTATCTTTCTCATTCCTGAAGATCGAAAAAATGAAGTCAGGGTAGCTGCCTTAGCGGCGGCATCTTTTGCTTTGGTTTTGTCTATTTGGGTTTATTTTGCCTATGACATACAGGCAGGAGGGTATCAATTTGTTGAACAAGTCAGTTGGATTCCTGCCTTGGGGATTTCCTATAAAGTTGGGTTGGATGGAATGAATGCTCCGCTGGTCTTATTGACCGGGGTGGTGATGTTCACCGGCGTATTAATCTCATGGGGTATCGATGATCGACCGCGGGAATTCTTTACATTCTTGTTTATCTTAGCTACCGGGGTTTTTGGGGTTTTTGTCTCCCTTGACTTATTTATGTTGTTCTTCTTTTATGAGATTGCGGTGTTTCCAATGTATTTGCTGATTGCCATTTGGGGGTGGAAAGAAACCCGTGAATATGCAGCCATGAAGCTGACATTGTATTTATTTGTTGGTTCGGTGATTGCCTTGGTCGGCGCGCTGGCGATGTATTTTACGGCCGGATTGGGGACATTTGATATGTTGGAGCTTGAGAAAGCCGGTTTCTCGCGCGAATTTCAAATCTTATGGTTTCCCTTTGTATTTATCGGTTTTGGTGTGTTAGGCGGTATTTTCCCCTTCCATAACTGGAGCCCGGATGGTCACGTGGCAGCGCCGACAGCCGTGTCCATGTTTCATGCGGGTGTGTTGATGAAGCTGGGTGCTTTTGCAGCCTTGCGGGTGGGCTTAATGTTGCTGCCTGAGGGGGCGAAGTTTCACATGGGTTGGATCATATTGTTGACACTCGTCAATGTTGTGTACGGCGCATTTATTGCGAGTGTTCAGACCGATTTCAAATATGTGATCGGTTTCTCGTCGGTTTCTCATATGGGGTTGGTTTTGATGGGATTTGCCACCTTGACAAAACAAGGTTTCATCGGTTCAGGTATCCAGATGTTCTCTCACGGCGTGATGACGGCTCTCTTCTTTGCTGTGGTTGGAATGGTTTATGACCAGGCGCATACCCGTGAAATCCCCAAATTAGGTGGCTTCCGCAAAGTGATGCCAATCGTTGCAGTTTGCTTTATCATCGGTGGTCTAGTATCGATGGGAATGCCAGGGTTTTCAGGATTTATTGCGGAGTTTCCAATTTTCATGGGGGTATGGAGTAGTTATCCCTTAATCGCCATTATTGCAGCGATCTCAATCGTGATTACCGCATCCTACATTATCCGAGTTGTCGGACGTGTGTTTTATGGACAAATGCCACAGGAGTTTGAAGGGCATGTCCATGACGTAACGGTTCTGGATAAAATTGCGTTGCTGTTCTTATCGTTTATCTTAGTTGCTTTGGGTGTATTCCCCGGCTGGATGGTTCCGCTCGTTGAAAGTGGGGTGGAGCAGATACTTCGCCTTTTGGGAGGTGCCTAAGTGAGTGGCTCGGTTTTCAATGTAACCATGTTTTTGGCAATTTTGCCAGAATTGTGGATATTCGTTTTAGCTTCTTTGGTCTTGATTCTAGACTTAGTCTTGCCTAAAGAACAGCACCGCGTATTAGGTTGGATAACGGCAGTTGGACTTATCTTAGGGATATTGATCAGTCTTCTGGTCGCAGTGCCCTCTGAACAAGCCCAATTTGTGTGGGGTGACTTGATTCGTTTTGACCGTCTGGGGTTTGTCTTCAAAATCCTGTTTATGTTTGGGGCGGCGATGACGGCTTTGTTTAGCAGCAATTTGGAAAAACTTGGCCAACGTGGTGATTTTTATGTATTGATGTTAGTGTCGACGTTGGGCATGTGCTTAATGGCTTCTGCAGCCGATGTCATTATGCTGTATTTGGCTATTGAGACAACTTCTATTCCATTGTATGTCTTAGCCGGTTTTTATAAGGAGGATAATAAATCAACTGAAGCCGGTTTTAAGTATTTGCTCTTTGGAGCGATGACCTCGGCGATTATGCTTTTTGGATTTAGTTATCTATTTGGTCTGACGGGTACAACCAATCTCTATGCCTTGGTCAATCAAGTTGTCCAGCATCAACTCTCGCCCTTTGTCCTCTATGGAGTATTGGCGTTTATTTTGGTCGGTTTCGCCTTCAAAATTTCCGCTTTCCCCCTGCATTTTTGGGCACCAGATGTTTACAGTGGAGCGCCAACACCGATTGCTGGTTATCTGTCTACTGCTTCAAAAGCTGCCGGATTTGCGGTATTGGTGCGTGTGCTTTGGGTGGGTTTTCCGGAAATTCAACCCTACTGGGTCTATGTTATGACTGGGGTGTCCATAGCCACCATGACCATTGGAAACCTCTTAGCACTGGCTCAAAAGGATATCAAAAGGCTATTGGCATATTCTTCTATTTCACACGCAGGCTATGTTCTAATCGGTTTTGTAGCGGTATCTGAATTAGGTGCAACCAGTGTGATTTTTTATTTGATTGTTTATTTGCTAACCAACCTGGCTGCTTTTGGAACCGTAGCAGTGTTCGAAAAGACCAGCGGCTCCAGTGAGATTGCATCTTTTGCCGGCTTGAGCCGTCGCTCGCCTTGGTTGGCGATGATGATGTTGGTGTCCTTTTTATCGCTGGCTGGTATGCCACCGTTTGGCGGATTTGTGATCAAGTTTTCCGTCTTCGCGGCGGCTGTTCAACGAGGCCTGATCGGCTTAGCGGTGATTGGTGTTTTGAACTCAATTGTGGGCTTGTACTACTATTTGACCGTCTTAAAAGTGATTTATCTCTATCGATCAGAAGAAGAACAAGTTGCTGTTCCAATTCCACAAGCGAGCAAGGTCGCTTTGGCGGTTTTATGCATCGGTATAATTGTTATGGGTGTGATTGCGGCTCCTTGGTTTGATATTGGTGCTCTTGGTGCAAGAGCCTTATGGTAATTTACAAAATAGGTCAAGATTCTATTATTGACGTCTACAGGTAGGTTGTGATAAAATCCGCAAGCCATGACCCAAGAAGGACCTTCACAGAAACCAAGCGGATTTCAGGCGGCCGATGGAATGACGATGATTGCCGTGGCCGGTCAAGTCGGTTGTGGAACTCTAGCCAGTGTATTGATTGCGGTCTTTCTAGGGATATACCTTGATCGCCTCTTTGGTACTCGGCCGATTCTCTTGATTCTTTTGGTATTAGGTTCGGCGCCTCTGTCTTTGATCCTGACGTATTTGATTGCTGTGCGTGCAACACGAATCAATACCAAACCGAAAACAACAACAAATGACATTGAGGAAACGAGAGGAGACATTAAAGGTGAGTGAAGAGAAACCCAAAAAAGGTCTAAACTTGAGGACGTTGATTATCTATTTCTGTATTATCGCTGGTATTTATGCTGCGTTTTTAGGTCCCTCTATACTAAAGCCGATTAGTCCAGTGGTCGTATTGCCGGCTGAACCAACTGGGTTATCCATCGCTGGCTTTGAGATAACCAATACCATGCTGGCGACCTTGATTGCGGACCTGATCCTACTTTCCATTGCGGTTTTTGTTGTCCGGAAGTTTGTCCGCAGTGGGAGCTTAATTCCAAGTGGTTTTTATAATGCTTTTGAGGCTTTAGTGGAGTTCTTATGGAATACCGTTGAAGGGGCGGCTGGTAAGTGGGCTTTTCGTATCTTTCCAGTTCCGGCAACGATTTTCCTCCTCATCTTTGTCGCTAATTTGGTTAAACTTGTGCCCGGTTTTGAAAGCATCGGTCGTATCAAAGAGGTTCATCATGGGTATGGATATGCTCCAGTTTTACTTGCTAAAGTAGGGAACCTAAGTATCTATACCATTGATAAAGCTCAAAAACGGGAACATATTGCTAAAGAAGGTGAACATAGTGAAGGGCATGGTGAAGAAGAAAAACTCTGCGAAGCCTGCGAGATTGTGCCCTTCTTGCGTGGTTCGGCGACAGATTTGAACTTTCCCTTTGCTTTAGCGTTTATTGCGGTCTTGATGACCCAAGTCTATGGGGTTTGGGCATTGGGAATTGGATATTTTGAAAAATTTTTCCCGATCCGTCAATTAATCAAAGGGGGGGCGATGGGAGTGATCAATTTCATCGTAGGGATTCTGGAACTCATCCTTGAGTTTGCGAAGATTCTCTCTTTTGGCTTCCGGTTATTTGGCAACATTTTTGCAGGGACGCTGTTATTGTCCATTGTCGGAGCCTTGACCGCCGTGCTTGTACCGGTTGGCTTGTATTTCTTTGAGGTGTTTTTTGGTATTATTCAGGCTTACGTGTTTTATCTACTAGCGACGATCTTCATTAGTGGTGCGACTGTAAGCCACCATGCTGAAGAAGCACATTAATCACTTTATCGAAAAGGAGTAGAACGACGATGAATGATCCTGAGGCATTTGTAAATGGCTTAAAATTGCTAGGCGCTGGTTTGGCGATGATCAGCGCCATTGGTGCTGGTTTTGGAGTGGGCTTAGCGGCTTTCGGGGGTGTGCAGGCAATGGGGAGAAATCCGGATGCAGCCCCCATTATCCAAACAAACATGATTTTGGGCATGGCATTTGCTGAAGCAATCGCCATTTACGCGCTAGCCGTAGCTCTGATTATCATCTTCGCCGCATGACTCCGTTATTCGGGAGCGAAGAATGGAAAAGTTAGGTATCAATCTAGGTTTCTTTCTCTTTCAGGTTTTTAACTTCACAATTCTAGCCTTGCTCATGTATGCTTTGGCTTACAAGCCGATTGTGCGGATGTTGGAAAACCGAAAGAACAAAATTGCACAAGGTTTAGAAGATGCGCGCATCGCAGCCGAGGCACGAGCCAATGCAGAGAAAGAGGCAAAGGCTATCTTAGCTGAAGCTCAAAACAATGCGGCTCAAAAAGTAAGAGAAGCAACAGAACGCGCCGATGCGGCGGCAAAGGAAATCATCGCTCAGGCTGAAGCTCAAGCGACAAAAATCCTTGAAGAAGCCCGGGTGGAGGCGGCTCAGGAACGAGACCGCATTCTACTCGAGTTGCGCGGGCAAATTGCTTCTCTGGCAATTGCTGCTGCTCAAAAACTGATCGGCGAAGCTCTGGATGAAAAACGTCAACACGCCTTGCTTGAAGAGTTTTTCTCGGGAGTAAAAGCCGGAAAAGTGGTTGTTTTAGAAAATGTGGAGCTGAGTGGCGACTCGGCGGAAGTGATCAGTGCCTTACCCCTTCTCCCCCATGAACAGGAAGCGGTAAAAAGAGACATTTTATCCAAGATGGGTGAGCAGGCTACCGTCTCTTTTCGGGTTGATCCATCCATTATGGGCGGCTTGATCGTCAAAGTTGGTGATAAGGTATTGGATGGATCGGTGGTAGGACAACTTGAGAGTTTGAAACAATCGCTTCAATAATCTGTAAGAAATTGTATTCTACGGCATTGGATGCTATTGTGCAAACAAGACGGGATGAATTCATTGTCCCGTCTTGTTGTTTTGGGATTTGTTTGAAGAGTTATAATCTTGAATCTCAATGATGACTCTACTCAAAAAAGCTTGTTCACCACGAAGACACAAAGGCGCTTAGACAATATAATAATGAAAACTTCGTGGCTTTATGTCTTTGTGACTTTGTGGTCCCATACCCTTTTTGCAGTGGACTCAAGATTCATTCTTTACGGATAGGGCAGTGAAAGCCTCGATGAATTTACCCGCAATCATTCAAACACTCTCTGAAAACCAGCTACTAATTTCCGAGTTTTCCCTTGTTGAACCATTGGATATCCGTGGGATTGTTGCGGATTCTCGGCAAGTTCAACCTGGAATGCTCTTTGTGGCAATTCCAGGCTTGACCTATGATGGTCATCATTTTATTGATCAGGCAATTCGCAATGGTGCCGTTATCGTTGTGGGAGAACAACCGAATATTGAAATTTCTGTTCCCTATATCCAAGTCGCCGATTCGAGGAGAGCTTTAGCGATGCTTTCAGCCGCCTGGCATGGTTTTCCAGCGCGCAAAATGACGGTCATCGGAGTGACTGGCACCGATGGTAAAACGACAACGTGCAATTTTATCTACCACATCCTAAAAGCTGCCGGAATCGCCGTAGGGATGATCTCTACTGTTAACGCTATTATTGGGGAAGAATCGCTCGATACTGGCTTTCATGTCACGACGCCGGAGGCCCCTCAAATTCAGGGGTTGTTGTCAAAAATGGCTTTTCGCAAACCAACACCGATTACCCACGTTGTCCTAGAAACAACCTCTCACGGGTTAGCTCAACATCGCGTGGCGGGGTGTGAGTATGACATTGGCGTATTTACGAATATCACCCATGAACACCTTGATTTCCATGGCAC